>NZ_JALPSC010000002.1:1500000-1731355 GCF_023217965.1 Prevotella sp. E13-27 | reverse complement strand
GATTTTCTTGTTGGGGTACCCGGACAACAAAGCGTTAAATCCTATCGATTTCTATCTAATTCAAATGTTTGTAAATCTCTGAAAATAAACGCGTTATATAATTATATAATTTTAACAATTATCGAACTAATCACGCCAATTTTAAATTATCACGCCAAAAACACGCCAAAAAGTTTGGTTCGGTTCTATCTATTTTGTACCTTTGCAAACGAGTTAAAAAAAACAAATTGTTATGGCACAGATAGAGCTAAGAATATCAAGCAAGGTACAAAAGGAAACTGGGATGTGCGAAGTACTCATCCGCTTCTTCCAAGGTACAAAGTTTAATACAAGGGCAAAAAGCGGTATTTTTGTCTCTCCAGAGTTCTTCGAATATTACATTGACAGAGATAAAACCGAAAAATTAGGAGTGAAGATACCTGGCAACCTGACTACTTCCACTACAGAAAAAGCCGACAAACATCATTACGTCTTACGACAGAGCGGTGTTATTGTTGTAAAACAACGACTTGAAACACCTGAAGTCAGATATCACCGTGAGCAGTCTGCCAAATTGGATGAATTGAAGAAATTTATTATCGAGAAATACGAGGCAAACAGAGATATTCAAATGACGAGTGATTGGCTTCAATTAGTGATAGACAAATTTCATAATCCAGTGAAATATGAGATCAAGCCACAACACAAAGGCTCCTTCTTTGAACTTGTAGAAGAGTATATCGAAAAACGACAGCTTGCCGAGTCGCATGCACGTGTCTATCGTGTATTGTCGAGAGCCATTGCACGTTATCAAGGCTTTGTCAAGGCGACGGATATTGACAGGAGTAATTATGAATTTGATATAGATAAAGTTACTAAAGAGGATATAGAAGATCTTACCTACTATCTTCGTAACGAGAAAAAACTGTCCGACGAATATCCAGAACTGTTTAAGAAGCTCATTAACGAGTATCCTGCTGCCATCAAAAAGGGACACAACTATCTTGAAGAAAGAGGTGATAATACCATTATCAAGATGCGAACCCGCTTAAAATCTCTTTTCTTGTTCTTCTACGAAGAGGGATTAACAACCAACAGGCCATTTGACGGCGTAAAGATAGGTACGGCTAAGGTGGGAACTCCGATTTACATCACAATAGAAGAACGTAATAAGATTGCAGATACGAATCTTGAAGCAATATGGGAGACTATGGATAAGGATTTCAAGAAGAAATGCAAGATGCCCATCCAGACAATCGTAATGTGTAGGGATATATTCGTATTCCACTGTTTCATAGGATGTCGAGTTAGTGACCTTGTTAAGTTAACTCCCCAGCATATCAACAATGGAATTCTTGTATACACCCCACATAAGACAAAAGACGAGGGCGACGAACCCATTCAGGCTCGTGTTCCATTGCACGACAAAGCTAAAGAACTGATAGAGAAATATAAAGGCATGGATAAAAAAGGAAGGCTGTTCCCGTTTATTTCTGCTCAAAAGTATAACGACGCAATTAAGGCAATATTCACCATGTCAGGAATTACACGCAATGTGGAAGTACGCAACACATTGACAGGAGAGAACGAAATCCGCCCTATTAACGAAATTGCAGCAAGCCACCTTGCTCGCCGCACATTCGTTGGCAATGCATACTTTAAAGTTTCCGACCCCAACTTGATTGGTAAGATGTCCGGTCATGTTGATGGTTCCAAGGCATTCAAACGTTATCGTAAAATTGAGGACGAGACACTGAAAAATGTTATTGACATGATTGGATAAGTAGATTTAAGCGTTAACTATTATACAATAAGGTATAGTAATTTGAAGTTTTTGTTGTAACTTTGCACGCAAATGATGACAATAGAAGAAATAAGGGCAGGGAAAGAAGGTCAGACGTTTGACCTGAAAAGCATACAGATAGATCCAAAGGCATTGGCTATCCCTATCGTGGCGATGGCTAATGCCGATGGTGGTATGTTGGCAATTGGCATATCAGACAAGACAAGAAAGATAGAGGGTGTTAACCAACATACTGCTAAGTTGAACGAGCTGCTCCGTGTGCCATTTGATTTCTGCAATCCTACTATTCCTGTAACTTGTCGCTATATGGAATGCACTAACGATGAAGGCAATTCTGATCGTATTCTGCTGATGGATATTCCTGCCAGCCAGTTCCTTCACACAAATCAGGCTGATGAAGCCTATATCCGTGTGGGTGACAAGAGCCGCAAACTGACATTCGAAGAGCGGATGCAACTGATGTACGACAAAGGCGAACGCTCCTACGAAGATACGGCTGTATATGGCGCAACCATTGACGATATCAATATGGATGCCGTTGCTGAATATGCCAAATTGGTAGGTTACAGTAGGTCACCACTTGAATACTTACGAGAGAATAACGGTTTTGTCAAGACTAACAAGAAAGGCGAAGAGGATGTCAGCGTAGCCTGCATTCTGCTTTTCGGAAAGAACCCTCAGAACTTCTTCCCTCGCAGTCGTACCCGTTTCATCCGCTATGAAGGTGTTGACGAGAAAGTTGGCGCAGAGATGAATGTCATCAAGGACGTCATCTTTGAGGGAACCATACTGAATCAAGTTAAGAAGACGATTGAGTTTATCGAGACTCAGGTTCGCGAGCATACATTCCTGGGACAGCATGCTCAATTTGTGACAAAGCGTGACTATCCAGAGTTCGTCATTCAAGAGATGACGGTCAACGCTTGCTGCCACAGAGCCTACAACATTAAGGGTACAGAGATTCAAATCAAAATGTTCGATGACCGGTTAGTATTTGAATCCCCAGGCAAACTCCCCGGACAGGTGAAGCCAAACAACATCAGGCATACCCACTTTTCTCGTAATCCTAAGATTGCTGCATTCCTCAAAGCATATCATTATGTTAAGGAGTTTGGCGAGGGTTTTGATCGTATCTGCCGTGAACAGGAGGCCAATGGTGCAAATGCTCCATCCTTCAGAACAGACGAGTTCATCTTGAAAATTACCGTGCCAAAGGTCACAGAAAACGTGAATGTAAATGTTGCCAAGGTGAATGGAAATGGGCAAAAGGTGGATGAAAAGGTGAATGAAAAGGTGAATGGAAACGATGTAAAGGTAAATGCAAATCGTCAAGGGTTGATAGAAAAGTTGATAGAAAAAGCTATCAGCAATCATGATAAGTTGACAGAAAACCGCATTACCATACTTGAACTAATGATAGACAATCCATATATATCTGTAGTAGAACTTGCAAAAGCTGTTGGAATTAGCGTTAATTCCATTATGCGTAATATAGATTATATGCGCGGCAAATACCTTCGTCGAGTTGGTCCGGATAAAGGCGGTTTTTGGGAGATTATTGAATAGACAAGAAAAAGATTGTAGATGGATAACAAATATACATTTAAAGATTTTCTGGCAGACCTAAAGCAATGGCAGTCAGAGAATTTAGTGGAGTATTATAGATTCCTTGGTCTTTTAGGCCAAGAAGAGTTGCGTATCATGAACGTATTCTTTGCGCTAGTCAAGCAGATGTCGTTCCGAGTCCCCCGTCTGGTTGTAGAAGATGACGTTAGAATTCCACATGAGATGGCAGACATCATCAAACGTTCCCACACCATAGAAAGAATGATCAATGCTATGGGTTACACAGACCCAGAGCCTTTCTTGATGGCTCTGTTCTATTGGATCTACTTTGACCATAGTTATGAATGGATCTATTCAAAGATTAAGAACCCAATTCCTGGCTATAAACTTGGCATTCTCAAACTTCCATTGAATTATATCGCCAACAAATATGTTGTGAAAAAGAGCTTGGAGGCTGGCGTACGCACAAAAGAAGATTGGAATAGGTTTTGGAATCTCAAAACAGAAATGAAGACACTTCCCTACAATGAAGTGTTCGAACTTCTACCCAATGAGGTATTGCTGTTAGAGGACGGAAAAACAGATGATATTGAGAAGCTACCAGAACCTATCACTTTTCCCACAAAGGTATATAAGCCGCTGTCTGAGATTATCAATGTGCCCAACAGGGAAAGCAAGGAAAAGCTCTTGAATAACATCCATGAACTGCTGAAGAAAAAGTCAACAGGCAATGACCTTGTCCTACTACTCATCGTATTAAAGGATATCATTATTGCGCCAGCTACCTCTCCCGTCATAAGTAATAGACTGCAAATGACAGAGTATAGAGAAGCGCTGGCCTTGGAGTTCCCGGATTTGGCTTTTGTAAAGGCAAGAAATATCCAGTATTATTTCCATACGCTATATCACAGAGATGCTAAAGGCAAACTGGTTATTGAGAACTCCTGGTTTACTCAGGAACTAAAGTTTTTTAGGGACGAGTTGCTTAAATAGCATTGCGTTCTTTGCGTTATTTGCGCTTCTGACTGACAGCGCAAACATCTGCATTTAATTCACTTAGACGGTATTTAGAAAATTCGTACTTTTGCCCCCGATTTGAAATGAATCGAATCGGGGACAAGTCGTTTTTATGCGCTCATTCCCCACAAACGAATATAAACTTCTAAATATTATAAGGAATGATTAAACCAAATGCTTTTGCAAAGGATGCCGACCAGGTTGGCTACTTTGAACCAAGTGAAGAAAGTGAGTTGTTTGCAAAGCGACTCGTGTCTGCAATCTCTAAGGGCGGTGACCACATCTCCCTCACCCTAACAGGGAAAGGTGCCATTGCCTTTGCCCGTGAACTCTCTGAGCGACTTCTGGCTGAAAAATCTCAAAAAGCTGAGAGTAATGTTGACAACCAAGAAGAACTGATTCCAAAAAGCGAGGTCATGAAGATGCTGTCGGTAAGTTCTACGACTCTCTGGCTTTGGAACAACAACAAATACCTCCCGCAGATCAATATCGGCCGAAAGGTATTCTATCGCGCAGAGGATATTCAGAAGCTACGCAAAGGAAATACCAATGAAGATTCCGGTAGTAGTATATAAATGTATAGTATAAAATCATAATCTCATGAGTAAAATTATTCTTTTCTCGAATATCAAGGGCGGTGTGGGTAAGACCACGCTATGCGCCCACTTTGCGGAGTACCTTTCTATGAAGGGAGTCCCTGTTGTAGCCGTGGATGCCGATATTCAGGCATCTTTGTCCAGACATCGTGAGCGTGAGGTGGAAGCAGACCCGGGGCAGACTGTGCCCTGGGCCATCACCCGCCTCAATACACTTGATAGTACGATAGTAAAAGCGGCTATGAATGAGTATAAAGAACATGACGGCATTGTATTGACTGACTGCCCTGGCAATCTCAACGACAATAACCTCTCCATCCTCTATTCGATGGCCGACCTTATTGTCATTCCCATGTCCTACGATGTAGATACCATTGATGCGACAGGCATCTTTGTTTCCGTCATCAGCCAGAAGTCATCTGCCCGCTTGGTTTTCCTGCCCAACCGCATCAACACCACAGAAGGCAAGGCACATGAGCGTGAAATGAGAGATGAAACCATCTCTGTTCTTGGCCGGCTTGGAACGGTCACGCCGAGAATCAAGCAGAGCGTGGTCATCAAGCGATACTCCACACTCTACCCTCTTGACAAATACCAGTATGCTGCCGTTGAGCATGCTTTTGACAGAATCATTGAAATCATCAATCAACTATAAGACATGGTACAGAAGAAAGTTATAAACCCGTTGCTTTCAAAGAACGTCAACGGAATCTCTCTTGCGGAGAGTGTCACAAAGATAACAGGTGCAAACGCTGAATCCAATGGTAATGCTGCAGCCTTCCGTAAGGAAAAGTCCGACTGGCATGCCGTTGGTTGGAAGAAGTTCACCGAAGGACTGGAGGACTATACTGGTGTAAAAGGACAAGGTGCTGCTGTATGGCTACCCACAGAGGTTAAGAAACAGATAGAGCAACTTCGTGCTAACTCGGAGCGAAACATCCCTATCCGTGCTCTGGCAGCGGCTATGATAGTAGCCTTCATGGAGGAACACAGGAAGGAACTCAGTAGCCTTTAATCCTTATACCATTATATAATATAAAGTAACGCTTATATAATACAAAAGTGATTTTCTATTATGATTGATAAGAAATACATAGACAAGGTTCTTGACGAGGTTGATCTGGCAGAAGTGGTATCTGACTATGGTGTCAAGCTTCAGCTCAGAGGCCATACCGCAAAAGGATGCTGCCCTTTCCATCAGGAGGACACACCCTCGTTCCACATTGACACGGCCAAGAACCTATACCACTGTTTCGGATGTGGCAAGGGTGGCAACGTCATCAACTTTGTGATGGAACAGGACGGTCTCACTTTTCCCCTTGCTGTCAAGAAACTGCTGAAGGAGAAATTGCATATTGACTTGTCTGAATCAGATCTCCAGTCCACACCCGAAGAGGAAGAGCGATACAAGAAACTGGAGTCCATGCGCATTATCAATGAAAGGCTTTGCGCATTCTTCTGCCAGGAAATAGGGAAGGAAACACCAGATGCCAAGTCAGCAAATGCATATATGCTCAGCAGATGGAACGAAGAGTATTGCAAGGAGAAGCATATCGGCTATGCTCCTGACAATTGGACATCCGTTATCGACTATGCAAAGAAAGAAGGCCTTAGTTTGGAACTGATGCAGGAAATGGGCATTCTGAAACTGAGTGAGAAGACACACTCCGTCTACTGCGTCTATCGTAACCGCATCATGATTCCCATCCGTGACAGATATTCCCATATCGAGGGATTCACGGCAAGGGCGATAGACGACAAGTCGGATTGTAAGTATCTCAATTCTGCCGACAGCGATTTGTATTGCAAGTCCCGTTCCATCTTTGGAATCGACACTGCCATCAAGAAAGCACGGGGAGACAGAAAGCTTTACTTAGTAGAGGGGGCACCTGATGTGATGAAGCTACAGTCAGTTGGTATCTTCAATGCCATAGCCTCCCTTGGTGGCTCATGGACAGTCAATCAGTTCCAGAAACTGAAAGACTATCGTTTACAGGATTGCACGCTCTGCTTTATCCCAGACTCAGATATTCCGAAAGACAAGGAAGAACTCGGTGCAGGCTTTTGTAACGTTATCCATAATGGAGCCCTCGCCATGCACCAAGGCTTCACCGTCAGCGTCAAGGAGATTCCCAATGACCTCAGCGTAGAAAAACCAAAGAAGATAGACCCTGATGAGTTCTTCACTGACAAAGCCGATCTTGCCAAGTTGGAGGAACGCGAGTTCCTATTATGGGCATTTGAGAAACGGTTCAACAAGAACGGTACGACGGAGGAGAAACAGAAAGCCATCGACGAGACTTGTGAATTGCTCCTCTGTATCAAGGACGAAGCCATTCGGGAGCGATACATCACTGCTCTTGCGAGGATTGACGGCAACAAGACCATCTGGCGCCAGGCTCTCAATACCGCTATGAAGAAACGGCAGAAGCAACTCTCCGAGAAGAACAACGAGGGCGACATTGACATGCTCCGTTCTTTTGGCTTTACCGTCCAGCATGGCTGTTATTATGGCTATAACCAGAAGGGAGAGGAGAAGCAATGGTCTAACTTCACTCTGAAGCCCCTGTTCCATGTCAAGGATGATATTCATCCCATCCGCTTGTTCGAGATATGCAACTCCGACGGACAAAAAGAGATTATCGAGCTGAATATGGAGGAATTCACCTCTTCCAAGAAACTGCGTCAGAAACTTGTCGGTATAGGCAACTATACATGGCTGGCAGATGACTCTTCACAAATCCAACTGATGCGCTATCTGGCCA
Source organism: Prevotella sp. E13-27 (assembly GCF_023217965.1). Classification (NCBI taxonomy): domain Bacteria; kingdom Pseudomonadati; phylum Bacteroidota; class Bacteroidia; order Bacteroidales; family Prevotellaceae; genus Prevotella; species Prevotella sp. E13-27. Next base: position 1,723,628 of record NZ_JALPSC010000002.1, on the reverse strand, counting down.
AGGTGTCTGAAACCGCCGTGGAAATCAAACAACTTGGTTGGCAACAGCAGGGCTTTTACTGTTTCTGCAATGGTGCCTTGGAAGATGGTGTCTGGCATCCTGTAGATGACAAGGGCATCGTCAGGCTGGAGAAACACAACTATTATCTTCCCGCCATGTCGCAGATTTACAAGGACTCTACGGAACTGTATTCCAATGAACGCAAATTCCGCCACCAGACCTATTCCAATATCTCCTTACACGACTATTTCACCAAGATTGTCGATGTGTTTGGCGACAATGCGGTTATCAGCCTCTGCTTCTATATGGCTACGCTCTTCAAGGATGTCTATAAGCAGAAGTCACCTTCTTTCCCTATCCTCAACATCTTTGGCCCAAAGGGTTCTGGTAAGACCGAACTGGCTGAGACGATGATGGCTTTCTTCGTCGTGGGTAACGAGCCTCAGAATATTGAGACGGCCACCATTCCCGCACTGGCTGATGCCGTAGCCAGCGTCAGCAATGCCCTTGTCCATATCGACGAATACAAGAACGGTATCGACACCAAGAAGATTGAATGGCTCAAAGACCTCTGGGCATGCATCGGGCGCAGTCGTATGAACATGGACAAGGATAAGAAACGCGAACAGGCCAGGGTGGACTCTGGCATCATCCTCACAGGTCAGGAGATGCCGACTGCCGACATTGCCTTGTTTACGCGACTCATCTTCCTGGCCTACGACCGCGACCACCACAACCAGCAGGAGCGTGAACGCTTTGCTGAGTTGATGCAGCTGCGAATGTATGGTGCTACGCACATCACCATCCAACTCGTGAGTCTGCGCGACAAGTTCACGGAGCGATTCGAACTCGCCTGGGAAAAGGCAAAGACTGATGTCACCTTACATCCCAAGTGGAATCCAGAACTGAAAGACCGTATTGAGAACAACTGGCTTGTCCCCCTATCGGCATACCTTGCCCTACAAGGAAGCATCGAATTCCCGTTCACCTATAACCATCTGCTCGACCTCTGTATGGACGGACTGATCCGGCAAAACAAGCTGTGCAACCGTGCCGACGAGGTGACCAACTTCTGGAGCCTCATTAGCTGTGCGCAGCAAAAGGGCGAACTCATCAACGAGAAGGACTATCTCATCAAGTCGAAGAACCGCCTGAAGACCAACAAGATGAAGGATGGCTATGAGTTTGGCGAGCCTCGTCAGATACTGATGCTCAGAAAGAACACAGCGCTCAACGCCTATCAGAAGATTGGCCGTGAGATGAATATCAGCACCCTGCCCAACGAGTCTATAGAGTACTATCTTCAGATTTCTCCTGAGTTTCTGGGCGTGGCCACCTCTGCCGAGCGGTTCAAACGCATCAACTTCAACGGCCAGCCTGTGCAGAACTATGTGTTGGAGGGTGGAAAGCCCAAGTGCAAGATCATCACCGAGCAGGACCGCCCTCTCTGCTTTTGCTATACCGATGTTTGCGAGCATTACGGCATCAACCTGAGTACATTCCTCAGTGACTCACTTGATGACGAACCCACCGAAACAAAACAAGAAGAACTGCCGTTTTAAGCAATCCTCATGTCGCACTTGTCGCAACTTGCGCACAACTGATTTACAGGCACTTAGCAACCGTACCGCTTGTAGCATCGCCCTCGCATGCTGTCGCACTATAAGCCCAGACATATCGTTCTGTAGCTCTATTGTAGCAGTAATTATGGGTAGATATGATTGATACAACATCTCTTGCTCCCTATTAATCACTGGTTCTGATGATGGCGACAGGTGCGACAACCTGCGACATGCATCCTATCCCCTTCATGTAACCACACAGGCCATCCAGTCTGAATGTCGGCAGTTACTGCTCAGCGTACGCTTCATCCGTGGCAACAAGTCTATGCTTGCTGCCTTGCAGAAAAAGGATTGGCCTACGTTCGCACGCCTCTACAACGGCCCTGCGTATGCTCAGAACCGCTATGACGATAAACTCTCTAAGGCTTATTTCTCATTCTGTAAGTAGTGACTTGCTATTTCAAAAAGGCGCTCTTTGACTTGTTGCAACAATTCTGTCTTCCCTTTCCCTTCCATCCATACAGTTGCGGACAGACCCACAAGAAATTCTTGAAGTTCACGATGGTGACATCATGACAACCGTGACTGTTATGGATGATGAGGGGGACACAGAGGTCAAGAGGTCAAGAAATGCCCCCTTTCATCAATAATTTAGGAGAATTCCTGCGGTAATTTGAATTATTTTTTGTACTTTTACACCCGAATATTCAATGTTAAATACGTATTTATTTATGGCAAGACCAATCAAAGAAACCCCCATCCTCTACGGTGAGGATGCACGACGTTTTGAGGCACGGATGCAGGAGCGGCGGCGTATCTCTATGGAGGAACGTACACGAATCAATGCTGCTTACGAAGCAGTAAAGAGTGTTTGCGACTTTATGTAACCATGAGTTTCGACGAGTTCAGGCAAACATATGCCGTCCTTCGACCTTAACGACTTGGACGAAGACTAATCATTTTACAAGGTACCGAAAACCCCAGCAGAGTAATCCCCATGCCCCGCAGAGAGTTAAATAATGCCAACGCAGTGAAAAGAATGACCGATTTCCTTGGCCATTCCAATAATTTTGCTACTCTCTCTCTCTCTCTCTCTCTCTCTCTCTCTCATATGCGCTAACCGCCAGTCCACCACATTTAATAATATACGCGCCTGTGCGCGTCAATATACGGCTTTCCATGCAAAAAGCAATGGGAAGCCGCTATGTTTTTATGCCATGCCGCTTGCTAAAGCGACCTTTTCTGCAACGCAAATACAATTAAGGAAATGAATCTGCTCGAACATACATCACCACAGTCTATATTGTACTTCATGCTCTACGGCGGAGCGGCGACCCTGTGCGTCGTGCTGTGCCTCTACCTGCTACTGAGCCGTGTGAACGTCATCTCGCCAGGCACCATGCCGCCTGTGCGCCTGCGCCGCTGGGCGGCAGCGTTCTATGCTGCGGGAGCGCTGGGCCATGCGTGGTGGTTCCTCCTCTACCTCTATTTCCGTGACAACCAGTTGATGTATGGCACGGACTATTCCCCGGGCTATGTCATGGGCGAAGTGCTCGACTGCGTGTCGCTGCTCATCACCCTTGCTGGTACGCTGCTCGCCATGCTGCAGGACCGTCGCCGCCCCGTGTGGCCCGTTGCCGTGGCCTCGATTCCCATTGCCGTGCTCGGTGTGTTGCAGATGGCTTTCCCCACCAGACAATTCCTCGTCCCTGCCCTCGTCTATTCACTGGTGGCCTATGTTGCCTTTACCGTATATATGGTGTTCGCCGTCAGGCAATACGGGCGGTGGCTGCTCGACAACTATGCCGACCTGGAGCACAAGGAGGTGTGGCTCAGCCATACGCTTCTGCTGTTGCTTCTGCTGCTCGTCGTGGTCTATGGATTCGCTGCCGACGACCCGTCGTTCTTCCTCATCCGCATTGCCGACTTCGTGCTCTTCGGTCTGCTGTTGTGGCGTGTGGAGACGTTGCCGCAGTTGGAGGAGCAAGAAAACCAGCCCCAACCCCAGCCCCTCCCTGTAGGGATGAGCGTAGTTAGTCCTTCCGCTGAAGAACTGGAGCGTAAAACCACTACTGACGAAACTGAAATTATAGAAGAAAAGTCTATAGCCCCCGCTCCCTCACAGGGCGGGTCTGGTGGCGAGTCTCTCGTCAGCATCGACCTCGACCAAATTGAGCAGTTGCTGAAAAAGCACTGCGCCGACACGCAACTTTACTTGCAGCCCGACCTCACCCTGCCGCAACTGGCATCGGCCATCGGCACAAACCGCTCATATCTGAGCCAGTATTTCTCCCGCCAGAGCATCACCTACAACACCTATATCAACAACCTGCGCATCAACTATTTCGTCAGCCGTTGTCAGGAGGCTGCCAAGGCCGGCCAACCCATCGTCGCCCAGCAACTGGCCGAGGAGAGCGGCTTCAGCACTTACCGCACCTTCAGCCGTGCGTTCATGCTGCGCACAGGCCAGAGCGTCTCGACGTGGATGCGCGAAACGGGGGGGGTAATAATGTAGGTTGAACAACTGCACGGACTGGACAAATTTACAATTTCGACTGGACAAATCGTAAAAAGTGGACAAATCGTAAAAATCTGGTAGACAAATTTACAAAACTTTTCGGGCAGGCGATTTGGGCGCGGGGCGGGTTGAGATTTTTTTGTAACTTCGCGTCCAAATTTGGCAAACAACCTACCGATTTATGTACGAATACGAAGGACTGCAAGACGTGATTTTCATCGCCCTTTACTGCGTGGCGGCGTTCGCTGCGCTGTTGGCCTGTGTGTATCTGCTCTGCCGTCGGGGCAACGCATTCATGCAGGAAAAGGGGCCGGAGAGTGTGAAGACGATTGAGACTCCGAACGGGCCGCTGCGCTTGGGCTCCGGGGTCAGGTCGAGCCTCAGGCTCAGACGGTGGACGGCGGCACTGATGGCGGCCATCGTGGGCAGCCACGTGTGGTGGTACGCCCTCGGCCAGATATGGCTGACCGATGACAGACTGGTGCGCAATATCATAGCCATCGCGCTCGACCACGTGACGCTCGTGCCGCTCACGATGGCGGTGCTGCTCGCTATGCTGCAAGACCGGCGCCGACCACTTTGGCCGTGGCTCGTGGCCGAGGTGTCGGCGGTGGTGGTGACAGCTGTGATGGGCATCGCCGGGCGCGACGAGTTCTGGGGCTACGACGTACTGGGCTACTGCCAGTTGGCCCTCATCGCTGGCTTCATCATCTATTACGCCCTGGCGCTGCGGCACTATGGCCGCTGGCTGCGCGACAACTACGCCAACCTGGAACATAAGGAGGTGTGGCAAAGCCTCGTCTTCGCCGTCGGCCTCTTCGTGGTCTACGAGGTTTACACCAGCAACGGCGGCGAACTTTTGCGCGAGTATCTGTCGCAGATTGTCACGCTTGTCATCGTCGGCTTCCTCCTATGGCGCGTGGAGACGCTACAGGAACTGAAGGACGAAGCGTAAGGAATCAACGGAAACCAGTCTGACACATTATATTATTAACAATTTCAATTCAAAACAACAATACGAATGATGAAACATTTATCTATTTCAATCCTCATGCTGCTGGCGATGCTGGCCGCAGGGGTGCAGACTGCCTCGGCACAAGACAGTTCTCAGCGCGACTACGAGCGTGGCTGGTACGCAGGGCTGAGCGGCGGCACCTCCTTCGGTCAGGCCACCTTCCGCAGCATCACCGAGAGCAAGACCCATGTCGGTGCTCAGTTCGGTGTCTTCGGCGGCTATCAGTTCAGCCGCTTGTTATCAGTTGAAGCCCTCGCCACGATGGGCGGACAGAAGCAGACGTCGCTCGACTGCGATCCATTCTGGCTCGCTACCGACGGCGAGTACACCTTTGCGCCCGTCCTTGGCAAGCAGGGCAACTACTATCGCGACCTCGAAGCCAAGACCCAGTGGATGCGCTTCGGGCTGCAGGCCAACTTCGACGTACTGTCGCTGCTGACCAAGCCGACGACACGCTGGTCTGTCACACTCTCCCCTCAAGTCTCAGCCGTCACCACACGCACCAAGCATCTCGCCACGGGCTACGAGCAGGAGTTCGACCGCCAGTGGCACCTCGGTCTGGGCGGTCAGGCTGCCGTGGGCTACCGAGTGGCCAAGAACGTTGGCCTGCAACTCTACGGCGGCATCACCTGCCTGACGGGCGACCGCTTCGACAACATTCCTAAGTATGAGCACAAGAGCAACCTCATCTACGAGGCTGGCCTGAAAGTGTCGTACCACTTTGGTAAGAGAGTGGCCCCCCATACTGCCCCCGAGGGGGCTTCTATAGTGGAGCCGCAGCCCATTGTGGAAGAACCGCAGCCCGTGGTTCAGGAGAAGCCTGTGGTGGAAGAGAAGCCTGCTCCTGTTGTGGAGAAGCCGCAGCCCGCAGTAGAGACCGCTGCCGTGGCGGAGAAGAAGCCTGAGGCTGTAACTGCCAACCTGCCCGTCATCTACTTCGCCAACAACAGCAGCCGTCTCTCTGCCGACGAGGCAGCGAAGCTCGATGCCGTAGCCGACATGATGAAGGCGCAGCCCGACGTATCGCTGAGCATCATCGGCCACGCCTCCAACATCGGCAGCAAGCAGTACAACCGCAAGCTCTCGCAGCGTCGCGCCAACAGCGTGAAGCGTCAGCTTGTGGCTAAAGGCATCAGCGCCGCCCGTCTGAAGCCCGTAAGGGGCAAGGGCATCGACCGCAAGGCCTCGACCAGCAAGGATGCTCGCCGCGTAGAACTGATTATCAACGACAAGAAATAAGTGATGCGTATGAAAATGAAAACTATATTTATGGCGCTGACAGCCATGATGCTGCTCACCGCCTGCTATCACGACAAGCATGAGTTTACTCCCAACGAGTTCGATGGCAAGCCCGTAGGCTATGTCGCTCCGCAACTCTTGTGGGAAGACGAGGCCGATGCCGCTGCCATTGGCTCCGTCAACGCCCTCTCGTTCCAGGTGCAGGGTGCTAACGGCGTGAGCCAAGCCCGCTCGTTCTCCTCGATTGAGGAGAGTGCCGACTGGCTGCAGCAGTTGCCCGCCGGCGAGTACGACATCCTCGTCACTGCCGACATGGACGAGCCATCCGGCTATGTCCTCACCGCCACGGGCGCACCCAGCGAGAACATGCTCGTGTCCACCAGCGTCTCGCTGAAAGCCCCCGCCTCGTCGCCCCGCCAGTCGTGGTATGCCGTGACCCACGTCACCATCCGCGAGGACGAGATTACCGTGGCCGAATTCAAACTCCAGCGCCTGCTGCCCACGCTCACCATCAACGTGACGGGCGTGCCTGCCGGTACGAAGGTTGCAGTGGCCGTAGAGCAGGTGACCGAGAGTGTCCTGCTCACTGAGAAGGATGCCAATGGGCGCTATGGTGTCATCCAGCAGGCTGAGACCAAGGCCGACTTCGGTCTGCTCACGCCTGCTGCCGACGAAGCCACCACGCTCCGTCTGGACGGCAAGCGTCTGATGCCCACCGCCGCTGGCGAGAGCCGTTCGCTGCTGCGCATCACCACCACCGAGGCCGACGGCAATGTGCTCGTCTCTACCGCCGACTGTCCCCGCATGGAATTGGGCCGTTACTACACGCTCGATTTCCAGTATGCCGCCCTCGCTCCCTACATGCGCTTCGAGGCCATGACCATCAGCGACTGGCAGGAGGGCTGGACCATCAGCGGTGAAATTCTGAATCCCACCAATAAATAATAAACAATGTATCACAATAAAAACAACAACAAGATGAAAAAACTCAGATTCATCCCCCTGGCTGCCCTCGGTCTATTGACCGCAGCGTGCAGCAGCGATGATGCGACTTCTGCCCAGCAGCAAGCCGCCAAGAACATCACCATCGAGGCGAGCATCGGCCAGATGACCCGCGCCACGACGACGGGCAATACCACTGTGTTCGATGCTGGCGATGGTGTTAGCATCTACGCCTGGACGGGCTCGGCCACGGCCGTTGCTGCCGACAAAGTGGTCAACGGCGTAGTAAACACCCTCGGTGCCGACGGCACGTGGACGCCCGCCACGCCCATGCTCTGGGCCGACATGGTGACACCCCATTACTTCCTCGGTATCTATCCGGCACGCACGGTGACCGACTTCACGGCCGACCCCTACACTGTGGATAACACCGACTATGAGCAGAGCGACCTGCTCGTGGCCCGCCAAACGAGCGGACTCACTGCCACGCAGAACCCCGTCTCGCTGACCTTCGACCACGCCATGGCGAAGCTCTACGTCAACATGAACTTCCGTAACCAGTGGGACGCTGCCCCCGAGGTGACTTCCTGCGAGGCTACGGCAGCCAAGACCTGCACCATCGACTATCTGGCTAAGACCTACGCTGCCGGTGAGCAGGACGCTGTCGCCCTCACTGCCAAGGATGCTGCCGAGGGCTATGCCCGCAGTTTCAGCGGCCTGATGATTCCGCAGACGGGCTTCCGCACCGTCACGCTCACCATCGGTGGCCAAGCCTACGTCTATACCCACGCTGAGGACATCCCCCTCGAGGCCGGCAAATATACCATCGTCAACCTCATCGTTGGCCGCAACAAGATTGAGCTCGGCGAGGTGAGCATCAACGACTGGACCGAAGGCTCTACCATCAGCGGTGGTCAGGCATTGCAGTAACATTTTATTTCATTATTTATAATCAAATCAAATTAAAGTATTATGAGATTCAAAAACATTTTCTTCGCAGCCGCAGCAGCCATGGCGCTGACGGCATGCTCCAGCGACGACGAGCAGAGCTTCGTCTCGCAGTTTCCCGAGGACGGCGTGATGCGCTTCACCACCAACCTCGTTGACCCCACGGCCGTAACCACCCGCGCCAGCATCACCGGCAGCGACGTGAACCAGAACGGTCAGCAGTTCCAGGTGAAGATTGTCAACCCCACATCGGCTCAGTACAGCTACTTCAATACCGTACAGTACGACGGCACTGAGTGGAGGCCCGTGAACCGTATGCTCTGGCAGAACGACCAGCAGAGAATCGACGTGACCGCTGCTTACAAGCAGGGCAAGACATTCAGCGACTATGAATTCATCGTCGGTGCCAACCTCACCGTGGCTGCCGACCAGAGCACCGAGGCAAAGGTGAAGCAGGAGGACCTGCTGACCATGCCCACCAAGACCATCAGCAATCCCTCGCAGGAGCAGACGCTGATGCAGAACGGCAAGCTGGTCATCAACTTCTACCACGCCCTGACCAAACTCGACGTGACGCTCGACTTGGCCAACGAGTTCTACAAGAATGACCCGAAGCTGAACAATGCCTCGGACATTACCGAGTTCACCATCAGCGGCACCAACGCCGGCTACCAGTTCAAGGCCATGGAGACTGCCAATGAGAACTACGGCACCGTGACCTTCACCGCTTCGACCCCTGCCGACATCCTCGCTAACCAGTGCGCCTTTACCGCTGCCACCGATGCCGACATGCACAGCCATGCCACCTACGAGGCCATTGTAGTGCCGCAGCAGATTGCCGCCGGTGCCCTGACCGTCTCGTTCAAGATTGGCACGCGCTCCTTCTCATGGACCAACACCGAGGCCATCACCCTGGAGCAGGGCAAGCACTACACGCTGCCCCTCACCGTAGGCTATGACACCGTGACCGCTCCCGCCCGCGCCTTCAGCGTCAGCTCATGGGAAGACCAGCCCGGCGACAACCTCGGCACAGAGTAATTAACTACCTTTATTAATACTAAAATAGCATAAGAATATGAAAGCAACAAAATATCTTTCCATGGCAGCCCTCGCCCTCATGGGCACCCTCGCCAGCTGCCAGAGCGACGACGACTTCACCGTCGCCCGTCCCGCCAATGCCGTGGGCATCAACGTCTCAGTAGGCTCGCTGCAGACCACCCGTAGCAACGCCGTTGCCACCGACGACACGCAGCGCCAGTTCAACCAAGGCGACCAAATCAGCGTCAGCACCAACGACCAAGAGGCCGTCCTCTTCCAGTGCACGTCGACCGAGAACCAGACATGGACTGAGGCAGTGACCAACAAGTTCCTCCTCTGGACACAGAAAACGCTCACCTTCTCGGCTTACTATCCTGCAACCACCGGCACGTCGATGACCACCTTCACCGTGCCCACCGACCAGAGTAGCGTGGAGAAAATTGCCCTCGCCGACTACATGACCCGCCAGCAGGTGATCTCCCGTCCCGAGGGCGGCAGCGACATCCAGATGCAGCTGGAGCGCAAGATGGCCCGCGTCATCATCCGCATCAGCGGCTTCGGCAGCCAGTACGATGACGACGAGAAGACTGTCAGCAACGTAAGCATCTACAGCGAAGCCAGCGGCATTGCCGACGGCAACCCCACGGGCAGCAGCACCGAAATCCAGCCATACGCACAGGGCAACGGTGGTCAAGGCTCTACCTACACCGCCCTCGTAGTGCCTGGCTATGGTGACAGCGGCGCCCGCTTCATCAAGCTGACCGACGGCGAATACAACACCCTCCTCGTGAAGGGCATCCCCGAACTGGAGGCAGGCAACAGCTACACCTTCAACCTCGTAGTGGGTAAGAACAAGATTGAAGTGGCAAGCGTCACCGTACAGGACTGGACCACCGGCGAGACACTCAATGGAGGACAGGCAGAGGAGGAATTAGCTGTCCCCGTCACCGCCATCACGCTCAACAAGACCGAGACGGAAATCAAGGTCGGCTCAACCGAAACCCTCAGCGTGACCGCAGTGGCTCCCGACAACGCCACGGACAAGACCTACACATGGAAGACGAGTGACGCATCGAAAGCCACCGTTGACCAAGACGGCAAGGTGACAGCCGTAGCCGAAGGCACCGTCACTATCTATGCCGAGGCTAACGACGGTAGCGGTGTTAAGGGCAACTGCACCGTCACCGTGACCCCCGCCACCATCACCGTCACCATCAACCAGAGCGATTGGGGGAGTGATTGGAATCCTAGTTTCACAAAAGACGGTGTCACCGTCTCAGCAGGCATGATTGACCCTCATGACGGCAACCTCATGGACGGCGGAACATTCTCTACCACCCTCGGCAACTTCACAAAGATTGTTGTGACGACCACCGATTGCAATGTTTCCGGCACGGGCTGGAGCGGTGGCGGCTCATCAAAGACCTGGGCGGGCACTCCTGCCTCCACAGTCTCTTTCAGCGGCGATTTTATGGGCATGGGCATGACCCAAACCACCATCGTCTGCACCATCGTGCCGAAGAATTGAGAATAGACCTTGCTCACACAGACACATAAGGGATGGTTCTTATTGTGCACTTTAACGCATAGGACCAGTAACGATGTGCTCTAAATAGCGCAAGGAGGACGGCACCGAAAGCCACGGCGGACGGCTCCGCCCTCCTTTTTATCTACAGAAGGAAATAGCGTTCTTTGAACCTATGTACAAACACAACTTGCAAGCACAATTATTTCCTGACGAAATTGTTCTTTCAGGAAATAAGGGCAATGACTCAAAGTGATGTGGGAGTAACCCCTACATCCAGTGTCTACTGCAAGTACGGCCAAGCCGTCCGAGAGCTTCTTCATGAGTACTCTCGGGCGGCTTTTCCGTATCTTTACGTCATTGCTGCTTTGCCTTGATGAACACTCCTTCCATACGCTGACGGTAGTCACCAGTGGCATAGAGCGGATTCTTCCCGATGTAGTAGCAGTTACCTTCAAAGCCGTCAACAGCATCCAGATTAACAATCTCCGACCTGTTGATGCGCACGAAATTCGGATGCTCTGTCAGCATCTCTTCAATCCGCCACAGCCGATGGTTTACCATCAGGCTTCTCTCATCAGTAAGGAACATGACACTCCCATTCTCGAAGGCTCTCACCCACAGAATCTCGTCATACCTCACCTTCTCCCACTTCTCATCGGTCTTCACGAAGAAGCCATCTTCCACAACATAAGGACCTTGGCTACTGACTTCAACCCCTTCAGGTCATCTTTTATCGTTAAGGCGTGCTATATGTCGGGAAAATTTTGTAACTTTGCAGCCGAAATGCTTTAAGCAACGCTAATTTTGGCAAACATGGATCTGACAAGCCATACCCGCAAAAGACTATGCTTTTCATCACCCACCGAAAGGCTGTCAGTGAGTTATGCGAAGAAGTTGTTAGCCTCTAAATGATATCGTCTTTTACGCAACTGTGAAAAAAGAATCTCATAATAGGCTAACTGTATTAAACTGAACTTTAACTAACTGAAAATCAGCAAATAAAAACACATTCTCAGCTAAGAAATAGTGATCCAATTTCTTGGCAATATGATTTATTCTCCCTACCTTTGTGCTGTCGGAGGTGTCGAAACGTGACGTAAGTTAGCAAGAGGTTTTTTCGTGATACGAAAAACTCTTGAACACTTGGCGACAAGTGTTGATGGCTGAGTACTCGCTGGCTCGCACCTCTTATGTTGAACATTAATCGTTTTTAATTATGCAGGATAGCACCAACGAAAAGAGAATTATGAGGCGCAGGGGAAGACCGCGCAAGTCAGAAATGGAGAATTCGACGGTTAGGAAGCCGAGGGCTTTGAGACTGTCGGACAAGGAAGAGAAGTACATTGCGAACAATGCAAGGAAGTGCCGGATGAACTTTAGTGAGTATTGCCGGAAGGTTCTGATGAACTACAAACCAAGTGTGCCTGACACATTGTTCCGGGACGAGCTGTTTGCTGCCCGTAAGGACATCGTGAATTTTATCAACAACATCAAGGGACTCAAAATGGGGAGTGAGGAACGGAAGGAGTTTCTCAGGTCGATGCCCGTGATTCAGCAATGGTGGAAGAGACTGTTCCCGATGATTGAGTTTCTCGACAAAAAGATAGAAAGGGGGTAAGCGATGATAGCAAGAGCAAGAGCCGTGGCGCACGGCAACGCCTATACGACGTATGCCACACTGAAAAAGGATGCGGAGTTCGTCTGCTGTGAAAACATGGCGGGAGATATGACCGCTACTGTAACGGATGATGATCTGGACAATATTTGGATGCAGTTCAAGTATGCCGGGGAGAACTATATTGCCAAAGGCAAAGCCGTGAGCAGAAATCTGATAGCAATGGAGGTGTCGCCCACTAAGGATGAGTCGAAGGGCTGGACGCTGGAGCAATGGAAGTGGTTTGCACATCGATTCATTGAAGAAATGGATAAGATTGAGTTTAGGGATAAGAATGGAAAAGTGTCGTCGAAACGGATGGACTTGGCGCATAGCAAATGGATTGCCATGCTGCACCATGATGCCAAGAGTGGGATTCTACATCTGCATTTTATGGTGTCGCGCTTTACCATCGACGGAAAGATCAATGACACCAATCTTATAGGATTGAAGGCAACAATGGCTGCAAACAGCATTAACCAAAGCCTGGGCTGGAAGCAGTCGCAGGAGATCAGCGCGGAACACAAGACTGAGATTAAAGATGCCCTCTATGATATTCTGAGAAATATGAATCGGTTCGATTGGAATGTATTTCTCCAGAAGATAAAGGAACGTGGCTATTCTGCCGAACTCAAAAAGGATAGTAATGGCGAGGTCGTGGGCTATAGAATCAAACGGGGTAACTCAAAATATAACGCCTCAGAGATTGGCCGACAGCTGACGGCTAGTAGAATAGAGGCGACTTGGAGGCAGTTGCACAAGGACATGGAAGCTGAAACGGCCAAAAGGAAAGCCGATGAGCAAAAAGCCAGGATCGAGTACGCAGAACGCCATCACTTTGTTTGTGAGCCTGTAAGTCCTGATACTAAGAAGGAGCATTTTGAGTTTGACCGCAGTATTGCTGATGGCAAAGAGCCTGAGCACTTCACCTTTGACGTCTCTGAGAATCTCGTTGATGCCATGTGCAGTTCCTTCAAGGCACTCGAAGACGAGTTTGAGTTTGTGCTCGAAGAAGTAATAGAGACTTCGCTCTTCGTATTCTTTGAACTGATGAGTGTCCCAGGTGGCTCTGGCTATTCTTCAGGCTGTTGCGGTGGAAGCAACAATGACCTGCCTCACAAGAAGAAGGACGACGACGATGAATTGCTGCGTGCCATGCGTATCGCCAAGGCCGTAGCCCACAGTTGTCCGCACAAGGTCATTCGTCATGGTTATGGAAGATAATAATATAATTATGTAAAAGTGCAAATATATAATGTAATGAAAAAATATAAAGATGCAGAAAGCCTGTTCGACAATGTAGAGGGGCAGGAAGAAAAGGAGAATATGACTGTAGCTGGTACGTCTCAAAATGAGAACGTACCAGCTCCTATCGGGGGAGAATCAACGTTTAGTGCTGACTATCTGGAGAAAATCCTACAGATACAACGGAATTTTGACAGACAGCAAGAGCAGAACGCTAAGATTTTAGAGACTATGGAAAGGCTTGTGAAACGTCTGGAAGGCTGCAAGGATATAAAAGTAAGTCTTTCTGAAGATGACAAGAATCTGTTGTCTGCCCTTCCTATAACAATCAACAAACATGTTGCTACGACAGTAGGAGAGGCAGGACAGAAAGTAAAAGAGGACATAGACAAGCAAACCGTATCTTCGATGAAATCACTCACTGGAACATGTGACAAGAAGACTGAGGAATTAAAGAAGGTGCTTAACAACAAGGGTATCTATCTTTCTTGGTGGAACTTCTGGGCAATGATTATAATGGCAATTACCAGTGTAGGCTATGCCATATATGCTGCATTCAACAGATGCCTATGGGATGAGTTATGGGAGAGACTGTGGTTTCCATTATTAGTGTTATTGTTCTTTGTTTGTTCAATAGGCTTAATGGTCTGGCTCAATCTCAGAGAATATAGAATCCCCAAATACTAAAGCCTCTATCTGCAAACTCTGAGATTGCAAACTGCAAAATTAGGAGTCAAGGAACGCCAAAACAATAATTATCACGCCAAAAACACGCCAATTTAGGATAAAAGAAATCCGCTAAGTACTGATTTTCAGTGACTTAGCGGATTAGTCTGTTGGGGTACCCGGACTCGAACCAGGAAAGGCAGGACCAGAATCTGCAGTGTTACCATTACACCATACCCCAATTCTGTGGTTGCAAATGCGGTTGTTTCCGTTTTGCGGATGCAAAGGTACTACTTTTTCATAAACTACCAAACTTTTTCGGCACTTTTTTATAAAAATTCTCAAAAAAAGTGTCTGATGGAGGCGATTTACAATAAAACTGACTATCTTTGCACCTAATTTATATATGACTTGAACAATCAGTAAATATGATTCAAACAATTATTAAGGGAATACAAGAGAAAAAAGGAAGTGGTATTGTTGTAGCCGATCTTGACGGCATAGACGGAACAATCTGTCGTTATTTCATCATTTGTCAGGGTAACTCGCCAGCACAGGTGGAGGCGATTGCCGACTCTATAGCTGAAACGACCCGCAAGGACATGAAGGAGAAGCCTGCGCGTGTCGTGGGTCTCGAGAATGCCCAGTGGGTGGCAATGGACTATGGCGATGTGCTGGTCCACATCTTCCTGCCCGATGTACGTGAGTATTATGACTTGGAGCATCTGTGGGATGATGCAAAGTTGAACTATATACCCGACTTAGACTAATTTCTACTATGGAAAATAATTTGAAAAATCCCCAAGGCAATAAGGATCCAAAGATGCCGCGTTTCAACATCAGCTGGATTTTCATTCTGGCTATCGTAGCACTTATTGCATTGTATGTGAACAGTGAGACAGGCCCTGTACAGCCTACGCCCCGTGTTGAGACGAGCTATACTGACTTCCAGACATACATGGATAAGGGCTACGCGTCGAAACTTGTCGTTGACAAGACGCAGGGCGTTGTGAAGATGTATGTGAAGCCAGAGCATATACGCGACATCTTCAAGCAAGGTGCCGATCAGGTGGGCACAGAACCTTACATCTCTGTTGAGATAGGAAGCCTTGATAAGTTCGAGACTTTCGTTGAGGAGAAGCGTGCCGAGCAGAAGTTCGCTGGCAAGGTTACCTATGAGGCAAAGCATGGCGACGGATTCCTGAGTAATCTGTTTTGGAGCGTGTTCCCTTTCTTACTCATAATAGGAGTGTGGATGTTCCTCATGCGCCGCATGGGTGGCGGTGGCTCAGGCTTTGGCGGTGGTGGCATCTTCAGCGTTGGCAAGAGCCGTGCAAAGATGTACGAGAAGGGTGGCGACCTTGGCATCACGTTTAAGGATGTGGCTGGTCAGGCAGGCGCCAAGCAGGAGGTTCAGGAGATTGTTGAGTTCCTGAAGAACCCTCAGAAATATACCGACCTTGGTGGTAAGATACCCAAGGGCGCTCTGCTCGTTGGCCCTCCAGGAACAGGTAAGACTCTGTTGGCAAAGGCTGTGGCAGGCGAGGCAGGCGTGCCTTTCTTCTCAATGTCGGGTTCCGACTTCGTTGAGATGTTCGTCGGCGTTGGTGCGTCACGTGTGCGTGACCTTTTCGCCCAGGCAAAAGAGAAGTCACCATGTATCATCTTCATCGATGAGATTGATGCCGTGGGACGTGCCCGCTCAAAGAATCCGTCAATGGGTGGCAACGATGAGCGTGAGAACACTCTTAACGCCCTTCTCACTGAGATGGATGGTTTCGGCACTAACAGCGGCGTAATAATCCTTGCTGCTACTAACCGTGCCGACATGCTCGACTCTGCCCTGTTGCGTGCAGGACGTTTCGATCGTCAGATACATGTTGACCTTCCTGATCTCAACGAGCGTAAGGAGGTCTTTGGAGTACATCTGAAACCCCTGAAGATTGACAATACTGTCGATGTGGACTTCCTCGCACGTCAGACTCCAGGCTTCTCTGGTGCCGACATTGCAAATGTGTGTAACGAGGCAGCTCTGATAGCTGCACGTCACGATAGTCCTACTGTTGGCAAGCAGGATTTCCTTGATGCCGTAGATCGCATCATCGGTGGTCTGGAGAAGAAGACAAAGGTTATGACACAGGCAGAGAAGCGCTCTATCGCCATCCATGAGGCTGGTCATGCCACCATATCTTGGTTCACTGAGTATGCCAATCCGTTGGTGAAGGTGAGCATCGTACCTCGTGGACAGGCTCTCGGCGCTGCGTGGTATCTCCCTGAGGAGCGTGTGCTCCAGACTAAGGAGGCTATGCTCGATGAGATGTGCTCACTCCTTGGCGGACGAGCTGCAGAGGAACTGTTCATTGGTCAAATCTCTACTGGTGCCATGAATGACCTTGAGCGTACCACGAAGCAGGCCTATGGCATGATAGCCTATGCCGGCATGAGCGATAAGCTGCCAAACGTGTGCTATTATAACAATGCTGAGTACCAGTTCCAGCGTCCTTATTCTGAGACAACGGCGAAGATCATGGACGAGGAGGTGCTGAAGCTCATCAACGAACAGTATGACCGTGCCAAGCAGATTCTCACTGAGCATAAGGAAGGTCATGCGCAGCTGGCTCAGTTGCTCATAGACCGTGAGGTGATCTTCGCTGAAGATGTGGAGCGCATCTTTGGCAAGCGCCCCTGGACAAGCCGTAGCGAAGAGCTCCTTGAGGCTCAGATGCGTGCCGATGCAGAGCGCATGGCCGAAGAACGAGGCAAGCAGCTTGAGCTTGAAGCAAAACAGCAAGATTCCAAACAGCAAGATGATGCTGAACATAACGAAGGGGAGTCAAATTGACCCCCCTTTTTTTACATGCAGCTCTGCACTCCGAGGCTTGTTGCTATCGCGGTAAGTATCGCCGCGAGCGTCTGCAACACATATTTCCACGTTTCGTTCTTCATAGCTTTTCTTTTTTAACAACGGATTTCACGGATTTTACGGATTTTTTTCTCGCGTTCTTTTCTGACACTTCTTAATTGTAATTGTTCCCATAGTTTTTAATAAGTTTAAAGGTTTAAAAGGTTTAAGTTGTTTAATAGTTTAAAGGTTTAAGTTGTTTAAGTAGTTTGAGGTCTCTCGTGAGCGTTCTTCCTGATTGCTGGCGGTGTTCTTTCTAAACGCCGCGTGCGTTCTTTCTAAACGCTCGTTGTGTGTCATTCGAATGATGTTGCAAAGGTACTACATCGCCATTGCGGTTTACGAATACTTTGCTGATTTTTTTTTCGAATTTTTTTTATGCATAAAAAACAGAAGTAAATAATATCCGTATAAAAGTCAACGTTCTTAGGAAAAGAGTCAACAACCTCAGGGGAGGTTGTCAACATTTCTCAGTTGAGCGAGTAAACTTTTTCCGTATGAATGGGGTAGGTTATTCACTTATTCAGTTATTCACTTTGGACATCTGTGTTTTGAGTATTACTTGAAGCGAAAAATTTTATATTATATATATTATATAATATATATAATATAAATTATTATTTCAATATTTTTTTCTCCACCATCTCTCCTCATCCACTTTCCTCATCCCCTCCATCCCTTTCGGTTTTTGAAAAACCTAAATGTCCAAAGTGAATAACTGAATAAGTGAATAAGTGAGCGCAATGTGAGCTTGCTCAAATATTGCCGAACGTGAGAGTTTTCGACGAAGTCAATAAGTGAATAAGTTCCTGGGAAAGGAAAAGGCTGCCTCGAAGACTGGGTGGCAAAGGCTTCGTCTTGCCCTGAAAAACGTTGAATGAAAAAACAACGTTTTAAAATGGAGAAAACAGAAGATTTAAAGTTACAAGAACTAGCGTTTAACAAGCGAGTGAGTACACGACAGAAGACATTGGAAGAAAAACGGATGATAGTCAGTTCCCATCTGTTAAATCATGTACCAATTAGTCAACTAAGTGCTAATTTTGGTGTCAACAAGGTGACAATTTACAGATGGATTCGTACCTTTGCAGACGGAAAGGTGCCTATTAGAAGAAGTGAAGGCACTCCAGAAGTCAAACCAAATCCGTCTAGTATGTCTAAGAAGAGTCAGAAAGCAGTGGAGACGGAGGCCGAGGAACTGATCCGTCTCAGGGAAGAGAACAAGCGTCTGGCGGAAGCATTGAAGATGTCTGAGTGGATGAATCACGCTAAGGACGTAATGATCGATGAGGCCGAAAAGACATTCAATATTCCGATCAGAAAAAAATCTGGTGCCAAACAGTAAAGACGCTTGCCGCAGAGAAGGTCAAAGGCCAAACCATGGGCCTTCTCTGCCGGCTGTTTGGCAAGAGCTGGCAGGCATATTACCAGCACAAGGAGACGTTAGGCAAGCAACGACTGACGGAGGAAATGGTCATCCAGTTCATTAAGGATATACGCGAGCTCGACCCCGGACTTGGTGGTGAGAAACTTCACTACATGTATCGCGAGCGCTTTGGAGCTGATTATGAATATATGGTGGGACGTGATAAGATGGAAGCGATAATAGCCCGTAACGGATTGAACGTGAGGCTCCCCAGACGCCATCCCCGCACGACAGACTCCACTCACGGGCTGCCTACGTATCCGAATCTGGTAAAGGATTTCATACCGATACGCAAGAATCAGGTGTGGGTGACAGACATCACCTATATCCCTATTTGGAATTATGACGGCAGCTATGATTTCTGCTACCTGTCGATGATAACGGACAGCTATACCAAGGAGATCATCAGCTGGTATGTTGGCGAGACGATGGGAGCCTGGTGTAGCGTAGAATGCCTCATGAAAGCTCTTGAGAAGCTACCCGTAGACGAGGTTGTTAATCTCATCCATCACTCAGACAGAGGCGTACAGTATGTCAGTGCTGCATATACATCACTGCTTATCGAGGCTGGTATCAAGATTAGCATGACGGAGAGCGGCGATCCCAAGGACAATGCAGTGGCAGAGCGCCAGAACAACACCGTCAAGAACGAACTGCTCAAGGACATCAAATTCCACTCTATAGGCGAAGTGAGGAGGGCTATGGAAAAGGCTGTGGCCTTCTATAACAATGAACGTCCACACATGTCGCTGAACAACATGACGCCTCGTCAGGCAGCATCTTGTACGGGTAAAATACAGAAAAAATGGATCAGTTACAGAGAAAAGTACCTCGAAAATTTGGAAATTCAAGAAGGGGCATGTACCTTTGCACCGCAAACCCTGAATATGATTGAACGGCTTTCCGCGGAGCCTATTCAACAAAAACAAGGGTTAAGGGAGAATCATTCAACTTCTGCCAGGGGTTAGAATTAAGGTACCCAACAGGCATTCAACCTATGGCAGGGTTAAGGTAAAAACCATTCAACTTTTTCTAGGGTAGTACACTTAGATATCATTGTGACGCAGTGACGCAGTGACGCAGTTGCATTTGTGTTCGGAGAAGTGTCAAAATAAACGGTAATAATTATTTTATATTATATAGTATATAATATAATTATTTCTTCTCTTTTAGTCGCTATCTAAATATACCAAATGCAACTGCGTCACAGCGTCACAGCGTCACAGTTTTGCATTAGAAATATTTGGTAGAGCTGGATTTTATGTTTATCTTTTCATCACATAAACGCTAAAGACCAAATATGAGGAATCTGAATATTATTCGATATGACAGGTACCAGTCCCTTGTCAACTGGCAGGAGAAACGAGGGCCACCCTATCCCCCGCTTTTAAATATGGTGCAATTATAATCTCTTTATCTTTTTCACCCATTAGTAATAGTAATCGTATTAAAATTTTTGCAAACATAGGAAGAAAAATACTAACCGCCAAAAAAGATATGCACGCATTTGGGACGAACACCAAATACATGCATACCAAAACGGCATTTCGACCAAAGCTCTATAAATTCTGGCGGTATTCCTGAGGGGTAACACCGTACTGGCGCTTAAACTTTTCACGAAAGTTGGCAGGTGTGAAGCCCACGGCAGTAGCGATGGCAGTGATTGTCATCGAAGTGTTATCGCGAAGCATAGGAAGTGCTTCCTCCATACGGATGTTATTGATATACTGGGGAAATGAGGAACTGCCGACATGCTGTGCCAACAGGTTATTGAGCGTATGACGAGTGATGCGGAAACGTGTACAGATATCCTGTCGTTGAAGTGAGGCATTGGCATAGAGATGTTCCATGCGGATGGCAGTATCAATCGTATCAAAGAGGGCAGAGTTAGTCTCTGATTCCTCTAGTTCCCCTGACTCGCCAACCTCATCGGGTTCTTCCGCCTCATCAGCAGGCACCACAAATGGTGTGCCGTTGATCATACGTACCAAGGCATGGTTCTTCTCGCTGATGATCTGGCGCTGACGACGGTAGTAGAACGAAAAGACAGCAGCAATCATGAACAACAATACAATGACACCGATGATGATCGATTTGATGCGACTAGCAGACTCGGTCTCCCGAATCTTCAGTTCCTGCTCCTGGGCATGATAGCGGGCGGCATAGTCATGGGCCTCACTGGCATGCAGACTGTCGCTGAGCACCTTTGCCAGATTGGCATGACGTTTCATCAGATCGTAGGCCTCGACGAGACGCCCTTTGGCACGGGCAACGATAGCACGATCACGCAGGATCACGGCATAGTCGGCATTAATGGTATCATAACCCATACGATAGGCTATCTCATCACTGGTGGCCATCGCCTCATCATACATACCGAGCGCCATCTGCGTCGGAATAATCATCCTGCGGGCACTAAATGAATGACCATAACCGCTCTGGTCGAAGCGGGCGAGATACTCACGGGCATGAGCGATATCACCCGTCATGGCATAGGCACCAGCCAGGAAGCCATTGGCCTGGGCACGGCTGAAGTCAATATAGCGGTCGCGATCGGCAGGGCTGTCGCTCCACGACAGACGGTAACTGTCTTCGGCATAGTCCATGGCATGCTGCTCATAATGATCAAGCCGGTCGAGGATACGCTGTGCCAAAGGTATCACCTCAGCATAGCGCCCCTGCTCATTCAGTACAGTAATTTTACGTTTCACAGCAATGATGAAGGCATCCATGCGGTCGATACTGCCAGGTTCATCGAGATGACGAATTGCCTCGTCGATTTTCGCCATACCCTCCTCCGGCTGTCCCAGATGAGCCATCACCATACCGATCTCTGCCTCAGTACGCCATTGTTCCGTCTCCTCTCCCTGAAGACGACAGACCTCAGCCTTCTGCGTCGCCCACTTCACATAGCCTTCAAAGTCGGTCTTGGTACGACTGGTGATCATCAGCAGATCGAGAATATTCTCCTGCTCATGGAGTGTTTTAATCACGGAATCATGCTTCAGCAACTGCTTACAGATCAGGATGGCAGAATCCTGCCGCTGCTTGAGGAGCGACTTGCTAAAGATCTTGGCACGGATAAACTGGGCACGGTATTCATTGATATTGCCAAGCAACAAGGCAGAGTCGAGCATCACGATTGCACGATCCGGATGATAGCCATAAGCCACCAATACGGAGTCTTCCTGATAAGGTGTATCACCCAAATTTAGAATATGTCTTGCTGAATTATTTCTTCCGCAACTGGCAAAAACCAGTATAGAAACAAATAGCAGGACTTGAAGAACATTTCTCATACCTTATATAGAATAGTCTCAGTTTCTTAATCTTCCTCAGTGGAAATGTAAAACGAAGGGATGTCACGGCGAAGAGTCAAAACCCAGCCGTCACCATCAGGCTGGTATTTCGCACGATCAATATGATCGTCCATCAAGTATATCATACGATTATCGATGGGGTTACCCGCATGGCGGAGCGTCAAGGTAAATCGCTGCTTCGAAGCTGTCACCTTGACATCACAAGGACGACCTTTCAGTTCGCTAAGAGCAATCTCAACCAACTGCACAACAATGCGCAGAAGTTCTCGGTTGGATTGTTCTGCAACCACACGCTTCACGAAAGCTATTGTTGTCTCGTTTTTATTTGGTAAATAAACTACTTCATCCATAAACGTTGCAAAATTACGCAAAAGTATATATTCTGCCAAGAAAAAGATGCACGCATTTGGGCTCTATCCCAAATGCGTGCATCAAAATCAGAAAAAAACAAGCGACATCCCCGACTGACGGGAATGTCGCTCTATTTTGAGAATAAGATTATACTATACCTTGATCTCAACCTCAACACCGCTGGGAAGTTCAAGCTTCATCAGGGCGTCAACAGTCTTGGCTGTTGAGCTGTAGATGTCAATCAGACGCTTGTAGTCTGACAGTTGGAACTGCTCACGGCTCTTCTTGTTAACGAAGGTAGAGCGGTTAACGGTGAAGATACGCTTGTGGGTGGGAAGGGAAATTGGTCCGCTGATGATGGCACCAGTAGCCTTTACGGCCTTCACAATCTTCTCTGCTGACTTGTCTACGAGTTTGTGGTCGTAGCTCTTCAGCTTGATACGGTATGACAGGTACCAGTCCCTTGTCAATCCTTGTCAATCTTTGTTATAATAAAAAACTGGTCGGAACATCTTTTTTTGTTCCGACCAGTTTTTATTTTAAGAAAATCTTCTTTTAACTTATCTAAGAACTTTGACAGTTGTTCCTCCGAGAGTTCTTACGATGTTCAGTCCGCGTTGGAGAGACTTGTGACTACGTCCGTCAAGTCCATATATCTTAAGGTCATCCTTCTTCGCGCCATTCAAGCTACTAATACCAGTAGTAATTTCAACGTTTGCAGAAGAAGCTGCCGACTCTCCTTGCTCATAAACAGCTGTAACTTGATAGAGGTGAGATCCTTTGTTCTTGTTGGTATCGCTATAGTTTGTAACATCTGCTGCTACCTGACCTACAAGCTGTCCGTCGCAATAGATACGATATCCACTTAGTTTCAAGCTACCCTTGCCTGCAGCAGACTGGAACTTGATATCATCGACAAAGAATCGATAACCATAAGAAGTAGTATGACGAATTGCGAAATACTTTGCTCCAGCTGGCAGTTTATACTGACGTAAAGTCCAATCGAAGGATGAAGTTTCCTGTGCTAAAGACTCGAAATGTTCCGGATCAGTATCCGTAGTAGAATAGAGCACTTCGAATGTCTCCATGTTATAATATCCATGCTCATAGAACGAGATACTCTGTTCTTCACCAGTCAGTTCGGGAGATATCAACCAGTCATCGCTTGTTCCATTGGCTACTGCAACAGCTGCAAAGAACTGATTGCCAGATACAGGTTGCCAACCATTACTATTTCCCATCCAGTCGATAGTAGAATAGTTGCGTACAACAGGATTGAACACCAACCAAGATGTCGGCTGTCCTGCTGCATCATAAATTACATGGTCATCGCCTGCATACACATCATCGTGAGTAGGAAGCCCGTCACGGTCAATTGTTGTCCACTGACCAAATGTATTCACCACGTATGGCTCATAGTTTTCCACATCTTCAATTGTAGGAACAGAAAACTCTGAATATTCAGGTGACTGCCAAGTCAGAGACACTAAACCATTGTTCATTACAGCCTCAACATTCTCAGGCTTTGGATAAATAGGAAGAGTAACGGTAACGGCAACATCCTTGCTTCTATTATTATCTGATTCCTGGTCCTTATCAAAATCAACTGTTGCATAGAGATTCAACACACTTTTAAGCGTATTTACAGGAATAGAGAAATTGAAAGTCTCTTCTGCATTTGCGCCCAATGGGGCTGTGTTATTCTTTGTCTCTAACAGACGTCCGTCATCATATAGACTAACACTGTAGGTACCAGCTTCATTGATACCTATATTCTTTACAGTAGCAGTCATTTTTAGATTCTGTCCTGAAGTAGCCTCATTTGGAGATACTAACGAAACAGAAAGGTCGTTTGGCAGAAGATTACGAACGCCAACGGCATCTATATAGGTATATGTCGTACCAGAATTTTCTGCGTCGAATAGTACCTGTATATATTCGGCATCCTTAAACTCAGCCAAATCTACACATTCATATGAAAACATTTTTTCAGCATCCAACTGCCAAAAATAAATAGGCTGTATATCACGAACCAAGATGGTGTCGGCTCCGTTTTTGATAATTTTCACATGAAGTGGGCTTCCTAATTCGCTATACTCATTCTCTGAACGATGACTATAGTAGAACTCCAATATAGGTGTTTCAGCACCATGTATATTAATCTTTCCAGTAAAAAGTTTCGCTCCAGAGCCTACATATCCGCCTCCGGTACCGAAAGCTATGAAGCCATTATTACCATCAGCATCCGCATCTGTGTTAGGTGCCCATGATGAGCCCCATCCACGATCGTTATAGTTTTCAGAACCCCAGAAATTGGAAAGGTTACCATTAGCGAATCCCTCATAGAATGGCAATTCATAATGTGCTCCGGCAATAATACCATTCGATTGTACTATCTCACTATATCCTAAAAGATTTGCAGCTTGTACACCAAAAACGAGCCAATGCTGTTCGCCTGTGTTATCTATAGCCTCACTATAGGTCTGGCTTTGTAATCCTGTTGCAACCACCTGACCATCATTTCTCATCACACCGTAGAAAAGATTATTCTTATCAACAGGTCCTTGATGTTGTCCAACTATAGGCGCATCCCAAGTAAGAACAGCCTTGCCACCTACTTCTTTCAGTGCAACATTAATTGGAGAGGTAGGAGCGTCAAAGCCAACCCAAACAGTTATTTCTGCATCTTGTCCTTCTCCATTGTTATTTACCGCCACTACCCTATAGGTATTCAGTTGTCCTGTTAATGCTTCAGTATCATCATAGCTAATCTGCTGTCCTGGGATAATATCTGAAAGAGAATCTATCAACGCATCATCGCGATAAATCTTGATTTTTTCCAAAGAAACGAGCGATTCTTTATTCAGAGAAAGAACAGGAGTAGTAAAGGTAAGAGTAACATGCGCTTTTCCTTCTACATCTGCTGTGGCAGTCAGATCAGTAACAGATTGTGGAGCAGTCAACATAGGACCTTGTTCCAAAGTAAGATCATCAAGATTAATGCTTGAGAGATCATAGCCATTTGCTCTGATACCTATGAAATAGTTGCCACTGACTTCAACAGAAAAGAGATTATCAAACTGCTGTTTCTCAGGAACATTGATATTTATTCGAGAGAAAAGCTGCTGTTTAAGGTCGGCAATACCATTACCCTGCCCTACAAAAGCTGAGACTGAATAAGGATAGTTACCTGCCCAGTCGCACCATGTAGATACTTTGAGACGATAGGTATAATCACTATTCAGTTTAAGAGCTGGTGTGACAAGCCAGTCATCGGTATTCTCAAAAGGAGCTCCCCATAAGAAAGCTTTTCCATCCTGAAAAGACCAAGAAGATCCGTCACCATCACCATCAATAGTTGTCATCAAAGATGTAGTAGCCTGATCATCAAATCGCTGTATATATGGAGGTAAAACAGCTTCGCCAGCTATGATCATGTTCGACTGTGCTTCATCTCCTGTTAAATCACCATTATGAGCAACCACTTTATAGTAGAATGCAGTGAGTTGTTCTGGAACATAAGTCTCACTATACGTTGTATTACTGATGCCGTTTGCAACAACGACATTATCTGGATAGCGGGTCACACTGTATGTAAGCGAGGAAGCATCAAGGTTTTCTCCGTGAATGCCAACAGCAGGAGCTTGCCAAGAGAGTGTTGCCACATTATTATCATATGTCAGTTTCAGATTTACTGGTGCTGTCGGTGTATCAGGACCGCCAGTCCATGTTGTTGGCTCGCTCAGTGTATAGAGTCCTACAATCTCCTCATTGCCAGAGAAAGGAGATATCAATGAGGCTGCACCAGTCTTTATGTCGACCTCATAAAGACCGGCTTTATCCTGAGTTGTAGTTGTAGCCCAAAAGAGTCTATTGGTTGCCAAATCGAAGGTTGCACTCTGCATATACTTCGGAGCAACACCAGTAGAGCCTATCTTGGTAAGTGACGCATCCGTCTTATTAATACGATAAAGAACTCCCGACTGACTGATGCCATAAAGCAGACCTGTTGCATCGGCTGCTAAGGCAATAATACTTTCCGAAAGAGCACCTATGGTAGTACGCTTTTCAGTATTTATGTCTATGGTAGCAAGCTCAGGAGAACCACTATTAGAAGCAAACACGCCATAAACATTGTTGGTTGTCGGATCTACAGTAAGATCGGTGCCATACCAAGTAGCAGGAAACGATAGTTCGTCGATCTCTTCCCAATCAGAATCGTAAACATAAACGTTCACCTCGGCTATCCCGTCTCCATAATCCTGCCCATTAAACAAATAGTAGTTACCATTCCAACGTACTGCAGGACCATTGATACTAAAGTTGTAATCGCCATAGATAAATGTTAACTCTGTGGCTGACTGTGCTGGGAAGGAATAAACGCCCTTGTTAAGCCCATTTTCTGAATAGACTACTGTTCCGAAAACGACAGGAGTCGTAGCTGTTGCAAAACCCGATAAAAGGAACATTTGCAACAGAGCAAATAAACTCAGAATTCTCTTCATTTTAATAAATTAATTTTTGTTTTTGTATTGTATATCTTGAAAACAGGCGCAAAAGTAGTGATTTTAACAGAAAACTATAACTAAAAAAAGCATTAAATTGTAGAATTATTACAACAACGCAATGATAATTGATTTAAATCAACCAAACAGACAATATAGAAAATGTTTTTATTCCAACAAGATGACCTTTGCTTGGTGACAGCAGGGACAGGTTCTAGCGTCTCGCCTAACGTAGAATGGGAGATGGCGAGATCAGCTGTTTCTTAATCTCAATGGCGTCATGCCGAAATGATCCTTGACGTACTTACCGAAGAACGATGGATTGGGGAAACCTAAGTGGTCACAAATCTGCTTGATGCTGAGGTCGGTATGCTTCAGATAGTAGCGTATGTCCTCCAGCACGTGTTCTGTTATCCACTCATTGGCCGTCTTGCCAGAGTTCTTCTTGCATATAGCTGTGAGGTATTTGGGCGATATGCAAAGGTCGTTGGCGTAGGCTTCTACTGGGCGGTGCTTCACCTTGGTAGAGTGCAGCAGGTCGAGGAACCGCTGGAAGTGTCCGTCAGTAGAACTGATGTCATGGTCAACTGCAGGGAGCATCGTCTTCATTGCACCACAAAGGCCGAGGATGGCCGAACGCAGCAACGCCTCGATTACCTCAGTGTGATAGGGGTTGTCTGTGCCACGCTCGATTGCCAGCGTCAACATGTCGTAGAAGTGGGTGTAGAAGAGTATCTCGTCTTCGTCCATTGAAACGATGTGTTGGCGCTGTATGTACATCATGTCATTCCAGATGTTTATCTTCTCACGAAGAAAACTGCGCAGTATGCGATTGGTTAGAAACAGTCCCTTCAGGTCGAAGTCGGGACTCACCATAACGTCGGTCACCGTTACATTTTGCGGCACCACAGCCACCTGATTCTGGTGCAACTCCATCTGTTTGCCGTTCATCTGCGCCAGCACCTTGCCCTTGGTACAGATCACTATGGAGTTCATCGTTACGTGGGCCGCGCTTATCTGCGTAAACTGCTGTATGCTATCCACTATGGCTATATCGTTGTCAAGATAGCCCAGCTGGATATCATCATTGTTGGCCAATGTCTGAAATGTAATCTCTTCCTGCTGTTTCATGTTGCAAAAGTAGTCAAAAATCTGCGGAAATGATGTTTTATTTGATATTGTTAATGTTTGATTTCGCCTTATTGTGTAAAATTAGTAATAAAATAGGTTAAATGAAACGTTGGTTATGTTTGATTTCGTGTTACCTTTGCCACCAAAAACAAACATAGTGATACATGAATAAGAGTATTTTGATGCTGCTGAGCGTGATGCTGATATGCAGCTGTACAAGCAAACAGGAACAAGACGCTAAGGCTCC
This sequence comes from Prevotella sp. E13-27, assembly GCF_023217965.1. Taxonomy (NCBI): domain Bacteria; kingdom Pseudomonadati; phylum Bacteroidota; class Bacteroidia; order Bacteroidales; family Prevotellaceae; genus Prevotella; species Prevotella sp. E13-27. The sequence continues at coordinate 1,695,391 of NZ_JALPSC010000002.1, read as the reverse complement.
TATTAGAGTTAAAACAGAGGTGGCACAGATAGTCACGAGTAGCAACGGACAGACTTATGTGGGTATAGTGGAGGAACGTGAGGCTACTGCGGTGAGCTTTACGGGCATGGGCGTGGTGAAGCGCATGCTGGTGAGCGAAGGCCAGATGGTGAGCAAGGGTCAGCTGATAGCTGAGATTGATGACACGCAAGCACGCAACCTGTTGAGTGGTGCCGAGGCACAGATGGCACAGGCCAACGATGCCTTGGAGCGATTCAAGATGTTGCACGACAATGGATCGCTGCCCGAGGTGCAGTGGGTGGAGATACAGAGCAAGGTGGCACAGGCAAAGTCGCAACTGGAGGTGGCCAAGAAGAATCTGGCAGACTGTAAGCTTGTGGCTCCAGTGAGCGGAGTAATAGGCAAGCGTATGATAGGTGCTGGTGAGACAGCATTGCCATCACAGGCTGTGGTAAGCATCCTTGATATATCTTCAGTAAAGGTAAAGGTGTCTATTCCTGAGGCGGAAATAAGCGGAATTGGTGCAAACACCTCTTCTGTTATAAAGGTAGAGGCCATCAACGGCAGTTTCGCAGGCGGTAGGGTAGAGAAGGGCGTGCAGGCCGATGCACTCACGCACACCTATGATATAAGAATAAATGTTGCAAACGGCGAGCGGAAGCTGTTGCCAGGCATGGTGGCCAGCGTAAACCTCACCCCCATCCCTGGCCTCACCCCTAACCCCTCTCCAAAGGGCGAGGGGAACTTTAAGGGCGAGGGGAGTAGTTACCTTACACCCATTACAGCTGTTCAGCGAAAGGCCGATGGCAGTCTGTTCGTTTGGACAATCAGCAACGACAGCACGGCTCATCGCTCGATAGTTACTACTGGCGAGACTATGGGCAACCGCATTGTCATCACCGATGGCATAGGCGAGGGCGGACGCATAGTTACAGAGGGATATCAGAAACTGAGCGAAGGAACAAAGGTTGTTTTTTAAGTGAAGAGTGAAGAATTGCTACAAATGAATTGTTATGAGAAACTATAATTGGCTCCGATGGCCATTGGAGCATTACTCGATATCGTTGCTCATCGTGGGCATACTGTTTGTGATGGGCATCTTCGGTATGTGGGATATGCCGAAAGATGAGTTCCCACAGGCCACCATCCGTCAGGGTGTGGTAGTAGCAGTCTATCCTGGTGCCACCAGCGAGGAGGTGGAGCAGCAGGTGGCGCGTCCGCTGGAGCGCTATCTCTTCACCTTCAAGGAGGTGAAGCGCAACAAGACCACCACGCAGTCGCAGAACGGCATGTGTATAGTCATGGTGGAACTTAACGATGATGTGAACAATAAGGACGAGGTGTGGTCGAAGATAAAGCACGGCCTGAATCTCTTCAAACAACAGTTGCCCAGTGGAGTGTTGGCGCTTATCGCCAACGACGACTTCGGCAACACGTCGGCGCTGCTCATAGCCATTGAGAGTCCTGAGCGCAGCTACCGCGAGCTGAAAGGCTATACCGACCAGTTGGGCGATAGACTGCGCCGCATCCCCTCGGTGGCCAATGTCAAGGTGTTCGGCGAACAGAAAGAACAGATCTCGCTGTATATAGATCGTCAGCGCCTACAGGCCTACGGCATAGGACAGCAGATGCTCTTCACGCAGTTGCAGGCCCAGGGCCTGACCACCATGAGTGGCAGCATAAATACCGACCGTCAGCAGACTCCTATACATGTTGAGGCTACTGAGAACTCTGAGGAGGAGATTGCTAACCAGATAGTCTATAGCGACCCTGTGACGGGCAAGGTGGTGCGTGTTCGCGATGTGGCTCGTGTGGTGCGCGAATATGATACCTCTGGCGGATACATAGAGCAGGACGGTCATCGCTGCATATTGCTCTCGCTTGAGATGAATCCTGGAAATAACATTGTGCAGTATGGTAAGGATGTGGACCGTGTGCTCAACGATTATCGTGCAACAGAACTGCCCGATGACGTCACGCTGACCCGAATAGCCGACCAGCCTAAGGTGGTGAGTATGAGTGTCACAGACTTCCTGCGCGACCTGCTCATCTCAATGCTCATCATAATTCTTGTTATGATGGTGCTGTTCCCACTGAGAAGTGCCATCGTGGCAGCAATTACTGTTCCGCTGAGCACTTTTATATCAGTGGCTATAATGTATATGGTGGGCATTGAGCTCAACACTGTGACCTTGGCTGCGCTCATAGTAGTGCTGGGAATGGTGGTAGATAACTCTATCGTGGTCATAGACGGCTATCTGGAGTATTTGGGTAAGGGCTACGAACCTAAGCGCGCTGCCATCGACTCAGCCCGTCAGTATTTCATGCCGATGATGCTGGCCACGCTGTGTATCAGCGTCATCTTCTTCCCTCTGCTAATCACCATGAAGGGAGCCTTCCATGATGCTATTGAGGCTTTCCCATGGACTGTCACTATAAACCTGATGGTGTCGCTCTTCCTGGCTGTGATGGTCATACCGTTCCTTGAGGTGCTGATTATCAAACCCGATAAGGTGAAGACAGGAGGCAACGCCATCACTAAATGGGTGCAGCGCACCTACGACCATGTGCTCGACTTCACTTTCCGTCGCCCATGGCTTACCATCTGTGGAGGCATAGGTGTGATATTACTGTCGAGTGTGATTGTTACGACACTGAAGATACGTCAGTTCCCATATGCCGACCGCGACCAGTTTGCCGTGGAGATATTCCTTCCTGACGGCAAGGGACTGGCCGATGCGCGTGTGGTGGCAGATTCCGTGCGCCATGTTCTGGAACGTGACGAACAGGTGAAGTGCATCACCACTTTTATGGGCTGCTCGTCGCCACGTTTCATGGTGTGCTACGCGCCTCAGATGGCAGGCAAGAACTTTGCCCAACTCATTGTCAACACCACTTCGCAGGATGCTACGCTTGAACTGCTGGCACGCTATCAGCCCATGCTCAGCGAGGCTTTTCCTGAGGCCTACGTGCGCTTCAAGCGTCTCGACTATCTGATGGTGCCCGAACTGGAATATCGTTTCTATGGCGAAGACCTTGACTCGCTGCACGTGGTGGCAGAGCGACTGATGGACCGCATGCGCCAGATGCCCGAGCTGGAGTGGGTGCATACCGACTACATGCAGCCTTATCCAATAGTTAATGTGGCGCTCGATCCTGTGGCTTCTTCACAAATGGGCATCACTCGTGCCACAGCATCATTGGCTCTCAGCAGCGCTACTGGCGACCTGCGTGTAGGACAAGTGTGGTCTGGCGACTACGAGATGCCTATAGTGGTGAAAGACACAGCCAGCATGGACTTCTCGGAGGTAGAGAACCTAGGCATCGCCACACCCATGACGATGGTTGGCTCTAACCTCTCACCTATCGCCTCTCACCTCTCATCAAACACCACGGTGCCATTAAGACAGATTGCCAAGGTGCAACCCCAGTGGACGGAGAGCCGCATCATGCATCGTGGCGGTGAGCGCTGCATCACGGTTACGGCTCAGTTCGCTCAGGGTGTCTATGCTGCTCCTGTAGAGACGCGTGTGGCCGACATCATGCTTAACGAGATTGACTTGCCAGAAGGCGTCCGTGCTGAGGTGGGTGGCGAGATAGAGTACAACAAGGAGTCTATTCCTCAGATTGTCGGTGGCGTGGCCATCTCGATGATTATCGTGTTCTTCTTCCTGCTGTTCAACTTCAAGAAGTATGGCATCACGCTCGTCTGCATTGCTGCCCTCGGACTCATGATTCCTGGTGCGCTGATAGGCCTCGGGCTGATGGACCGCATGCTCGGTCTGACCTCCATCATGGGTGTCATCACGCTCATGGGTATGATCATGCGTAACGAGATACTCATCTTCGAGCATGCAAACAATGTTTTAAGAGGTGAGAGGTTAGAGGTGAGAGGTGAGAGCAAAGTTGTGAAGCAGGCTGCTTATGAGGCTGGTAAGCGTCGCATGGTGCCTATCTTCCTCACCACAGCTACCACTGCCGTTGGTGTGGTGCCGATGATTATCGCCCAGTCCTCGTTCTGGATGCCCGTGGGTGTCACCATCTTCGCAGGTGGCATCGGCTCGCTCATCATGGTAGTCACCATGCTGCCAGTAATTTATTGGAAAGTGAAGGCCCACCCCAACCCCCTCACGAGGGGAGGGGCTGAAGATAGTCAAAACCCAAAACTTTAATAAAACGATGAAGATTCTATTTATATTTTTCGCACTTCTGTCGGCATTGTCCGTGCAAGCCCAAGTAACCAATCACCCCTCCCTTGGGGCGCTCGGCGCTTGCGACGCTTTGCTTGCAAAGAATGGGATGGGGGCGGGCCTTACCCTTGATCAGCTCAAGGACTCTGCCCTCCATAACAACATCGCCATCCGCTCTGCCCAGCATGGCATCGAGGCTGCTCAGCAACAGCGTAAGGAGACTTTTACCAAGTTCTTTCCCAACATCAGTGGCACTGGCCTCTGGTTTAATGCCAACAAGGGAATGGCGCAAACCACCATCAATCCTTCAGAGAGCATCTCGCCTGAGTTGGGAGCCAGTCTGGCGAAAATGCTTCCCGTTGAGGCTCTTGCTGCCTTGAGTAGTCCCATCAGCATCTCGATGATGAAGAATGGTACCATTGGCTCGCTCATGGCTGTTCAGCCCGTGTTCGTTGGCGGACAGATTGTCAACGGAAACAAGCTGGCCAAGGTTGGCGAGGATGTGAGCCGTCTGCAGTTGCAGTTGTCAGAAAACGAGGTGGAAAGAACAGCCGAGCAATACTTCTGGCAGTTGGCATCGCTGCAGGAGAAGATGAAGACCATCGATGCTGTTGATACGCTTCTCAGTGGTATCCATAAAGATGTTGAAGTGGCTGTGCGTGCAGGCTTGGCAATGCGCAACGACCTTTTGCAGGTACAACTGCGCCAGAACGGCATAGAGAGTCAGCGCCTTAAGCTTCAGAACGGCATCTCCATCGTGCGCCTTCTGTTGTCGCAATACTGTGGACTTCGTGACACATCGTTTGCTATAAGTTATCAGACAAGTGTTGCTTCGCCAATGGTTAGCAAGCAAGACCACCAGCAGGCACTATCGGGAACAGCTGAATACCAGTTGCTTGACAAACAGGTAGAAGCCACACGCCTTCAGAAGAGAATGGCCGTTGGCCAGAATCTGCCATCTGTTGCCATTGGTGCAGGATATAACTACCATAACCTTATGGATAAAGACCACACATTTGGTATGGTGTTTGCCACCGTGAGCGTTCCCATCTCCGACTGGTGGGGCGGCTCCCACGCCATCAAGCGCCGTAAGATAGAATACCAGAAGGCTCAGGAGCAGTTAGAGGATAATGCCAAGCTTCTGCAGATACGCATGCAGAACGCATGGAATGGGGTAGAGGAGTCCTACCAGCAATTGCAGCTAGCTCAGCGCAGCATTGAACAGGCTGAGGAAAATCTGCGTCTTAATCGTGACTACTATCGTGCAGGCACCTCGCGCATGTCTGACCTACTCGAAGCGCAGTTGCTCTATCAGCAGTCCTGTGACAAGCATACCGATGCCTTTGCCAACTATCAGAGCAAACTATTGGAATACAGACAAGCCATTGGGCAGTAATCGTTTGTGTTTAGCGTGCAGTAATATAATGTTGCATTTTTGCTTGTTTTTACCGAATAATAACTATCTTTGTGCACGAAATATTGATTAATTAAGATTTGAATATATGGCAAAGGTGTTGTTGATTAATGGTAGCCCCAGAGAAAACGGAAACACGTTTACTGCTCTTAGCGAGGTGGCAAAGACCCTGAACGAAGAAGGTGTTGATACTCAAATCATCAGCATCGGCAAAATGGCTGTGCAAGGTTGTATCGCCTGTGGTATGTGTGGACGTAGCGGTGCGCGGTGTACGTTCCGCGATGAATTATATAATAAAGTGTGGAGAGCTGTGAAGGATGGTATCGACGGACTGGTCATCGGCTCGCCAGTCTATTATGGTGGTCCTAATGGCTCGCTCTGTGCATTGCTCGACCGCGTGTTCTACTCTTTGGGAAACGAACTGAAGTTCAAGCCAGGTGCCAGCGTGGTAGCCTGTCGCAGAGGTGGCGCATCGGCATCCTTTGACCGCCTGAATAAATATTTCACTATTCTGAACATGCCTGTTGTCAGCTCGCAATACTGGAACATGGTGTATGGACAGACACCCGGTCAGGCTGCTCAGGATGAGGAAGGCATGCAGACCATGCGGACACTTGGGCGCAACATGGCATGGATGATTCGTAAGCTCAATGTCAGTGAAGAAGGACATCCTAAACAGGAGAGTCCACTGAGGACCAATTTCATCAGATGAATCTTGGATGCCTGCGTATCAGGCAGCTTAACGTTTGTCTTTGAAATAGAACTATTTGGCATAGCATGACTCTTCCCAAGTTCATAATAACAATGGATGGCTATTTCCGCCTCGGCATGGTCAATCAGCATAAAGACCTTCTGAAGCCTGGTGATTCGTGTTTAGGTGGTGGCTACTATCAATTTGATTATACCTCCAATCGTATAATCCTTGATCGCTCTTCCTATGACTTTGGCATACCTAAGTGGCATCTGCTGGAAGTCCTGAAGGTTCCTTCGGTCTATCGCGGCCTACGACTGGTTTATTTCTATGATGATAACCGTGAGTTTGATGTCAGTCATGAATTGCAAATCGAATATTATGACTGATTGAAAAACTTCGACTTAAGGTCAAAAAGTTTGTTGAGCCATTAATACCCAAGGTTTTCACCTACTAACACTACGATATGTCGGCCTTGAGGGGAGTTACGGAGGAAGTGGACGTAGTTACAGATAGACTGTGGCGAATTGCAATTATGGCACACACCATCCGTATGGCAAGGTGTCTTGATGTCGAAGCGGGCTGCATTGATGGGTGATGCCGTGCTGCGTGCTCTTGCAAGTGCAGCCTCTACATTTTGAGCCACTTTATTCATGCCGATAACGAAGATGACCTTCTTCGGTCCCCATGTGATGGCAGCCACACGGTTCCCATTGCCATCGATGTTCACAATGACTCCATCCTCAGAAATAGCATTAGCACTTGACAGATAGACATCTGAAGAGAAAGCCCTTAGATAAATAGCTTGTTTTTCTTCAGGCGTTTCTGCGAGGTCGCGGTCAAGCACCTCGAGTGTGCCACGGCATCTGAGATACTGCGGAATGCCCAGGTCGCGGATTGTCATTGTACCGCCCCATGTCACACTACTTCCGTCCTCGATGAGTTCAGAAACTTTCCTCACGCCCTCTCCTGCTGTCGCGCAATAGAAACCTTCTATATGACGACGCTTCAAGTTCTTGATAATCGATTGAGCCAACTGCTCATTTCTTTGTTCCTGTGGTGTCATTGTTATGCATAGCCTCCATATTACGTTTCATGGGTGCAAAGATATAAGGAGTTGTTGTGTCTTACAACTTTTTAGGTAATTATTTTATAGGAATAGCATATATACGAAAAAAGAGAGGTCTTAAACCTCTCTCTTGTGATTCCGGCGGGATTCAAACCCACAACCTTCTGATCCGTAGTCAGATGCTCTATTCAGTTGAGCTACGGAACCTCCGTTCCTGCGTTTTAAGTGTTGTTTCCTTAAAAGCGAGTGCAAAGGTAAGGACTTTTTTTGAACCCTCCAAATTTTTTCGCAACTTTTTTCGAAAAATCGTTCAAATACCATTTTATATTTGTATTTTTGCATCAATTATGAGAAAGAATCTTTGTTTTATCATATTTTTAGCCGCATTGTTGGTTGGGTGTGGTGAAAGCCAACAACGCTCAGAAGAGGAGACTGTAGTAAAAGATTCCGCTTCTGTCACAATAGATGTTGATTCTTTTGTGGTGGAGAAACTCGACTCGGCAGAATATGCTGAGCGAAAGAGCCGTTATGATGCAGAGCTTGACTACTATCTCAAACGTCATAACATGAGCGATGAGGGATATGACATCGTGAGCCGATATGCTGTTGAGCGTAACGCTATGCTCGCTTCATATGTGCCAAAAGGTAAGCTGAGCCCCTTCGGACTCTTTAATCGTGGCATAAACCGACGTCTGGGCTATTGTGTTACAAAGGACGGCGTGGGACGTATATATATATGTACGTGGGAGGGCGATTCTCTCGCCTCCGGTTTTCGTGTTGACAAGAACGGCTTACACGCAGGACAGTTTGATAGTAACCTGCAGGCAAGAGGACATGGATGCTATCTTGGCGTGGATGGCGTTTACTATGAGGGACACTGGGAGAATGATATGCGTGAGGGCTTTGGCTTTAGCGTCTCTGCGAAGAATCTTCAGGCAGGTACATGGAAGAAGAATCGTTTTCGTGGGGAGCGCATAATGCATACCAGCGATCGTATCTATGGTATAGACATATCGCGCTACCAGCATGAGAAAGGACGTCGTCGCTATGGCATCAGCTGGCCTCACCTGCGTGTGGTTCATCTTGGACGTCGTATTAATGACGCCTTGGCTGGTGATGTGAACTATCCGGTTCGCTTCGTGATAATAAAATCTACTCAAGGCACAACCATACGTAGCCAGTATTTCCATCAGGATTATGCTGCTGCTCATAAGCATGGCATACCTGTTGGCGCCTACCATTTCTTCTCTACCATAAGGTCGGGTAGGGCACAGGCCGACTACTTCCTGAAGAACACCACTTTCCGTCGTGGTGACCTTCCGCCAGTGCTTGACATAGAACCAACGAACAGTCAGGTGAAGAAGATGGGTGGCACGGAAGCTCTGCTGAAGGAAGTGAGGGCGTGGATTGCCATTGTGCAGAACAGACTCCGCGTGCGACCAATCCTTTATGTCAATCAGGGTTTCATTAATGATCACCTGTCAAAGGACCCCTATCTGATGGATAACTATCTTGTGTGGATAGCCCGCTATGGCGAGTATAAGCCTGGCGTTCACCTTGCCCTCTGGCAGCTCTCTGCCGATGCTTCAGTCAGCGGCATAGTGCCTAAGGTAGATGTCAACGTGTTCAATGGATATGAACCACAATGGCAGGAGTTTCTGGAGAAAGAGACGATAAAGTAGTGCTAGAATTTGAGAGATGAAAACAGAACTGATATTAGTAGGCAAGACGGTCAGTAAAGAGTTTCAGAAACTCGTAGCCGACTATAGTGAACGCGTGACTCATTACATGCCGTTCTCGATTACCGTTATTCCTGAGCTGAAAAATACAAAGAGTCTCACAGAGGAACAGCAGAAGACTGCTGAGGGTGAGCAGATACTTAGACTGTTGCAGCCTTCTGATACTGTTGTGCTGCTCGATGAACATGGACGTGAGCCTCGTAGCATTGAGCTGGCGCAGTGGCTTGAGAAAAAGCAGTCCATCGCGCGTCGTCTTGTCTTTATTATCGGTGGCCCCTATGGTTTTTCGCCTGCTGTCTATGCCCGTGCCAACGAGCAATTGTCGCTTTCGCGACTCACCTTCTCTCATCAGATGGTACGCACCATCTTCCTTGAGCAACTATATCGTGCTTGTACAATCATTAAGGGTGAGCCCTATCATCATGAGTGAGTCGCAATCGTTTGCTGATTAATATTAAGTTCTTACTAAATGCTAGTAGAGTTCTTACTAAACGCTAGTAGAGTTCTTACTAAACGCTAGTAGAGTTCTTATTAAACGCTGACGGTGTTTAGGCCAAAGATTATTCGCAAATGACTCTTGGTATTCTCCTTTTGTGTAAGACTTGTATAGTTAAATAAACGTAAAAGTATTAATTAATTACAATTCTGAGCGTTGATTGTTAATTAATAGTTGTACCTTTGCACCTCAATTTGCCCAAGTATGGGCGGGGGGAGCCTGGACAGGCGCAGACTCTCTTATTGTTTAACCAATAAAAAACAGATCTGGTAAACGTCTGTTCAGGTCTTAATGCTTCACTATATATAAATAAGGTGGGGCGAAACATTTTAATTAACATGTCAGAATTAACAAAGAACGTTCAGCCGTTGCAGGATTTCAACTGGGACGAGTTTGAAAACGGCACCGTAGCCAACGTAAGCAAGGAAGAACTTGACAAGGCCTACGACGAGACTCTCAACAAGGTGGCAGACCATCAGGTAGTTGACGGTAAGGTTATCTCTGTTGACAAGAAGGAAGTAGTGGTAAACATCGGCTACAAGAGCGATGGTATCATTCCTAGCAGCGAGTTCCGCTACAACCCCGACCTGAAGGTTGGTGACGTAGTAGAGGTTTACGTTGAGAGTGCTGAGGACAAGAAGGGTCAGCTGATCCTTTCTCACAAGAAGGCTCGCATGTCTAAGTCTTGGGATCGTGTCAACGAGGCTCTCGAGAGCCAGGCAATCATCCAGGGCTACATCAAGTGCCGCACTAAGGGTGGTATGATTGTTGATGTGTTTGGCATCGAGGCTTTCCTGCCCGGCTCACAGATCGACGTTCATCCCATACGCGACTACGACCAGTTCGTTGGCAAGACTATGGAGTTCAAAGTTGTTAAGATCAACCAGGAGTTCCGCAACGTGGTTGTTTCTCACAAGGCTCTCATCGAGCAGGAGCTCGAGGCTCAGAAGCAGGAGATTATCTCTAAGCTGGAGAAGGGTCAGATCCTTGAGGGTACTGTTAAGAACATCACCAGCTACGGCGTATTCGTTGACCTGGGCGGTGTTGACGGACTCATCCACATCACAGACCTCAGCTGGGGCCGCGTTGACGATCCTAAGAAGGTTGTTGAGCTCGACCAGAAGATCAATGTTGTTATCCTCGACTTCGATGAGGAGAAGAAGCGCATTGCTCTCGGCCTGAAGCAGCTCACTCCTCACCCATGGGATGCACTCGACCCAGACCTGAAGGTTGGTGACCACGTCAAGGGTAAGGTTGTTGTTATTGCCGACTACGGCGCATTCGTAGAGGTTCAGCCTGGTGTTGAGGGTCTGATCCACGTTTCAGAGATGTCATGGAGCCAGCACCTCCGTTCAGCTCAGGAGTTTCTGAAGGTTGGCGACGAGGTAGAGGCAGTTATCCTGACTCTCGACCGCGACGAGCGCAAGATGTCTCTCGGCATCAAGCAGCTGAAGGAAGATCCATGGGAGGCTATCGAGGTTAAGTATCCTGTTGGCTCAAAGCACACTGCAAAGGTTCGCAACTTCACCAACTTCGGTGTATTTGTAGAGCTCGAGGAGGGTGTTGACGGTCTGATCCATATCAGCGACCTCAGCTGGACTAAGAAGGTTAAGCATCCTTCAGAGTTTACAAAGGTTGGCGAGCCTATCGACGTTATCGTTCTCGATATCGACAAGGAGAACCGTCGTCTTAGTCTTGGCCACAAGCAGCTCGAGGAGAATCCTTGGGATGTATTCGAGGATACATACACCGTTGGCTCTGTTCACACAGGTAAGATCACAGAGATGCTCGAGAAGGGCGCTGTTGTTCAGCTCGACGAGAATGTAGAGGGTTTCGCTACTCCTAAGCACCTCGTTAAGGAAGACGGCTCACAGGCTCAGGCTGGTGAGGAGCTCCCATTCAAGGTTATCGAGTTCAACAAGGATTCTAAGCGCATCATCCTTTCTCACAGCCGCACCTTCGAGGATGCTCAGCGTGAGGAGAAGCGTGCTGCCAAGAAGACTGCTGCACCACGTGCCAAGAAGGAAGAGGCTGCTAAGATTGAGAACGTTGCAGCAAGCACCACACTCGGTGATATCGACGTTCTTGCTCAGCTGAAGGCTCAGATGGAGAAGGGTGAGTAAACACCCCTCTTCATTTCATCACTAAACAAGGTATTAAGAAGACAATGAATATTTCTTTTGAATGCGCCGATAAAATCAATGGCCTGATGACTATCACCATTGAGAAGGCCGACTATGAAGAGAAGGTAAACAAGACACTGAAGGACTATCGCAAGAAGGCTCAGGTGCCTGGCTTCCGTCCCGGCATGGTGCCCATGGGCCTCGTTAAGCGCCAGTATGGCACTGCCATAAAGGTTGACGAGGTTAACCGCCTGCTTGGTGAGAAGCTCTACGAGTATGTGCATGAGAATAAGATCCAGATGCTGGGCGAGCCCCTCCCCAACGAGGAGAAGCAGCAGCCTCAGGACTTCGAACAGGATGGTCCTCTGACCTTCGTATTCGACATTGCCGTTGCTCCAGAGTTCAAGGCAGAGCTTAGCAATAAGGACTCTATCGACTATTACAGCATTAAGGTTGACGACAAGCTCGTTGACGACCAGGTGAAGATGTACGCTTCACAGGCAGGTGAGTTCGTTGAGGCTCAGGAGTGGAGTGGCAACGACACACTGAAGGGTGACCTCCGTCAGCTCGACGAGAAAGGTAATACCCTTGAGGGTGGCATCGAGGTCGAGGGCGGCATGATTATGCCAGCTTATATCAAGGGCGAGGATGAGAAGAAGAAGTTCGAAGGCGCAAAGCTTGGCGACATCATCACCTTCAATCCTAAGAAGGCTTATCCTGAGAACGATGCTGAGGTAGCTGCAATGCTGAAGGTTGACAAGGAGCAGGTGAAAGATCTCACCAGCGACTTCAGCTTCCAGCTGACAGAGATCCGTCACTTCCAGCCAGCAGCTGTTGACGCAAAGCTCTTCGAGCGCGTGTTTGGCGAGGGTGTTAAGGATGAGGCTGACTTCCGCCAGCGCATCAGCGACACCATTAAGCCACAGCTTCAGGCAAACGGTGACTACAAGTTCATGCTCGACGTGCGTAAGTATATGGAGAAGAAGGTTGGTGAGCTCACCTTCCCAGAGGCTCTGCTGAAGCGCGTTATGCTGCAGAACAACAAGGACAAGGGTGCTGACTTCGTAGAGAAGAACTTCCGTGGCTCTATCGACGAACTGAAGTGGCACCTCATCAAGGAGCAGCTCGTAGTAGCAAACAACGTGAAGGTAGAAGAGGATGACCTGAAGCAGGTTGCCAAGGCTGCCATCCGTCAGCAGTTTGCACAGTACGGTATGACAAATGTTCCTGAGGATGTACTTGAGAACTATGCTGCTGAGCAGCTGAAGAAGCGCGAGAATGTTGATCAGTTCGTTGACCGTGCCGTTGATGCTAAGCTGACCGAGGCTCTTAAGAGCGTTGTGAAGCTGAACACCAAGGAGGTTACTCTCGACGAGTTCAACAAGCTCATGCAGGAGGCATAAGTCTGAACAGTTCTTTAGAAACTATGATAAGTCCCTGAATCGTTTTCGCGATTCGGGGATTTTTTGTATGCTAAGCAGATTATCTTCATTTTCTTATAAAAAAAACTTAAAAAGATTAGATTGTTCGAATTATTTTTATAACTTTGTATTTAAGAAATAAGAAAAACATAAATAGGTTGTCTTTTAAGGTAATAGAAAAAAGAGTAATAACTTGATATAACTAGCTGATTATGAATGATTTTAGAAAATATGCAACAAAGCACCTGGGCATGGATGGCCTCGTGCTTGACGATGTGATGAAGGTTCAGTCGCAGTATATGAACCCATATATTCTTGAAGAACGCCAACTAAACGTTACTCAGATGGACGTGTTCTCACGTTTGATGATGGACCGTATTATCTTCCTTGGTACAGAGGTGAACGACTATACTGCAAACACGTTGCAGGCACAGTTGCTCTATCTCGACTCTGTTGATCCAGGTAAGGATATCTCAATATATATTAACTCTCCTGGCGGAAGCGTCTATGCAGGCCTGGGCATCTATGACACCATGCAGTTCGTGTCAAGCGACGTGGCAACCATTTGCACAGGCATGGCTGCATCGATGGCTGCTGTTCTGCTCGTAGCAGGTGCTGAGGGCAAACGCTCTGCTCTTACTCATAGCCGCGTGATGATTCATCAGCCACTTGGCGGTGTACAGGGACAGGCAAGCGACATCGAGATTGAGGCTCGTGAGATACAGAAGCTGAAGAAGGAACTTTACACCATCATTGCCGACCATTCTCATACCGACTATGAAAAGGTTTGGAATGACTCAGACCGTAACTATTGGATGACGGCTGAAGAGGCAAAGGCATACGGAATGATTGATCAGGTGCTGACTAAGAAATAAATTTTGAGTTAAGAATGAAGAAAACATGTAACTTCTGTGGAAGAAGTGAGCGCGAGGTCAAACTGCTCATTACTGGCATCAATGGGTATATCTGTGAAGAATGTGCCCAGCAGGCATATAATATTGTTAAAGAGTCAGGCCTGACGCAGGAGCAACAGGAAAGAAACGGCGGCGCGAAATTTGGCAAGCAAGCTAAAGTTCCCAAGCCACGCGAGATTAAGGAGTATCTCGATCAGTATATCATTGGACAGGACGAGGCGAAGCGATTCCTTTCAGTTGCTGTTTATAATCATTATAAGCGCCTACAACAGCCCGAAGACAAGGACGGCGTGGAGATTGAGAAGTCAAACATCATCATGGTGGGTTCTACTGGAACAGGAAAGACACTCCTCGCTCGCACCATTGCCAAACTGCTTGATGTACCATTCACCATTGTCGATGCCACAGTGTTCACTGAGGCAGGCTATGTAGGTGAGGACGTGGAGAGCATATTGAGCCGTCTGCTACAGGTGGCTGACTATGACGTACAGGCTGCCCAGCGTGGCATAGTCTTCATAGATGAGATAGACAAGATAGCACGCAAAAGCGATAACCCCAGCATTACACGCGACGTAAGTGGCGAGGGTGTGCAGCAGGGACTGCTCAAGCTGCTTGAGGGAACAATTGTCAATGTGCCCCCACGTGGCGGACGTAAGCATCCCGATCAGGAATACACTCATGTAGATACACGTAACATCCTCTTCATCTGTGGTGGAGCCTTTGACGGAATTGAAAGAAAGATTGCACAGCGCATGAACACTCATACAGTGGGATATAACTCTGTACAGAATGTGCGCAAGATTGACAAGAACGACCTCATGAAGTATGTGCAGCCACAGGATTTGAAGTCTTTCGGACTCATTCCTGAGATAATAGGCCGTCTGCCAGTGCTCACATATCTTAATCCGCTGGACCGTGAGGCACTGCGTCGCATATTGCTTGAGCCAAAGAACTCTATCGTGAAGCAGTATGAGAAGCTGTTTAAGATGGATGGCATAGAACTGACGTTCGAACAGAGCGCCCTTGATCTTATTGTCGACAAGGCAGTGGAATTCAAACTCGGCGCTCGCGGACTGCGCTCCATCGTGGAGAGCATAATGATGGATGCAATGTTTGAAGTTCCGTCGCAGCGCAAGAAGACATTTGTCGTTACAAGCGAATATGCTCAGCAGCAGCTCGACAAGTCACACATGAGTGCACTTGAACTTGCTTCTTAGTTTAATTAAACAATCCAAACGAAACGGTAAGATAGAAAATAGGACATGAAAGAAGGAACGAATCTTACAGAAGCGTTGAAACACTACTTCGGCTTTGATACTTTCAAAGGCGATCAGGAAGCCATTATACGTAATGTGCTGAATGGGCATGACACCTTTGTGCTTATGCCTACAGGCGGTGGCAAGTCATTATGCTACCAGCTTCCGTCGCTGCTCATGGAAGGTGTGGCAATAGTCATATCGCCACTGATAGCGCTGATGAAGAACCAGGTGGACTTCATCACCCATCTAAGTGAGCATGAGGGTACGGCACACTTCCTTAACTCGTCGCTGAACAAAGCGGCCATAGATCAGGTGAAGACCGATATTCGCAAAGGCAATACTAAATTGCTGTATGTGGCTCCTGAATCGCTGACGAAGGAAGAGAACGTGGAGTTCTTGAAGACATGTAAGATATCGTTCTATGCCGTTGACGAGGCTCACTGTATCTCGGAATGGGGACACGACTTCCGACCAGAGTATCGCCGCATACGTCCTATAATCAACGAGATTGGCAATGCACCTGTAATTGCCCTTACGGCTACTGCTACCGACAAAGTGCGAACAGATATAAAGAAAAGCCTCGGAATAGCCGATGCCGACGAGTTTAAGAGCTCCTTCAACCGTCCTAACCTCTACTATGAGGTGCGTCCTAAGACAAAGGATATAGACAAGGATATTGTACGCTTTATAAAGCAACACACTGGCAAAAGCGGCATCATCTACTGTCTGTCGCGTAAGAAGGTGGAAGACCTTGCTGAGGTTTTGCGGGCCAATGATATCAAGGCGGCAGCTTATCATGCAGGCCTTGACAGTGCTACGCGCACACAGACACAGGACGACTTCCTGATGGAGGATATTGATGTCATTGTTGCTACCATAGCTTTCGGCATGGGTATCGACAAGCCCGATGTGCGTTTTGTTATCCACTACGACATACCAAAGTCGCTTGAAGGCTACTATCAGGAGACAGGACGCGCAGGACGTGACGGAGGTGAAGGCATCTGTCTGGCATTCTACAGCCATAAGGACTTACAAAAGCTTGACAAGTTCATGGAGGGAAAGCCTGTGGCAGAACAGGATATAGGACGCCAGCTGTTGCAGGAAACAGCTGCATACGCTGAGACTTCTGTGTGCCGTAGGAAGATGCTGCTACACTATTTCGGCGAAGAATATACTCAGGACAACTGCCATAACTGTGACAACTGTCTGCACCCAGGTAGTAAGATTGAGTGCAGCAAGCAGCTTGTTATCGCTCTGAAGGCCATTCTCGCCATGAAAGAGAATTTCCGCACAGACTATGTCATAGACTTCATAAAAGGAAGAGAGACCGATGAGGTCGTTGCTCATAAGCATCATGAGCTCGATGAGTTTGGCTCAGGCGAGAAGGAAGATCCGAAGATTTGGAATCCTGTCATTCGTCAGGCGCTTATCACTGGCTATCTGAAGAAGGAAGTTGAGAACTATGGCGTTCTGAAGGTAACATCGGCTGGCAAGAAGTTCATAAAGTCACCAAAGTCGTTCCTGGTGGTGCTTGACCATGAATTCAACGTGGACGAAGAACCTGCTGAGGGTGGCACAAGTGCTCTCGACCCAACACTGTCGGCTATGCTCCATGACCTGCGTAAGAAATGGGCACATAAGCTGCAGCGACCAGGCTATGTCATCTTCCAGGATGTGAGCATAGAACAAATGGCTACTGAATATCCTGTAACACTTGAAGAACTGAAGAATATTCAGGGTGTGGGCGATGGTAAGACACGTCAGCCTTATGCTAAGGATTTCGTAGATTTTATTAAGCGTTACTGCGAAGAGAACGATATAGAGCGTCAGGCAGACCTGCGTGTGCGTACCAAGGCTAAGGACTCCATGCGTAAGCTTAAGATCCTGCAGAATATTGACCGTCGCATTGCTCTTGACGATATTGCCAACGCTCTTGGAATAGACTTTGAAGAACTCCTCGATGAGCTGGAGGGTATTGTCCTCTATAGCGGAAATAAGGTGAACATCGATTATTTCCTTGAGGATATAATGGATCCGGATGATATTGATGATATCTATGAGTATTTCCGCGAGTCAGACACTGGCGACCTGAAAGAGGCATATAAAGAGCTTGGTGGTGACTATGAGGAAGACGAGATACGCCTTGTGCGCATCAAGTTCATCTCTGACATGGCTAACTGATATCTTGTAATCACAGGGCAAATGCCTTGCGATTACAGATATCTTTAAGTATTTGCCTAACTTGTTTTTTATTGCCCATTATCCTTGAAGAGGGCTTCTGCTGGGCAGAACATCCAGAACCGAAGGTTACTGACAATCGCACTACCGAGTATCTGAATCAGGCAGGAAAAATTTATTGGATGCGTGACCTAAAGCCTGCCACAGTCTATTACATGCGTGCATATGCTATCAATAACAACTATGGTGTTGGCTACGGTGATGTGATAAAGTTCGTAACGCTGCCAAAGGGTACAGTCGGACACTGGTATAACAACGGTGGTGACGAGGCAACCAATGACCGTATCAACTACGCAATAAACCTTTCGATGGATTATTACTGGAATAATCTCACCAGTATACATGACTTTGGCATCAGCGTAAACTATAGCCCGGGTACACCCACGGCCGCCGTGTGACAGGCATGCCATCGTGTGGACTATATATTAAAGACGGAAAGAAATTCGTTCGTACGAGATAGCTTCTGAGAAAAGCAATAAGAGCCCCGTTTATGACAAGATTGTCTTTTGTGGGCAAATTCAGCACCCGTGAATGCTTTAAATCGTGTTAATTCAACAAGAAATTACTAAAAGTGCATTCACAGGTGCGGAAAAATGTGTATCTTTGCACGCAATAAAAAATTAAAGGTACCATATTATGTCATCATTTATTGCAGATAAAATCGTGATGGACGGCCTTACCTTCGATGACGTCCTGCTTATCCCTGCCTATTCTGAAGTACTGCCAAAGACAGTAGAGTTGAAAACACGTTTTTCACGTAACATTGAGTTGAATGTGCCTTTCGTGACAGCCGCCATGGATACTGTGACGGAGAGCCAGATGGCTATTGCCATTGCTCGTGAGGGCGGTATTGGTGTTATACACAAGAATATGTCGATAGAGGAACAGGCACGTCAGGTAGCTATCGTGAAGCGTGCTGAGAACGGCATGATCTATGACCCAGTGACCATTCAGCGTGGCTCAACTGTAGGTCAGGCTCTTGATATTATGGCTGAGTACCATATCGGTGGTATTCCAGTGGTTGACGATGAGAATCACCTTGTGGGTATTGTTACCAACCGTGACCTTCGCTTCGAGCGTCGCCTTGATCGTCCTGTTGACGAGATTATGTCAAAGGAGAACCTCGTTACGACACATCAGCAGACAGACCTTATGGCTGCAGCAGAGATTCTTCAGAAGAATAAGATAGAGAAACTGCCGGTGGTTGATAAGGATAACCACCTAGTAGGACTTATCACTTATAAGGATATCACCAAGGCAAAGGATAAGCCAATGGCATGCAAGGATGAAAAAGGTCGTTTGCGTGTGGCAGCAGGCGTAGGCGTAACAGTAGATACCCTCGACCGTATGCAGGCATTGGTAAATGCTGGCGCTGACGCAATAGTTATTGATACTGCTCACGGACATTCAAAGGGTGTTATCGATAAACTGCGTGAGGCAAAGAATGCTTTCAAGAATATAGATATCGTAGTAGGTAACATTGCTACAGGTGCTGCAGCTCGCATGCTCGTGGAGAATGGTGCCGATGCTGTGAAGGTTGGCATTGGCCCTGGCTCAATCTGTACCACTCGTGTAGTAGCAGGTGTGGGAGTTCCGCAACTTTCTGCCGTTTATGATGTATATGACGCATTGAAGGGTACAGGCGTACCTCTTATCGCTGACGGTGGCCTGCGCTACTCAGGTGATATCGTGAAGGCACTTGCTGCAGGTGGATCTTGTGTGATGATAGGTTCACTGGTGGCTGGAACAGAAGAGAGTCCTGGCGACACCATAATATATAATGGACGTAAGTTCAAGAGCTATCGTGGCATGGGCTCGCTCGAAGCTATGGAGCACGGCTCTAAGGATCGTTACTTCCAGGCTGATACAAAGGACGTGAAGAAACTCGTGCCAGAGGGTATTGCCGGACGTGTGCCTTACAAGGGAACAGTGCAGGAGGTGATTTACCAGCTCACTGGTGGTCTGCGCTCAGGTATGGGCTACTGCGGTGCTGCAAGCATTGAGCGTCTGCACGATGCGAAGTTTACCAGAATCACCAATGCTGGTGTAATGGAGAGCCATCCTCACGACATAACGATTACAAGCGAGGCTCCTAACTATTCGCGTCCAAACGATTAATTCGTTTCCTAAGAAACTATAATACACATTATTATATTATATGAGACTGAATATGCTTCTTGCAGCGTGCGCCTTAAGCGTTGCCGCAATGGCGCAGACTGATCCAGTCATAATGACTGTAAACGGACAGCCAGTATTGCGCTCAGAGTTTGAATACTCTTATAACAAGAATAACTCAGAAGGTGTCATCGACAAGAAAACTGTTGACGAGTATGTTGATCTATTCATTAACTATAAGCTGAAGGTGATTGCTGCTCTTGATGAGAAATATGACACGCTGAAATCGTTTAAGAAAGAGTTTGCACAGTATCGTGACCAGCAGCTTCGTCCAATGCTCGTGACCGACGCAGATATAGAGGCTGAGGCTCATCGTATATATGATGAGACCGTGAAGCGTATTGGTCCTGACGGACTGGTACAGGCCTCTCACATACTCCTGCGCTTGAACCAACAAGCTCCTGACAGTGAGGTAGCTGCAGCAAAGGTGCGCATCGACTCTATTTATAAGGCTCTGAAGGCAGGCGCAGACTTTGCAGAGTTGGCAAAGAAAGTGTCCGAGGATCCTGGCTCTGCACGTCAGGGCGGTCTGTTGCCTTTCGTACAGCGAGGCCAGTTCGTGAAGGAGTTCGAGGATGTGGCATTCTCTCTTCAGCCAGGACAGATGTCGGATGTTGTGCAGACGGCTTACGGCTTCCATATCATCAAGGTTATGGAGAAGAAGATGCTCGAGCCGTTTGAGTTCCATCACGATAACATCATACGTTTCATTGAACAGCGTAATCTGCGCGACCGTATAGCTGAGCAGAAGGTTGATGAGCTCGTGAAGGCTTCGAATGGTACGAAGACAAAGGAGCAGATTATGGATGAAAAAGCTGATGAGTTGTCGGCAAAGGATATGGAACTGAAATATCTCATACAGGAATATCACGATGGTCTCTTGCTCTATGAGATAAGCAACAAGCTCGTTTGGGACAAGGCAGCTAAGGATGATTCTGGGCTTGCAAATTTCTTCAAGAAGAATAAGAAACGCTATGAGTGGGACGAGCCACGTTTCAAAGGCATGGCTTTCCATGTGAAGGATGAGGCTGATGTTCAGGCTGTTAAGGATTGCGTGAAGAAACTTCCGTTTGATAAATGGGCAGAGAAACTTCGTTCTACATTCAATAATGACTCGGTACTCCGTATCCGTGTAGAGAAGGGCATCTTCAAGAAGGGCGATAATGCTCTTGTTGATAGCATCATCTTCAAGAAAGATACCACGGTGACCAAGGTTAAGGACTATCCTATCGATGGTGTCTATGGTAAAGTGCTAAAGAAGCGTCCTGAGGATTATACCGATGTGCGCGGACTTGTAGTTGCAGACTATCAGGAGGCCCTCGAGAAAGAGTGGGTGGCTGAGCTGAGAAAGAAGTATCTTTTTACTGTGAACAAGGAAGTACTTGAAACAGTAAATAAACACTAAGCGGCTTACAGCCTTAATTTTGTATATCAGATGATATTAAATATTTGCGAAGGTTCAATGCGTAAGGAAAACAGTATGGTTGGTAAAAGTAGCAGATCATGGATTCTTTTATCATTGCTCTTTGTCCATCTCTCATTCATACCAACATATGCTCAGAATGTTGTTGATGAGGTGGTGTGGGTCGTAGGAGATGAAGCCATACTGAAGAGCGACATCGAGGTGACGCGCATACAGGCTGCTATGGAAGGCGTCCGTTGGGAGCGTAACCCAGACTGTGCCATTCCAGAACAGATTGCTGTGCAGAAGCTGTTCCTTCATCAGGCAGCCATAGACAGTATTGAAGTGACTGAGTCTGAGGTAAACTCACAGATTGAGGCAAGACTGGAGTATATGATCTCTCAGATCGGTTCAAGAGAGAAACTGGAGGAATATCGTAAGCAGAGCCTCTCGCAGATACGTGCTTCTATGCACGACGACTTGAAGGACCAGTTGATGATTCAGAGAATGAAGGAGCATCTGGTGAAGGGCGTCACAGTGACACCTGCTGAGGTGAGACGCTATTTCAAAGACCTGCCATTGGACAGCATTCCTTTTGTTCCAACAGAGGTTGAGGTGCAGATTATTGCTCAGACGCCACGAGTGACACCGGAGGAGATAAACAGGGTGAAGGATGAGCTGCGTGACTATACTGACCGCGTAACTCGAGGAGAGGCAACCTTCCAGACTCTTGCCCGTCTCTATTCGCAGGATCCTGGCTCAGCACGTCGTGGCGGAGAACTTGACTATACAGGTCGTGGTATGCTTGACCCCGCTTTCGCTGCTGTCGCTTTCAACCTTACAGACCCGAAGAAGATCTCAAAAATTGTTGAGTCAGAATTTGGCTATCACATTATTCAGTATGTGGACAAGCGTGGAGATAAGATAAAGGTACGCCATATTCTTTTGAAGCCAGAGGTTAGTGATTCAGCTATCAATGCATCGCTGGCGCGTCTTGATTCGGTGGCAATGGATATTCGCGAAGGAAAGTTTACCTTTGAGGATGGCGCATCTTACATCTCTGACGATAAGGATACAAGGAACAACCGTGGTCTTATGGCAAACCGCTCGGAGATGGGACAGACATCGCGTTTCCAACTGCAGGACCTGCCTGCTGAGGTGGCAAGGGTAGTGGATACAATGAAGGTTGGTCAGATATCACAGCCGTTTACTATGATAAATGATCGTGGAAAGACTGTGTGTGTTATTGCAAAACTGAAAAGTCGTTCTGAGGGACATAAAGCCACAATCACTGAGGACTTTCAAGTAATGAAGAATCTTGTCTTGGAGAAACGGCGTAATGAGGCAATCCATAAGTGGGTCGTTAATAAGATAAAAAACACTTACGTGCGTATAAACGAGAATTACAAGGATTGCGACTTTGAATACCAAGGGTGGATAAGGTAAAAGACCCTTGCAGAGCAGTTTGATACATTATATAATATAGGTGAGAGTATATTCTATCATAGGATATTTGGGCTTCAGAAGCATCATTACGATGCTTCTGTTTGCGCTTTGTGCCACGTTCCTGTATGGCGCAACGAAGTCGTACCCTTTACCTGATAAAGACAAAAAGACCCAACAGAAGCCAAAAGAAAAGAAGAAGGAAACAAAAAAAGAAGACCGGGTTTATCTCATTCATGCAGATAGACTCTTTTATGAACGCTGGCATAACAACAACGCTCAGGTGCTACAGGGTAATGTACAGTTTGAACATAACGGTGCCTACCTCTATTGTGACAGCGCGAACTTCTTTGAAGACACAAACTCTTTTGAGGCTTTCGGAAATGTGAAAATGCTGCAGGGTGACACACTGTCGCTCATAAGCGACTATGGCTACTATGACGGTAACGACCAGTTGATGCAGGCATTGGACAATGTCGTGATGAAGCATCGTGAGACAACGCTTTATACTGATTCACTCTATTTTGACAGGCTGTGGAACATGGGCTATTTCCAGGAAGGTGGAAAAATGGTCGATAAGACTACTACGCTCGTCAGCGATTGGGGTGAATACCATACCGACACGAAGATGGCAATATTCTATTATGATGTCGTGATGGTTGATAAAAACTTTGTATTGAAAACCGATTCGCTATATTATGACACTGAAATGAAGCTCGCCCACATCGTAGGACCATCGAATATTACAAGCGGTGAGAGTCATATCTATTCTGAGCTGGGATACTATAATACAGATCTTGAGCAAGGACAGCTGCTACAGAGGTCAACGATAGATAACGGTGGCAGAATAATGACTGGCGACAGCATCGCATATAATGGTAAGACAGGCGTCAGCGAGGCATTCCGTAATGTCGTATATACTGATACGCTGAATAAGAACATGCTGACAGGCAACTATGGCTATTATGAAGAACCAACGGGATACGCTATGTGTACCGACAGCGCTATGACAGTGGATTATTCGCAGAAAGACTCGCTGTTCATGCATGCAGACACATTCAAAGTCTTTACATATAACAAAGAGACTGATTCCGTGTATAGGGTGATTCATGCTTTTCATAAGGTAAGGGCATACAGAACAGATTTGCAGGCTGTGTGTGACTCGCTTGTTTATAATCAAAAAGACTCATGTATGACACTATACCGTGACCCGATAGTGTGGAACATGGATCAACAGCTGTTAGGCGAGGAGATAAAAGTATATATGAAAGACTCGGTAATTGACAGGGCTCATGTTATAAACCAGGCATTCTCAATAGAAGACCTTCATGAAAAAGACCAGTATAATCAGGTGTCGTCGAAGGAGATGTTTGCTTTCTTTAAGAATGGAGAAATAAATGAGGGTAGGGCAGTGGGAAATGTGCTTGTGGCATATTATCCAATTGATGAATCAGATAGTACGTATATAGGCTTCGTCACAATGGAGACAGAAGAAATGCGTATGTATATGGAGAAACAGAAATTGCAACGCATTTGGACTCCAAAGAGTGAAGGGGTCGTCTATCCCATGACTCAGATACCACCATTGAAACGCTATCTGGAAGGTTTCGCCTGGTTTGACTATGTTAGGCCGTTGTCTAAGGAAGACATCTTCGTATGGCGTGGAAAGAAAGCGGGTACTGAACTTAAAGTAGTAAAGCGCCGACAGGCTCCACTACAGAAATTGTCAGAATGAGAAAGCCTCGTTGTTTTAATTTGCCACCTATATATGTCGATACCAGAAAAGAACAGCTGGCTGAGATTGAGAAACGTGCGCGTAAAGAATTAAGTGGCGAGAGCTATAAGAATAGTGATGATGGTAGTCATAATCAGATAATGCACTTCTCAACCCCTCGTCGCCATTCTTTTATGGCCTCATGGAGCCATCATTTTTTAGCATTGGTGTTGCTTGCAGCGTTCATATGGATTGTTTTTAGATTAATATTATGAGTGATATTATACAACTTCTTCCAGACTCAGTTGCAAATCAGATAGCAGCGGGTGAGGTAATTCAGAGACCAGCTTCGGTGATAAAGGAGCTGGTAGAGAATTCTGTTGATGCGGGTGCTCAGCATATTCAAGTCGTTGTTATTGATGCTGGACGAACACTCATACAGGTTGTTGACGATGGAAAAGGCATGTCGGAGACTGATGCACGTCTGGCGTTTGAGCGACATGCCACATCAAAGATAAGAAAGGCTGATGACCTCTTTGACCTCCATACTATGGGTTTCCGTGGTGAGGCACTGCCTTCGATTGCTGCTGTGGCACAGGTGGAGTTGACAACACGTCTTGAAGGTGAGGATATAGGTACGAAACTTGTTTTGAACGGTTCGCGTGTTGTTAGTCAAGAGCCAGTAGCTAGTCCCGTCGGATCAAACTTCCGAGTAGAGAATATCTTCTTTAATGTCCCTGCTCGAAGGAAGTTCTTGAAAACGAATTCTACTGAACTGAGTAATATCTTGACTGCTTTTGAGCGAATTGTATTGGTATATCCTTCTATCTCATTCACGCTCTATAGCAACGGACAGGAACTGATGAATCTTAAGGCAGGGTCATTGAGACAACGTATCGTTGATGTGTTCGGTAAGAAACTGAATCAGGATCTGCTGCCTGTTGATGTCGATACTGCTATATGCCGTATCTCTGGCTTTGTAGGCAAACCGGAGTCAGCGCGGAAGAAAGGTGCACAGACATACTTTTTCGTTAATGGACGCTTTATGAAACATTCTTACTTCCACAAGGCGGTTACCAACGCTTTTGAACGTCTTGTGCCAGAAGGGATGTTAGTACCATATTTTCTGTACTTCGATGTGGCACCGACTGACATCGATGTTAACATTCACCCAACCAAGACTGAGATAAAGTTTGAGAATGAACAAAGCATATGGCAGATTCTTACAGCTGCTGTAAAAGATGCTATCGGACGTTTCTGTGAAGTGCCTGCAATAGACTTTGATACTGAGGAGCGTCCCGAGATTCCTGTGTTCAACCCCGAGCGGAATGCGATAGAGATGCCGAAGGTGACTTACAATCCTGATTATAATCCGTTTAAGTCAACTTCAAAGGATGTTTCTGCTCCAAAAGGGTGGGAAGCATTATATCCGGAACCTCTTTTCCCAGAAGAGAAACTGGTAGAGAAAGAAGAACCAAAGCTGTTGATTGAAGACAAGTCGCCAGCACACTATCAGTATAAAGGTACATATATAATGACTGCCGTCCGATCAGGACTTATGATTATCGATCAGCATAGGGCCGATGTTAGAATACGTTACGAGTACTATCTTCATCAGCTCAGTCAGCGACAGAGCCGTACACAGCAGCTTCTGTTTCCAGAGGTCGTGCAACTGACGGCAGCTGAGTCTGTAATCCTTTCACAGATCATACCGCAGCTTGTTGCTGTGGGCTTTGACCTTAGTGACCTCGGTGGCGGAAGCTATGCCGTGGCAGGAGTTCCGGCAGGACTCGAGGGCATCAATCCTGTTTCGGTAGTTAAGGCTATAGTAGTTGATGCTATGGAGCAGAAGACAACTGTAGTAGAGCATCTGAACTCTACACTTGCACTTAGTTTGGCACGTCAGGCAGCAATACCGCAGGGGCAGGTGCTGTCAAATGAGGAGATGGAACATGTGGTGAATCAGCTATTCGCCTGCGATAATGTTAATTATACACCTGATGGAAAGCCAATATTGAGCATTCTCCCACATGGAGACATTGAACACATGTTTCGTTAAAAAAGCATCAGATGGTACGAAAAAATGCAAAAAGTGCTGTGTTTTATGGAAAAAATGCTCAAAAACTGCATTTTGTGAAGAAAAAAGTTGTGACTTTAAATTTTTTTCCATACTTTTGCCGCAAATTTCGAAATTATTATTGATTGTTTTATAAAATTAAACATTATGAAAAAGTTTTTGTTAGGACTGGCACTTGCTAGTATTTCAATGTCAGGAATGGCACAAGACGAGGTACCTGTTGAAAAATACAGCGTATCTACAAACTCTTTTTGGAGCAATTGGTTCATTTCAGCAGGCTTTCAGTATGGCGCTTCTTATTCTGCATTTGCGCACACTGCTGGTCTGGGGCTGAGCAATAGCCCTCTTAAGGATTTCCGTCGTGACCTCGGTGTTTCAATTTCACTTGGCAAATGGTTTACACCAGGTATGGGTCTTCGTACGAAAGGTTCTATCTTCTTTGCTGGCCACAATGCAGCATCTATTGATGCTACAGGCGCTGCTGACGCAGAAGCAGGAAAGATTAAGTTCCTGAATATTCAGGAGCAGGCTCTCTTTAACCTGTCAAACATGCTTTGCGGTTACAATGAGAACCGTCTGTGGAACTTTATTCCCTACATCGGTGCAGGTTGGATGCGTAACATGAGCGACAATGTAAACAGCCTTGGTGCTAGCATCGGCTTGCTGAACAATTTCCGTCTTGGAAAGAAGGTTTCTCTTTATTTGGATTTGAGCTACAATTGGTCTGACTATGAGCTCTTCGCTTCTACTACTAATTATGGATCTTCTGTTGCTAACACTGATAGATACTATGGAGTTGAACTTGGCTTGACCTATAACCTTGGCAAGTCTAATTGGAATAAGACTCCAGACGTAGAGGCACTGAAGGCACTCTCTCAGAGCCAGATCGACGCTCTGCAGGCACAGCTTGCTGACGAGCAGGCTGATCGCGATCGCTGGAAGAAGATGTACGAGGATCACAAGTGTCCAAAGTCTGATCCTGTTGTCATCAAGGAAGTTACTGCTGCTCCAGTTTCTGTGTTCTTCAATATTGGAAAGAGCAAGATTGCTTCTCGCAAGGATATGCAGGATGTTAAGGAGCTCGCTGAGATTGCTAAGAACCAGAATTCTAAGATTGTTGTTACAGGTTATGCTGACAGCAAGACTGGTAGCGCAAGCTATAACCAGAAGCTGAGCCAGAAGCGTGCTGAGGTTGTTGCTGATGAACTTGTTAAGATGGGTGTAAGCCGCGATAACATTGAGGTTGTTGCCGCAGGTGGTGTTGATACCCTGACTCCTATTTCTTACAACCGCCGTGCTGTTGTAGCAGTTAAGTAAACAAAAACAACCAAAAGTTATTTAAACAATGAAAATTAATATCAAATTCGCAAGCGTTGCCCTCGTGTTGGGTATGGCTGCTGCTATGACATCTTGCCATAGAAATAACGCTATTGACATTGAACAGAAAGCAAATGTTCAGTTGATACAGAACAATACTCTGCATGTTAAATTTACCTCTGCTGTTTCAGGCGCAACAGTTACTTATGCAGGTCAGACAGCCACAAAGTCTGGTAATACATATACCTTTAATAATGCAGCTGCTTCTGGTACTGTCGTTGTAACACTGCCCGCTGGTTATGTGGCTATTAGCCCAATTGACGTGACCTTTGGCGACCGTAAGATTGTAGTTATTGAGCTCACTCCAGTTCAGAAGTCTACTAATGCGGTTTCTCAGGCCGCTGCCGATGCCAATAACGACGTTACTAATGATAACAAGAACCAGAAAGATTTTTCAGTAAAGGCTACCTTAAACCTTAATGGTTCAAATGCAACCTATACTTCATCTGACTCTTATAGAATTACTGTCTATGTTCAGCCTCAGGTGCCTGTTGAAGAAGTAAAGGAAAATACTGAGTATCCTGTTCCTGCTTATTCAGTGGATTGTGATCCTGACGGAACTAAATTCGATGGCGCTGGAGCTCACCTGGATTTGAACATTGAGGGTGTTGGTGAAGTTGGTCTTGCTGGTGTTGATTTCCAGCATGTCGATGGTACCAAAGCTAACAATTTGGCTGTTGCTGGTGATGTTCTTTCTGCTGATCTGCCTCACTTCTCTACTTGGAACGTGATTCTTAAGGCTACATGTACCGCTATTGAGACAAATAAGATTATTCTTAAGACTGGTAACCTTACTCCTGGTAATCAGACTGTAAACTTCGATCAGTACTTTGGATTTACAAATGTTGATAAGCTTACTGGTATCTTGAGCATGTGGACACGTCTGATCTTCGGTGCAACTGCTGCAAAGGTTCCTACTTCAGGTACACTGAATATGGAGCGTGCAGGTACTTACACCATTTATCAGAATGTTAGTATCATGACCTTCAAGGCAGGTAACAAGGTGTTCCGCGTAAAGGTTTATGGTGATATTTCCACTGAAGTCGTTTATACTGAAGAGCCTGTTGCAACTCATGTTGGTGGTTCTAACTAATCGGTAAGAATATACAATATTAAAAGTTGCCGTGCAGTCTTACTGCATGGCAATTTTTTTTGTAAACTATTTTATTATTGTAAAAGTCCGTATTATTTTCTTGTGCTGATTTTAAAAACTTTTTACTGTTTTTCTCACATCTCGCTTTTTTTTTGTAATTTTGCGGCCTAATTTTAAGTCATTCGTGTTATTATGTATAAGAAATGGGTTCTTCTCATGCTAACAGCTCCTCTGATCTTGGGTAAGATGTATGCCCAGTCAAAGCCCATTGCAGAGGTGTTTTGTGGTACTGAGTTGAACTATGCCGATGTAAATTTTCTTCGTTTATATAATCTCCTGGTCAATTTGACTCCCAGCGCCAAGGTGTATCTTGGTAATGAATGGGAAGCAAATGTTCAGACCTATCTGCCTATACTTAATGAAGGCTATCCACGCCGCAATGATATGTTGCGATTAAATATGGCTAATATCTCTAAAGTGTTGCGCTTTGAGGATGCTCGTCAGTATTTCAAGTTTACAGCTGGACTTTTCGGTAATCAACGCTGGGGCGGTGATGTGCGATGGATGTATCCCATAAATTCATGGCTGATGGTTCACGGTCGTGCTGGATTGACAAACTATTGGGCTCTTGGCGCCGATCTTGAAGGCAATTCTGAATCTGACTTTACGACAACGAAATGGGATGTTTCCAGCACCATTGGTGTTAACGTGTGGCTGAATACTTGGAATACTGAATTGCGCGCTGTTGGCGGACGCTATCTGAACAGAAATCACGGTATAGAGGGCGAGGTGATACGTCATTTCAAGTATTGCTCCGTTTCATTTTTTACGCAACTTCATGAGAAAACAAAGAATGTGTATGTGGCTAGCAAGCGATCTCAAACTGGTGGCTTCCGAATAATCATTATGTTTCCGCATTGCACTCATAGCAAGGACGATGCTGTGATATTCCGTCCTGCCTCAAACTTCCGCCTAACTTACAATGCTCAGGCAGATGGTGTGTCTATGCAGAAATACAACACTGATCCTGAAGAGAATGAACGTATCTATCCTGTTCGTATTCCTTGGGGAACAGGTAATTTTGATGAATGATGATGAATAAGCGCTTCTCTTTTTTGATATTAGTCATGTTGATGGTCTCTTCCGTGAGAGGCCAACAGTATGTAGGACAGTCTGGACTTATTCATGTTCCGTCGGCTGACATGGATACGGCTGGCGTCGCACGTGTAGGTTTGCATTATATCCCTAAGGAGATAATGCCCGAGAGAATGACCTGTGATAACGAGAAGTTTAACTCCCTGACAAATTATTTGAGTCTGACGGCTTTCAAATGGGTTCAGGTGTCCTATGGTTATACACTCTGGAAAATGCACCGTAATAATAAGTCTTATAATAAGACTGGTTTCTATTCCAAGGATCGCTATTTCTCAATAAAACTGCAACCTATTCAGGAAGATGAATGGTGGCCATCTGTTGTAGTTGGCGGAAATGATGTATGGGGCTCTGGTGAAGATGGATGGTCTGCTAGTAATTACTACCGTAACTATTATGTGGCGCTGTCAAAGCATGTTGACTTGGGCGGACATCTCCTAGGTGGTCATATAGCATATCGTACGTGGAAGCTAAATTCCAATCATAAGTGGAATGGTGTGGTGGGAGGTGTTACCGTACAACCATCATTCTATCGTCCACTTCGACTGATGTGTGAGTGGGATGGAAATGAATTTAACATAGGTGCTGACTGCTTACTGTTTAAAATGTTTTTAGTACAGTTTGCTTTCATAGATATGCATCGATTTAATGCGGGATTATGCTTATATATTAATTTGTTATAGGTTTCGTGTTAAGATATGTAAAATAATTTGCATGTTCGAAATTATTATTCTACCTTTGCACCCGCTTACGAAAGTAAGGGCGTTTAGCTCAGTTGGTTCAGAGCATCTGCCTTACAAGCAGAGGGTCGGCGGTTCGAATCCGTCAACGCCCACAAAAACAATTACTTCTCGTCAGTCATTAAGGGCGTTTAGCTCAGTTGGTTCAGAGCATCTGCCTTACAAGCAGAGGGTCGGCGGTTCGAATCCGTCAACGCCCACAAGAAATTGCAATCTTCATTGATTGCGATTTTTTTTTGTCTTTAGGAATGTTATTCTGGTAATCCATCATTAGGAGGTTGATATTTATAAAAAAATAATCTACTAGCTGAAAAATCTTTATTCTTCGTTCTTCATTATTGATAAAAATTCGTAACTTTGCTGCCGCAATAAGGATAATCTTCTGGATAAGCAAAACATGGAACTTAACAAATTAACTGCCATCTCGCCTATCGATGGCCGCTATCGCGGTAAAACTGAACCGCTTGGAGACTTTTTCTCGGAATATGCATTGATTCGTTATCGCATACGCGTAGAAATTGAGTACTTCATCACTCTTTGTGAACTTCCCCTTCCTCAACTTGAGTCATTTGACCACTCTCTGTTCGAGTCGCTGCGTGGCATCTATCGCAATTTTACTCCTGCCGACGCACAGCGTGTGAAAGACATTGAGAAGGTTACAAATCATGATGTTAAGGCAGTTGAATATTATATTAAGGAGAAGTTCGATGAGATTGAAAACGGAACAATAAAGGTTGATAATCTTCAGTCTTCGAATCTCAATCTGCAGCCATACAAGGAATTTATCCATTTCGGTTTAACTTCTCAGGACATTAATAATACGAGTGTTCCCCTTTCAATAAAGGAAGCACTTGAGAATGTTTATTATCCACTTGTTGAAGAGTTGATAGAGCAGCTCCATGACTATGCTGAGGAGTGGAAGAATGTTGCCATGTTGGCAAAGACCCACGGACAGCCAGCTTCTCCTACACGCCTTGGTAAAGAGATTATGGTATATGTATATCGTCTTGAGGAACAGCTCCGTTCACTTAAAGATACTCCTATAACAGCAAAGTTTGGTGGGGCGACGGGTAACTACAATGCTCACCATGTGGCTTATCCACAGTATGACTGGCGTGAGTTCGGTAATAGCTTCGTTAGTGAGAAGCTTGGTCTTGAGCGTGAGCAATACACTACACAGATTTCCAATTACGACTGGCTTGGTGCTATCTTTGATGCCATGCGTCGCATTAATACGATAGTGATTGACCTTGACCGTGATTTCTGGATGTACATCTCAATGGAGTATTTTAAGCAGAAGATTAAGGCAGGCGAGGTAGGCTCAAGTGCTATGCCACATAAGGTAAACCCAATTGACTATGAGAATTCAGAGGGCAACCTTGGCATTGCAAATGCCATACTTCAGTTCTTGGCACAGAAATTGCCTGTAAGTCGTTTGCAGCGTGATTTGACAGACTCAACCGTTCTGCGTAATGTAGGCGTGCCAATGGGACATGCAGTCATAGCTTTTGAGAGCACTCTGAAAGGACTGCGTAAACTTATCCTCAATGAGGACAAACTGCATGAGGATCTTGAGCAAACATGGGCTGTAGTAGCAGAAGCTATTCAGACCATCTTGCGCCGTGAGGCATACCCCAATCCATATGAGACCCTTAAGGCTCTCACTCGTACAAACAAGAAGATGACGGAAGAGACCATCCATGAGTTCATTAAGACTCTTGAGGTGAGCGATTCTGTGAAAGAAGAGCTGATGGCAATCACACCGTGGAACTATACAGGAATCTGAAAAATTGTGATTATCTGACACGAAGGCAAAAAGAATTGTTCAACCAAGAAATAATTATTTAAATAAATTATGGGCCGTGAGGCTCAGCTATTAATACTAACAACATTATTTATTATTAAAAGACTTATTTATTATGGATTTTGAAAACGAAAAGCAGCAAGAAGAGAAGACTGCACAAGAACAGACCGTAAGCCGTGAGGGCTATCAGAAAGATTATAGACCAGTAGGACGTTCACCACGTCCACGTATTCACACTGGCCAACGTCCAGTTTCGACAGGTTATGAGCGTAATAGCTTTAACAAACATAACAATGATGAAGAAGGAGGATTCCGTCCGGAAGGCTTTGGTGCTGGTCTGCAGGGACAGAATGGACAGCGTGGAAACTACCGTCCACGTCCTGCAGGTACTTATCAGCAGCATCAGGGCGGCTATCAGCAGCGTCAGCAGGGTGGCTACCGTCCCCGTTTCAATCAGGATGGCGAGCAGGGTGGTTATCAGCAGCGCCAGGGTGGCTATCGTCCCCGTTATAATCAGGATGGTGAGCAGGGTGGTTACCAGCAGCGTCAGGGGGGCTATCGTCCCCGTTATAATCAGGATGGAGAGCAGGGTGGCTACCAGCAGCGTCAGGGAGGCTACCAGCGTCAGCAGGGAGGCTACCAGCAGCGTCAGGGTGGCTACCAGCGTCAGCAGGGCGGTTACCAGCAGCGTCAGGGTGGCTACCAGCGTCAGCAGGGCGGTTATCAACAGCGTCAGGGTGGCTACCAGCGTCAGCGTACAGCCGACTATGATCCCAATGCAAAGTATAGCTTGAAGAAGCGCATAGAATATAAGGAGCAGCACTTTGATCCCAATGAGCCAATCCGTCTGAACAAGTTCCTTGCTAATGCAGGTGTCTGCAGCCGTCGTGAGGCTGATGAGTTCATCCAGGCAGGTGTAGTTACTGTAAATGGTGAGGTTGTTACCGAGCTGGGTACAAAGATTCTGCGTACTGACGTGGTTCGCTTCCATGATCAGCCCGTTTCTCTTGAGAAAAAGGTATATGTCCTTCTCAACAAACCAAAGGATTATGTTACAACCAACGATGATCCACAGCAGCGCAAGACCGTTATGGATCTTGTCAAGAATGCATGTTCAGAGCGTATCTATCCTGTAGGCCGTCTTGACCGTAACACTACAGGTGTTCTGCTTCTTACCAACGATGGTGACCTGGCTTCTAAGCTGACACATCCAAAGTTCTTGAAGAAGAAGATTTATCATGTATATCTTGATCGTAACGTTACTGCACATGACCTGCAGCAGATTGCAGAGGGCGTGATGCTTGAGGATGGCGAAATCAAGGCAGACGATATCCAGTATGCTGATCCTGTAGACAAGAAGCAGGTAGGCATTGAGATTCACTCTGGTAAGAACCGCATCGTGCGTCGTATCTTCGAGAGCCTCGGCTATAAGGTTAACAAGCTCGACCGTGTGCAGTTTGCAGGTCTTACTAAGAAGAACTTGCGTCGTGGTGACTGGCGTTACCTCACAGAAGAAGAGGTTGAGCGTCTGCGCATGGGTGCTTACGAATAATACTTGGATAATCTAGAGAAACTAGTTAATCTAGTAAAACTAGTAGAACTAGTAAAACTAGAAAGATTAGTGACCCTAGTAAATACAAAATACAAATGAAACGTACTAAGATTATTGACGTGCTGAAGAGCACAGAATATGGTAAGGAAGTCTGTGTGAAGGGTTGGGTGCGTACGCACCGCTCTTCCAAGGCTGTTGACTTCATTGCCCTCAACGATGGTTCTACCATAAAGAATGTACAGATCGTCGTTGATCCCACTAAGTTCGACGAGCAGGTGTTGAAGGATATCACCACAGGTGCCTGCATCTGTGCTGAGGGCTTGTTGGTTGAAAGTCAGGGTGCTGGCCAGAGTAGTGAGATTCAGGCTACCAAACTTGAGATTTATGGTCTCTGCGGCAGTGACTACCCAATGCAGAAGAAGGGCCAGAGCTTTGAGGCTATGCGTAAGAACGCTCACATGCGTCTTCGTACCAATACATTTGGTGCTGTGATGCGCATCCGTCACAACATGGCAATGGCTATACATACCTATTTCCATGAGCATGGCTTCTTCTATTTCCACACACCACTCATCACAGCAAGTGACTGTGAGGGTGCAGGAAACATGTTTCAGGTAACAACAAAGAACCTCTATGACCTGAAGAAGGACGAACAGGGCAAGATTATCTATGATGATGACTTCTTTGGTGAGCAGACATCGCTTACTGTAAGCGGACAGCTTGAAGGTGAGCTCGGTGCCACCGCTCTTGGCGCAATCTATACTTTTGGTCCTACTTTCCGTGCTGAGAACTCCAATACTCCTCGCCACTTGGCAGAGTTCTGGATGATTGAGCCAGAGATAGCCTTCCTTGACCAGGAAGAGCTGATGGATCTTGAGGAAGATTTCATCAAGTACTGTGTACGTTGGGCACTGGACAACTGTAAGGACGATCTTGCATTCCTCAACCAGATGATTGACAAGACTCTTATCCAGCGTCTTGAAGGCGTTCTGAAGGATAGCTTTGTTCGTCTGCCTTACACCGAGGGTATAAACATTCTGCAGGAGGCAATAAAGAACGGTAAGAAGTTTGAATTCCCATGTAACTGGGGCGATGACCTTGCATCTGAGCATGAGCGTTACCTCGTTGAGGAGCACTTTAAGAAGCCTGTCATTATGACAGACTATCCGACGGCTATCAAGTCGTTCTACATGAAGCAGAATGAGAGCACTGCTGATGGTGGCTCTGTTGGATACAAAGGCAGTGTTGCTCCTGGTCCTACGATGCAGGGTACCGACGTGCTGTTCCCACAGATAGGTGAGATTATCGGTGGTTCTGTACGTGAGGCTGACTATGACACACTTATGGGCGAGGTAAACCGTCGTCACATGGACACCACTCACCTTTGGTGGTATCTTGACACACGTCGTTGGGGCTCATGTCCTCACGCTGGTTTCGGCCTCGGCTTCGAGCGTCTCATCTTGTTTGTTACAGGTATGCAGAACATTCGTGACGTGATACCTTTCCCACGTACACCAAAGTCTGCTGAGTTCTAAAGCATTCGTTATAGCATCATATTAAATAAGTTGACACTTTTGGAAATCCCAAAAGTGTCAACTTATTTAGTATATGTCACATTATTATTATCTTGTCAACGAGAACTTCATGCTGATGCCAAAGTCCTGAGTCGTTGTTGGATAGCTGTTGGCGGATAGTAGGGGAGTGTTGGTCTGACGCTCATAGTAAGCTGTCATGCTGAGATAGCGCGAGAGAGTATATTCCGCAGATAGCGATATCTTCAGTGCTGAGTTGCCGCTCGATGCCGATGATGTGCCTGTAGCTATGTCACGCGTGATAGCAGCCTGATTACGGAACGATACGTCAACACGAGTATTCAGGTCGTGGTTAACGCCCGACTTCTTCGTTGTCTGTTTAGATTTTGAACTGTCCTGTTCTTGCTTGTCGCGATTACCCTTGGCACCTTTCACCTTGCGGCTTGAGTTTCCTGAGCTGAAGAGGTTGAAGTTCGAGATCTTATAGCCCATTCCTATAACCCAGTCTTTTGACAGAGCCTCGTTTATCTGTACACTTGTCATCGACAGGTTCAGCACTCGTGTTGTCTTATACTCCACTTTGAAAGTCATGTTATTGTGAAGCGTCATGTCTATGCCGAGCAGTGGAGAGAATGCCTCGTTGATGCTCACTGTAGAGATGTTGTACATAGAGCTTGGTGTATAGCTTCCGTCTGCACTCTTTACGAAGCCTAAGTCACCCATATATTCGAGCCATGAGCTGTATGTGTTATATGAGCCAATGCTGAACATCGACTTGTAGCCGTGGTTTATGTTCACGCTCTTGAAGTACTCGCTCACCCATTCTAACTTTGACAATCCGCTGTAGCGAATAGTCCAGTTTGGCAGCATCCTGCTCAGCGCGGGGAACAGGCTTAGCGACTTGCTGCTTCCAGAGGTGTAAGTTGCCAGGAACGCAGGTATCATGACATCAGCTGAATACGGGTTTACACCATTTATCGTAGGTGCTGTGCCATCGGCATTCTGTACGTTTGGCTTTGCTACTGCATATTGTGCAGATACCCTTTGGTGGTATTCTCCGATACGCTGACGGAACTCGTCAAACGATGGTGAGTGGTATCCGTTAGAAGCATCGCCCATTCCTTCAAAGGCACTTCTGATAGATATCGTTGTCATGTTGAATGAGCCGCTCTGTGTCATCGGCATGCCTTCATACATAAACTGTACACTCTTTGAGCGTGTCATAGTGCGCGAAGCTGTGAGGTCAATCTTTAGGTCGCGTACAGGCTCGAGAGTAGCCTTTATCTGCAGGTCTTCCGTCATTGATGTTGTTGCAGGTGTGGCTACGCTGTCAGCACACAGCAGCCATCCGTTGTCGCGTGCTTTCTGGATATAGCTGTCACCAGCCAGTCCGAAGGCGAAGTCAAGTCCTGGTGCCATTGGCCCACTGACATTTTGTCCGAAGGCATCGGCAACATTTGGCAAGAATCCAGGTAGCGACATTGAGCGCTGCTTGCGATAAGACAGGTTCACGTTGCGAACCATCATCAGCAGTCGTGCTGTGTATTGCGCTGGCGAGTACCACCACTCATCATCGAGTGGCTGCTTTGTCATGACACTCAGTTTTAGTGCAATGCTATCACCTGTAGGCTTCAGCTTGATGGTGTTCTCATCTACAACCTTATATTTCACGTTATATGACTTGCCGTCTTTCGTCTTTGCCGTTACTATGAGACGCTTTGACTTCTTGCCATGTTTTATCGTTATGGTAGTGTCTGGCAACAGAGTAACCTCGCGCTGGTAGCTGTTCTTGTTCTTAGGTAGCGCTTTCTGTTCTTTGGCATCGTCTTTCTTGGCTAGCTCTTTATCCTTTGCGTCCTTGCCCTTCGCATCTTTCTTTGTTTCTTTCTTCGCAGGTTTCTTCGTGGTCTTCTTCGCAGGCTGTTTCTTGAAACGCTCGTTTGTCTTCTTCAAGAATGGGAAGTGGTTGTAGAGCGTCTCCATGTTTATCGCTCCATTGATGGTCAGATTGCTGTTATTTGAAATGCTGTTGCCCAACGTCGTTCCGTCGTCAAGCTCCGTTCCTCGCAGCCATGAGTATGTGGCATTGTATGATGCGTCGCTCTTCAGCCAGTCGAAGATTGGCAGTTTGTCTATCGGCAACTGATAGCTTGCCGAGAACGATTGGTTATAGTCCAAAGGACGTCCTAGATGAACTATACTTGTCCACACAGAATCTTTCCACGCTGAGTAGTGATCAGGGTATAGGTCTTTGTTTATAGGTGTGTATGGCTCTTCTATCTCAGCGTGTGTAGCCGACTGGAATGTCATGTGCAAGTTCTTCGTCAAATCCCATCTCAGTTGGAAATCGCGGTTAAATAGGAACTGCTCGTTGAACTGTAGTGGCAGTCTCGGATTTACGGTGTTCTCAAGGTCACGTTCCTGCAACTCAGAGTAGGTTCGGTTAAGCTCGCTGCCAAATGAGATGCTCTGTGGCAGATAGTTAAGGCCAAGTGCCTTCGGGAAGTTGAGCCACTTCGACTTTCCTTTCAATTTATTGAACGGCTCCCATGTCTTATAGACAGGTGAGTATGTGTAGTTCAGCGAGCCTCGCCATTGGTCATCGGTGTCCCATACAGTGGTGTTGCCAGTCTTCTTGCTGTGAGAATGACTGTAGCTCACTGCGAAGTTTGCAGGGTCGTAAGGCATAGGATGTTTCTTGTTCTTTATTCCTATTCTTGCGTTTGACACTGAGAAGTTGCTCGAAATGTTGCGTGTCACTGCAATGTCCTCTATTGAGTCGCGTTCATTCTTGTCTGATGTTGCATCGAGAGCATCTTTGAGCTTCATGTCAGTGTCAAGAGGATTATATTTCGGGCTGGTTATCTGCTTCGTATATGAGTAGTAAACAGGTATTGTCACCTTTGCCTTGTCAGGGAACAGCTTACCCAGCTCCACATTTGTCGTCACTGAGTATGATTTCTCTGTGTCAGTCCTGCGCTGCATTATTCCGTCTTCCAGTCCACCGAAGCCCTCACTGAGATAGCGTCCTGTTAGATTCACTGATCCGAAGTCGGAGAGCTGAATGTTCATTGCACCTGACGCTGCCCAGCCGCCCTCATTGTTTGTCTCGCGCAGGCGTAGCTCGTTGACCCACACCTCACCAGACTTCAGTCCGCTGCTCATGTTACGTACACCGATAATCATTGTCTTCACCTCGCCTAGCGACGGGTTACCGATAATGCTCACTCGGTTGTTCGGTTTCTGTGGGTCGTAGTCAGAGTATAACTGACTGAAACCTGTGCTTCCGTTGGCGCGTGCCTTGTTGCGTGCCTTCTTCAGTTGGGTGAAGATGCTCAAGTCGATGTCAAGCATATTCTCCTGTGGCCACACTAATACACGGTCACCATTAACATTCCAGCGATAGTTGCCTTCTGGAGTCAGTTTCAGTGGTATAAGGTATTCGTAGTAGTTATTTGTGTAGTCACTACCAAGGCGTATGAACACCGCCAGCTGGTTGTCCTGCAACTGTGTGTTGTTTGGAATGAGAGCGTTGGCATGTACAAACATCTGCATGCGCTTATACTGGCGCAGGTCAAGGTTAGTGTTCTTATATACAGCCTTCGACTCGTTCTGTGACAGGTTCTTCACCGTCAGACAGAGTGCCTGCTCGTTGTTCTCGGTAAGTTGGGGCTGTGATGGGTCTGTAGCTCTTGATATGCCCGGAGGCAGAACGTATGCCACAGGCTTGCGGTCAGTATTCTCTTCCACGTTGACAGCACTCATCTCAAGCAGTCCTGTCTCTGTGCCTGCCGATGTGTTCAGGTTCTTCTTATACTGTCGCCACTCGCCGCGTACCAGGTCGAGAGCTCCGAAACGCAGCACTATAGGCTGTTCAAAGCCTGTGAGGAACATTCTCATAAAGCGTATGCTGGTGAAGTCGCTGATGGTACCCACCTTGTCCTGATATTTTGCCAACGGTATTCTGAACTGGAACCAGCGCACGGTGGCGGAGTCGCCATTGCGCAGTTTCGCATTGTAGTCGCGGTGGTCAACGATATATGATGACTCACTCTTGGTACCATTATTATAAGCCTGTATCTCGTCTTCACTTATGGGAATCTGGTACTGGTAGTAGCGCTCATATTCGTTAAGCGTGAAGTCTTGGTTTATATCCTCCACATCAGGACCAGTCTTATATGAGGTGTCGTAAGACTCAGTCTGTTCGTCTGAAGCCGGTGAGTTGCCTTGTGGGTTGTTAATCCTCTTGTAACGGTCCATGATAGATACCTTCTGTGCATCGAAGTCGCTACCACGGAAGTAGTGATAGTCATCTCCTGCAGGATCCTGTCGCCATGCGTTGATAAGGCTGTCGTTCTGCACTATGCCTGCAATCTTGTCAAGCCATTCCTTATATGCTCCGAACTCGCGCTCTTCGTCGTCGTTAAGACCATTGAGACCAACGTCCTGTAGCTGTCTTGAACCTTTTGTCGTAGCAAAAGCGTATGTCTGCGTAGCCTGGTTGGGAATCTTGCCCCACTGTGTGTTGATGAACGAACTTGAACCATCGACAGGCATGCCGCTCTCATAGAACTTCTTGCCGTCGCGAAGCACATCCTCACACACCTCACCAAGGTTGATATACAGGTTGCCTGAGCGTTTTGATGCGCTGCCGTCCTTTCTTGAGTAGATGTATGGGTCAAGCAACCAGAATTCCAGATATTCAATGTTTGCCTGCTCGAAGTCCGTTGTCTCCAGTCGTCTCATCATGCCGCCCCATTTCTGTGAAGGGTTCTTCAGCGTACCGTCGGCATTGAACTCAGTAGTAAGGTTATAAGGTCCGCGTTCCTGTGGATAGTAAGCCAGGTTGAGAACGGGCAGGGTAGAGGTGGCTCCGTTATAGCTTGACTGGTCACGGTTTGGATACAGCTCTTTTACATAAACCTCTCTGACGTAGTGGTTTGAGAGTTGGTTAAGATCGCTCTTGATGTGCGCTGGTGTCAGACTTGACGAACGGCGTGTGAATATAGGGTCGACTGAGTACCATGCCAGCAATGCGCGGTCGTAGCCACTCTCCACTGTTGTCTTGTTATTGTAGTTGGGGAACATTGTTGGAACGCTCGACAGTACCCACGACTTTGCGTCGCTCACGTCTATGAGGTTCTTTGTGTTCTCGAAGTCGTCAATATACGACGCATTGTCTTGAGTGCCGTTAGGCTTATGGGCTATAAGTTGGGCGAACTCACCAGTGAAGGTGATTTGCGATGGCGCAGTTACATGCAGCATAGGCAGACGGTCAAGCATCTTAGTGAGCCATTGAGACTCTTGTTTCCAGTTGAGACTCAATCCCCAGATGGTGTTGTTCAGAGGCTCTTCACCCATTGAAACCTTTGTTATCAGCGCCTGCTCCTGCAGATGCTGTAATGTGCCTGCCATAGTGAAATTCTTGCTGAACTCATATTCCCAGTTAACACCGAACATTGTCTTTCGCTGCATTCCGAACTGTGTGTTGTCCTCCAGGCTAACGTCAACGTTAGTTCCTGCGTCAATGATGCTCTGGTTAAGAATCGTCACCTCGCCGGCAGAGTAATCTACCGAGTAGTCGCTTCCCTCAGTCAGCTCTACACCACCAGCCACAACTTTCACCGATCCTTGTGGCACGTTGTAGGCACCCAGTGATATTACATTTGCCGATGTTCCCTTGAACTGACCTGTCATTATGAACTTGTTCTTCTCCGCGTTCTGCTTGGCATAGGTCTTCGTTGAGTCGTAGAGCGCATCGAAGCAATATGTGTCTGCCAGATTGGCCATGCCTTTCTTGTTCAGGTAGTTGCGCAGATAATCACCGAAAGGTTCTGCTGCAGGCAGGAATACCCTTCCGTTGCTTATAGTATAGCCTTCCACAAAGTCGAACTGTCCGTTGGAATGAGCTTTCATGTTGTTGTCCAAACGGTCCAACCCCAACATCCTTAGCAGTGTCATCTCTTTCAGACTTGCTTCCGGCAGATAGGTGAGATATGTACCCGTGGTGTCGCTCTGATATTTGATGTCAAGGCGGAAACGTTCTTTCTCTACGCTTGTAGCAAGATAATAAACGTTTTTCATCATCAGGTTCCAGTTGCCTTGTGAAGGATTGTTCGACGTGTTCTTCAGCGATTTCACAAACAGTACCTGACTGGTGTTCGTGTGGTCGGCAGCGAACTCACCTACCTGATATGTCATGCCGTTATATGTGTATTCGAAAGCCACTGCCAAAACCTGGTCGGGCTGTAGTCCTGTCTTCAGCGATACATAGCCCAATGCACTGTTTACGGTATATTCGCTTGATGACAACAGACGCGCTGCAGATAGCATCTCATAGTCTGTGCCTCCATAGAATTTTGGTATCGCCTCCAGTCGTGCCGATACCAGGTCTATGCTTCTTGATGCTGAGTCAAGACTACTCACCAAACTTGAATACTCGTTGTTTGCTTGGTTGCTTGGCACGCTGAGTCCTGCCGATGACCAGTTGTCGGTGTTTGCTATGTGAGTAGCCTCACCAAGGTCGGTCAGTGCAACGATGTTTCTTGAATTGGCTGTGTTACCGCTGTTGTTCGTTACCCATATTTCCACACGGTTGATTTTAATGCCAGTCATCACGTTTGGCAGTGACTGCATGGAGCGGTCGTAATTATCGCGGAAATAATGGGCAAGGAAGAAGTGTCGGTTCTCCTCATAGTCAGTAACATTCAGCTCAAACGGTGTTGTCTGTGTACCGCCTTTGCTCGACACGCTCTTCGTTGTCGAGTTCTTTTGCGACAGTACTGTCTGCAGCTTCAGTCTTCCGAACTGCAGGTCTGTCCTTACACCGAAAAGACTCGTTGCACCTGTTACCAATGAGTTGTTTGAAGGGAAGGAGATGTTACCAGCCTCTACCAGCTTTACTATTTCGTCTTCCTTACCCTCGTATTTCAACTTCAGGTTCTTGGTGTCGAAGTCAAACGTTGCATCGGTGTTGTAGTTAAGGTTCATGTTAACCTTGTCGCCCACCTTGCCGTTAACGCTCAGGTTTATCTTCTCGTCGAAGTCGAAAGCTGTGGTGTGACGGTTACGCTCAGGAAGTGAAGGGTTATCTACATCTTTGATTGTAGCACCAATCTTCAGCTCTGCCGTACCCTGTGTCTTGATACGCACACCGCCAGGACCGAATATCTTCTCTGCTGGCCCTAAGTCGAAATGCATGTCACTGAAGTCGAATTTCTCTTTGCCTTTTGCTGCTGCTGTCTCAGCATCCTTCTTACGGAAGAACTGCTGGCGCGCACGGCGTTCACTCCACTTCAGATACTCTTCTGGCGACATGATAAAAGGAGCGCTCAGGTAGCTGTCGCTAATCTTTGAACCAATGAAATACTGATTAAGCGAGTCGTTATATACAGCCTCCAGTTTTATGTTCTCAGGCATTCGAAGGTCCAGAGCGCTCGAGTCTATATCCTTCGTGGTGATAGGGGTTGTACGTTGAATTCTCCAACGCGCATGCAGCAATGAGTCGGGGATGTCTTCATCCACGGCTTTCACCGATTTTGGCTGCGCCTTTGGCGTTGGTCGTTTCGGCTTGTCGTTATCGTCAGGCTGAGGCACTTGTGCAAATGCGGCAATGCTCAGCATCACGATTAATAGATAAGCTAATCGCTTCAATTCTTTCTTTTTTATTAACGCACGTTATACTTATGAACGAAAAATGCCACCTTTTATTATATTTGAACTGTCAGTTTCTTGCCTAATACATCTTTTTTGCTTATCTTTGCTGACGTTTTTTGTGCTTTAGGTTAAATAATTGTTGTTTTCTTATTGTTTGAACCATGCAGTGGACTGACCGCATAAGGCAGGTAAAAATCATTCTCGTATTGTCGGCGATTGTTATCGCCGCAATGTCGCTGCTCGTATCCCATTATCTG
The DNA here is from genome assembly GCF_023217965.1 of Prevotella sp. E13-27. NCBI lineage: Bacteria > Pseudomonadati > Bacteroidota > Bacteroidia > Bacteroidales > Prevotellaceae > Prevotella > Prevotella sp. E13-27. The sequence continues at coordinate 1,651,863 of NZ_JALPSC010000002.1, read as the reverse complement.
GTGCGCGACCTTCAGGTGGAGGAACGTAACAAGATGGAGGTGTGGGCTGAGGCTATGCATGCGTTCAACAATGCCGATGAGAACACAGATCTCGCACTTGTAATGAGTGTCATCGAGAGCAACAATACTATTCCTGTCATTGTGATGGACTCAGAAGGCAATGTTGCCGACTGGCGAAATATCAGCATCAGTGGCGACGACACTTTATCCTTCGTTTCAGACTATGGTCATCGAATGAAGGCTGCCGGCAATGCTGTTAAGATTGAACTTGAAGGAACCACCGATGCCCTTTACGTCTGCTATGACGAATCTACCATGCTGAAGCGCCTCACCATGTGGCCTTACTGGCAGCTTGGCATAGTCCTTATCTTCGCTGTCATTGCTGTCTTTGCCCTGCTTTCTTCTAAACGTGCTGAACAGAACAAGGTGTGGGTGGGTCTGTCCAAGGAGACTGCCCATCAGTTGGGTACACCTATATCGAGTCTCATGGCATGGGTAGAGATACTTAAGGAGAATTATCCCGACGATGACCTCATACCTGAGATGGAGCAGGATGTCAAGCGACTGGAGCGCATTGCTGAGCGTTTCTCAAAGATTGGATCGCTGCCTGAACCTGTAGAAGCCTCCATGAACGAGGTCCTCGACCATGTTATTGCCTATATGGACAAGCGCACATCGCAGAAGGTAGCCATCAAGGGTCATTATCCCAGCCATGATGTCATTGTCAAGATGAATGCCTCGCTTTTCGAGTGGGTCATAGAGAATCTCTGTAAGAACGCTGTTGATGCTATGGAGGGAGGACAGGGAAAGATTGACCTGTGGCTTCTTGAGGAGGATGACAAGGTGGCCATCGAGGTGGCCGACAATGGCAAGGGTATAAAGAAAAAAGATGTTGGCAATGTGTTCCGTCCTGGATTCACCACGAAGAAAAGAGGGTGGGGATTGGGACTGTCACTTGCAAAGCGCATTGTTGAAGAATATCATAAGGGACACATCTATGTGAAGCAGTCGGAGGTAGGCAAAGGCACCACGTTCCGCATAGAGCTTCACGCAATAAAGAAAGGAAACTAAATACACCTATTTATTATATATAATGGAAGATTTCATTCACCTTCATGTACATACATATTATTCTATCCTTGACGGACAGTCGAAGATAAAGAGCCTTGTCGAGAAAGCCATTGGCGACGGCATGCGAGGCATGGCGATCACTGACCATGGTGACATGTTCGGAATTAAGGAGTTTCACGACATAGTCATGGGCGTGAACAAAGGGCGCAAGAAAGAAGGTCTTGAGCCATTCAAGCCCATTTTCGGTTGTGAGATGTATGTGGCACGCTATGGTCCCAAGGAACAGAAGAACGGCAAGCAGGACCAGAGCGGCTATCACCTCATAGTGCTTGCAAAAAACTATACTGGCTACAAGAACCTCATCAAGATTGTCAGTAACTCGTGGGTTGATGGATACTATATGCGCCCGCGTACTGACCGTGCTGACCTTGAGCGCTATCACGAAGGCCTCATCGTCTGCTCTGCCTGTATTGCCGGTGAGGTGCCCAAGAAAATCCTTAATGGCGACATCGCTGGTGCACGTGAGGCCATAGAGTGGTATCACAATATCTTTGGTGATGACTACTATCTGGAGCTTCAGCGCCATGAGGTTAAAGACCCCTCTATACGTGCTAATCGTGAGACCTTCCCCTTGCAGCAACAGGCAAACAAAGTGCTTATTGAACTTGCCCATGAGTATGGCATAAAGCTCATCTGTACTAACGATGTGCATTTCGTTGACCAGGAGAATGCCGAGGCTCATGACCACCTGCTCTGCCTCTCTACAGGTAAGGATCTCGACGACCCCACGCGAATGCTCTATTCCAAGCAGGAGTGGTTTAAGACAAAGGCTGAGATGAACGACATCTTCAGCGATGTGCCAGAGGCTCTTTCCAATACTCTTGAGATTCTTGACAAAGTCGAGATCTATTCTCTCGACCACGACCCCATCATGCCATTCTTCCCCATCCCGGAGTCGTTCGGTACAGAGGAAGAATGGCGTAAGAAGTTCACTGAAGCAGACCTCTACAAGGAGTTTACCACTGACGAGAACGGTGAGAACCAGCTTTCGCCAGAAGAGGGTGAGAAGAAGATAAAGAAGCTTGGTGGCTACGATAAAATCTATCGCATAAAGTTCGAGGCCGACTATCTGGCAAAACTGGCATATGAAGGCGCTCGCCACCGCTATGGTGAGGAGTTACCTAAGGAAGTTGATGATCGTGTGCGCTTCGAGCTCCATATCATGAAGACCATGGGTTTCCCAGGCTACTTCCTTATCGTGCAGGACTTTATTAATTCAGCCCGTGACGAGCTGGGAGTGATGGTAGGACCAGGTCGTGGCTCTGCAGCAGGAAGTGTGGTGGCTTATTGTCTCGGCATCACTAAGATAGACCCGTTGAAGTATGACCTGCTGTTCGAGCGCTTCTTGAATCCAGACCGTATCTCACTGCCTGATATCGATACCGACTTCGATGATGATGGTCGTGGTCGTGTGCTTAAGTGGGTTATGGATAAGTATGGTCACGAGAACTGTGCACACATCATCACTTATGCCTCGATGGCTACAAAGAACTCCATTAAGGACGTTGCTCGTGTTGAGAAACTTCCGTTGGCACAGTCTAATGCTCTCTGCAAGGCCATCCCTGACCGTCTGCCCGATGGATTGAAGATGAATCTTGCCAATGCCATAAAGTGTACGCCAGAGTTGAAAGATGCTGAGGCATCCAGTGATCCAGTTCTTGCCAATACCATCAAATATGCCAAGATGCTGGAAGGTACCGTTCGCGGTACGGGTATCCATGCCTGTGGCTTCATCATCTGTCGTGACCCTATCAGCGACTGGGTGCCAGTGAGCACTGCCGATGACCCCGACTTCAAGGACACAAAGACCAACTGTACGCAGTACGATGGTCATGTCATCGAGTCAACAGGTCTCATCAAGATGGACTTCCTCGGACTGAAGACCCTCTCCGAGTTGAAGGAGGCTTGTGCGAACATCAAGATAACGCGAGGCATTGACGTTGACCTCGATACAATTCCCATTGATGATCCTAAGACCTACGAGCTTTATCAGCAGGGACGCACCGTCGGCACGTTCCAGTTTGAGTCGGCAGGCATGCAGAAATACCTGCGTGAGCTTCATCCCACAGTGTTTGAAGACCTCATCGCCATGAACGCCCTCTATCGTCCAGGACCTATGGACTATATCCCATCGTTCATTGCACGAAAGAACGGACGTGAGGAGATAAAGTACGACATACCATGCATGGAGAAGTACCTCAAGGATACCTACGGCATCACCGTCTATCAGGAGCAGGTGATGCTTCTCTCCCGTCAGCTTGCTGACTTCACCCGTGGTGAGAGTGATGCTCTGCGTAAGGCTATGGGTAAGAAGAAGAAGGATATCGTTGACGCCATGAAACCGAAGTTCATTGAGGGTGGAAAGAAAAACGGTCACGACCCGAAGGTGCTCGATAAGATATGGGCTGACTGGGAGAAATTCGCTTCCTATGCGTTCAACAAGTCACATGCTGCCTGCTATTCATGGGTGGCATACCAGACAGCATATCTCAAGGCGAACTATCCGGCAGAGTATATGGCTGCCATCATGACACGTCGTCGCGACCAGATAACGGAGATAACCAAGTTGATGGATGAGTGCAAGCAGATGGGCATTGCCACGCTTGGACCTGATGTCAACGAGTCGTATCTTAAGTTTGGTGTTAACCACAAGGGTGAGATACGCTTCGGTCTTGCAGCCATCAAAGGCATGGGCGACTCTGTGGCTGAGGCTATCATTAAGGAGCGCGATGCTAATGGTCCGTTCACTTCGATATTCAATTTTGCTGAGCGCGTCAGCCAGAGCGTTAACCGCAAGGCCTATGAGTCGTTAGCACTCAGCGGCGGCTTTGACTCCTTTGGCATCCGTCGTGAAGCCTTCTTTGTGGAAGACTCCAAAGGACAGACGTTCCTCGATTCGCTCGTGCGTTATGGTCTGTTGTATATTCAGGCCAAGAATGAGGCTCAGAATTCTCTCTTCGGAGGCTTCGATAGCATAGAGATTGCCACGCCTCCTATCCCCAAGACCGATGAACGATGGAGCGACATAGAGCGCTTGAACAAGGAACGCGACCTTGTCGGCATCTATCTCTCTGCCCATCCGCTCGATGAGTATAAGATTGTGCTCGACAACCTCTGCAATGCCAAGTGTACCGATTTGGCAGACCGCTGTGCCTCCCTTACCGACCACGATGACGTGACGCTGGGTGGTATCGTTACCGGCATTCAGCAACGCTTCGGCAAGAACAATAAGCCTTGGGGCATCGTCACCCTCGAAGATTTCGATGGCTCAGGCGAGTTGGTGCTCTTTGGCGACGATTGGCTCAACCTCAACGGCAAGTTCATAGAGGGGGCTGCTGTCTATATCACGGGCAAAATGGCGTCGCGCTTTGCCTATAGCGACCAGAAGGAGCTTAAGGTCAGCAATGTCGAACTGCTCCAGACTGTTAAGGAGAAAGCCATTGATCGCATTACAATCTCTCTGAATACCGACTTGCTCGACGATAAGATTGTAACCGAGCTAAGTGAGCTCATCGATGAACATAAGGGAAAGACAAAGCTCTTCTTCCAGTTGCGTGACTCGTCAGGTAAGCACCATGTGCTGCTCCGCTCACAGACAAAGATGGTTGACGTGCGTCACTCTCTCATCGATTTCGTTGAGCGCACCGAGGCTCTTGACTATAAGATTAACTGATTCTTTTTACACGACCACAAATTGAAAAAGATATTTTTTATAGCGCTCTCTTGCCTACTGGCTCTTGTGGCTCAGGCACAGATGCTCGACCCTGTCAGTTTCAGCTCGGAACTGATAGTTGGCGACAATGGAGAAGCAGAGATTGTGTTCACTGGTAAGATAGACAGCGGATGGCATGTCTATTCCACAAATCTCGGTAGTGATGGTCCTGTGTCAGCAACATTCAATGTTGTTACAATGGACGGAGCAGAGACCGTTGACTCACTTGTAGCCCGTGGCGACGAGATAACGCAGTTCGACAGCATGTTTGGCAAGGAGCTGCGCTACTTCGAGAACAGTGCCACCTTTGTTCAGAAGATACGCATCTTGCGTCCTGACTACATCATTGACTGCTATCTTGAGTATGGGGCATGCAGCGATGAGGCTTGTCTGCCACCATCGACATGCGAACTGAAGAAGAGTGGCTCCGAGACATCTTCAGTAGGGCAGGGAAGAGAACCTTCTTCTGCGGAGAATGGTGATGCCTCTCTCTGGCTAATCTTTTTTGAGGGTGCCTTAGGCGGACTACTTGCTCTGTTCACTCCTTGTGTGTGGCCAATAATTCCTATGACCGTCTCGTTTTTCCTTAAACGTAACAAGAATCGCAGAAAGGCAGTACGTGAAGCCATGCTCTACGGACTGAGCATCGTTGTTATATATGTTGCTCTCGGTCTTGCAGTCACGCTGCTCTTTGGAGCCAGCGCCCTCAATGCTATGGCCACCAACGCCGTGTTCAACATCTTCTTCTGTCTGCTCCTTGTCGCTTTTGCGGCATCGTTCTTGGGCGCTTTCGAGCTCACACTTCCCTCATCGTGGTCTAACAAGATTGACCAGAAGTCGGAGGCAACTACAGGACTGCTCTCCATCTTCCTAATGGCTTTCACCCTGTCGCTCGTCTCATTCTCGTGTACAGGTCCCATCATCGGGTTCTTGCTCGTGGCAGTATCTGCCCAAGGCAGCATACTCTCGCCAGCAGTGGGCATGCTTGGCTTCGCCATAGCGCTGGCTGTTCCGTTCACTCTCTTTGCCCTCTTCCCCTCGCTGCTCAAGGCTGCGCCGAAGTCTGGCAGTTGGATGAACGCAATAAAGGTTACCCTTGGCTTCATAGAGCTTGCCTTCGCGTTGAAGTTCTTCTCTGTTGCTGACCTTGCCTACGGATGGCATCTTCTCGACCGCGAGGTGTTCATTGCACTGTGGATAGTAATCTTCGGCTGTCTTGGCTTCTATCTCCTTGGCTGGCTGAAACTGCCTCACGATGATGACAATCGTCATATCTCCGTGCCCCGACTCTTCGTTGCTATGGCTTCACTCGCCTTCACCGTCTATATGATACCTGGCCTTTGGGGAGCACCATTGAAAGCCATCTCAGCCTTCACCCCTCCCATGAGCACTCAGGACTTCCGTCTGCAGTCATCATCTGTTGTAACTGAAGCCCAGTATCGTGACTACGACCTCGGCATGGAGGCTGCTCGTCAGCAGGGCAAGCCTGTGCTGCTCGACTTCACAGGCTATGGTTGCGTGAACTGTCGCAAGATGGAGGCTGCCGTGTGGACCAATCCTCGTGTGGCTGAGATAATCAAGAACCGCTATGTTCTCATCTCCCTTTATGTTGATGATAAAACGTCGCTTCCCGAACCAATTGAGATAACTGAGAATGGCCAGAAGCGTACTCTTCGCACCATTGGCGACAAGTGGAGCTATCTGCAGCGTTCCAAGTTCGGTGCCAATGCCCAGCCTTTCTATGTTCTTCTTGACAGCGACGGACATCAGCTTGCTTCTCCCCGTTCCTATGATGAAGATGTTGATGCCTATGTAGAATTCCTCAATGAGGGGCTCAGAAATAAGTAGATTCAAGACAGAATAGCGATGTGTTATAGTCAGGACTGCGATGTAGATCTGACTATACTTTTTTACAAACTCGTCGAGTTTGGTGACCAAAGTCGACGAGTTTGGTCACCAAAATCGACGACTTTGGTTTTCAAGATAGTAAGAACCAGAATACAAGGATGTCAGAACTATATTACAGAACTGCCAGAATAAGAACAGCAAACAAAGAATATAATTAAACTTCTCTTTCTCTTGTGAGCGTTCTTACCAATCACTTGTTGAGTTCTTACTAAACGCTACATGCGTTCTTACTAAACACTAGTGTGTCTTTATAGCGTGTCAGGGACTGTCCCCTGACATACCGCATAAAGCGAAAAGCGCACACAAGGAGTCTGCCTCTTTGTGTGCGCTGTTTATAAAAACAGACCCGACAGCTTGAAAATCAGAGGCTGCCGGGAATCAACGTTGCAAAGATATGAATTGTTCTTTAAACTTCCAAATTTTTTTGCAATTATTTGCGTGAATGTTATATGCACATCACTTTTCCGCTTACTTGGGCTATATGATCTAAACCGTAGACTAACGATGGTCCATCAACATTCATCCAATTGAAAAGCCGCATCATGCGTGCATATTGGTTGATTACGTAATTCGTGTCGATTACTGGGTTGGGACGGGCAAAGCATATTGGTTCATGGTGCGCTATTCTATTGCGTAGCTTATTGATATAGTCCAATTCCTGAAAGATATATGTGTTGTCGTATCTACACTGACGCGTTGACTTAGGCTTATTTGGAAATATACGAAGAAGTATCTGACCCATTAATGCGTAGGTAGCATTAGAGAACATGTACTTCCAAACACCAAATTCCATCTCCGACAGTAACTTTGAATGTGAGTAATTCCCTTCACGCATCAATCCGTTGTAAGCTTTTTCTATAATCTTCCGTGTGTTTTCCACACGGCGATCGTAATATAGTGCACCATTGGGAAGAATGGCATCTCGCAGCCAGTCAGTACCGAGATGATCTACCATTTGCACGTCTATACGATTACGTAGCACTACCTCGAAACAACTTATTATTGTAAACATCTCCTGTGACAATTTCAGGTTATATCGATATAGTGTCATTGCCCTGCGGGTGTCACCTCCACAAGCCTGCAGGTATTTCTTCATTCTTTTGGCAGAGAAGAGTCCTTCAAATTCCTCGTATTTCATTTTTATGATTTCTCTATGTCTATTATTATATTATGCAAAGATACTCAAAATACTCGTAATTTGAGACTATCTCTATGTTTTTTCAAAGAAAAATAGAGAAAAACTATTCTGTATCGTTATGTCAGAGGAGTCCCCTGACATATGTTACAAAACTGTTAGAACAAGAACACCAAACAAAGAATACAATTAAGTGGATTATAGAGAACCTTTACTTTGATCCGAGAGAAGTTAAACATCTCTCAGAGTAAAGTTAAACATCTCTCAGAGCAAAGTTAAACTTCTCTTTTTCTTGTGAGCGTTCTTACTAAACGCTGCGTGCGTTCTAACTAAACACTAGTGTGTATTTATAATGCATATCAAACATATGTGCCTAGTTTCTTCTTCAAAAGTTTGGAAGTATCGGAAATAGTGTTTATATTTGCAGACAGAAACAAAACATGCATGATATGACAGCTATACAATTACGAACAGAATTGTTCCGTGAAATGAGTCCTCTATTGGACAATGAATTAGCAATGAAGAAGATGCTGACATTCATCAGGACATTGTCGCTGGCAAAACCTGCAAAGGCTGAGTCCGGCTGGGCAGACCGTTTCGTTGGTGCTTGGAAAGAAGACCGTTCTGCCGATGAAATAGTCAGCGATATACGTAGTGCTAGGACAGCAAACGCATAGATAGCAAATCTTACCATCGTTACTCATAATGTGAAGCACTTTAATCACATTGAAGGCCTCAAAATTGAGGACTGGATAGATAATGTATAACCTTTAAAACCGCGATGCCTATGGGCTGAGAAAGATATTACTTTTAAAAGGACATATAGGATGAATATCCACTTTTAGATTCTTGTTCCTTTCCGAAATCGCCAAATCTCGAAAGAACAATCAAGAACGTAAAGTAGGAGTTCACGCCATTAGGCGTGGGCATTTACTCGTTTAAGATTGTTAGGTGTTTGGCGATACCTGGAAGGAACGTAGACGAAGTAAATTGTCCACGTTTTCATTTTGTGTATAATTCTAAACTTAAAACCTATATGATTATGAAAAAACAATTTCTATTAATGTTATTGATGATGCTACCAATGGTGGCAAGTGCACATGACATTGAAGTTAAAAATGCTGACGGTGTTACCATTTATTACATTTATGTGAATGATGGCACGGAATTGGAAGTCACCTATCGTGGTGCTTATTATAGTAGTTATTCCAATGAATATTCTGGAAATGTAGTTATACCAGAAGAAGTAACATTCATGAATCGGACACGAAGGGTGACGAGCATTGGAGGTTCTGCGTTCTATGACTGTAGTGGATTAACTTCTGTCACTATTCCTAATAGTGTGACGAGCATAGATGGATCTACGTTCTCTGGCTGTAGTGGATTAACTTCTGTCACTATTCCAAATAGTGTGACGAGCATTGGAATTTGGGCGTTCAGCAATTGCACTGGCTTAACTTCTGTCACTATTCCTAATAGTGTGACGAGCATTGGAAAGGAAGCGTTTTCTGGCTGTAGTGGATTAACTTCTGTCACTATTGGAAATAGTGTGACGAGCATTGGAAGTGCTGCGTTTTATAATTGCTCAAATCTAAAAAAAGTGATTGTTTCTGACATTGCTGCATGGTGTGGAATATCCTTTAGTGGTTACGAATCCAATCCGTTATATTATGCCCATAATCTTTATAGCGATGAAAATACGAAAATAACAGACTTAATAATTCCTAATAGTGTGACGAGCATTGGAAATGAAGCGTTCTATCTCTGTAGTGGATTAACTTCTGTCACTATTGGAAATAGTGTGACGAGCATTGGAAAGGAAGCGTTTTCTTATTGCTCAAATCTAAAAAAAGTGATTGTTTCTAACATTGCTGCATGGTGTGGAATATCCTTTGGTGATTACAATTCCAATCCGTTAACTTATGCCCATCATCTTTATAGCGATGAAAATACGAAAATAACTGACTTAATAATTCCCAACAGTGTGACGAGCATTGGAAAATATGCGTTCCATGGCTGTAGTGGATTAACTTCTGTCACTATTCCTAATAGTGTGACGAGCATTGGAAATGATGCGTTCTATGGCTGTAGTGGATTAACTTCTGTCACTATTCCGAATAGCGTGACGAGCATTGGAGGTTCTGCGTTCAATGGCTGTAGTGGATTAACTTCTGTCACTATTCCCAATAATGTGACGAGCATAGATGGATCTACGTTCTCTGGCTGTAGTGGATTAACTTCTATCACTATTCCGAATAGCGTGACGAGCATTGGAGTTCGGGCGTTCTATGACTGTAGTGGATTAACTTCTATCACTATTCCTAATAGTGTAACGAGCATTGGATATCAGGCGTTCTATGAATGTAGTGGATTAACTTCTGTCACTATTGGAAATAGCGTGACGAGCATTGGAAAAGGGGCTTTCGATGGCGTAGATATTCCAACTGTAATTTCTCTTATAGAAAATCCATTTTATATAGAGGGTAAATCTTCGAGCTCAAGGACTTTTTCCAAAAACACCTTTAATAACGCTACATTATATGTACCTAAGGGTACTATCGACAAGTACAAGGCAACAGACGGATGGAAAGACTTTGTGTTTATTGAAGAAGGCATCATCAATGGTATGGCTAACATCCCAGCCAATGCCGTGCTGATACAGGGCGAGGGAGGCACTGTCAACGTGCATGGCTGCAACGATGGCGAGCAAGTCAGCGTATATAGCATCAATGGCACCAAGGCAGGCTCTGCCGTCAGTGAGAATGGCTCTGCAACCATCAACACCGCCCTGCAACCTGGCAACGTGGCAATCGTAAAAATTGGTGAGAAGAGTGTGAAGATAATAATGAAATAACTCAAGCCGCAGGGGGGGGCTGACGCCTAAGGATCAGCGGGACGGTTCCGCTGATCCACTTTAGAATCTGATATCGACACGTCTTGCGTTTTGATTATAATTCTGGAAAGCTTGGTATTGACAACTTTCTTAGTTTATTATTTGAGTGCACAGCGGAACCGACCCTGCTGTGCACTTTTTCGTTCGATTCTTTGTATGGTAAATAATTATTCCGTATCTTTGCCATATGAAGCGCGAGGTCTATGAGAGCCAGAAAGCATTTGCGGGCGAGAAGAAACCGTCAATGCTGAGACGCTGTGTGGGACACGACTACACAGAGCGCATGATGTATATGGTGACGATGGTGACGGAAGGCCGCCGTCCACTGTTTGGTAGGGTAGTAGGGCGAAGCGATGCGCCTGCAGATAGTGCAGAAGCTCCGAGAATGGAGCTGAGCGAACTGGGGCTGCGCGTCTCAGAGGAATGGATGGGAATACCTAAGTACTACCCGCAGGTGGAGATTATAGCCCTACAGATGATGCCTGACCACTTGCATGGCATTATCTTTATCAAAGAGAAGATGGAGAAAGACCTCAGCCGCATCATTCGTGGGTTTAAGACTGGCTGCAACCGCAGCTACAGGGAGCTGGTTCTTGGGGTTTCGTGTGTTGCGACTCAGTCGCAACAGACAGAACGAGGAGCGCAGCAAACGGAAAAGGGCGCGCAAGGGGAGAAGCGGCGAGGCGAAGACCGAACGCATGGGCTTCTTTTTGCCCGCGGCTTCAACGATAAGTTGCTGCTACGTGAAGGACAGCTGCAGCGATGGCTGGACTATCTGAACGACAACCCGCGCCGTCTGTTGATGAAACGCGAGCAGCCGGACCTGTTCCGAGTTCAGCGAGGGTTAATGGTTGGAAGTCAGCAGTTCTCGGCAATTGGCAACCGTTTCCTGCTGGAGCGCCCCATAAGACTGCAGGTGCAATGCTCACGCCGCCTCACCGATGAGCAGATAGCGGAGAAGCAGAATGAATGGCTCGAACAGGCCAGAAGTGGCGCTGTGTTGGTGTCACCCTGCATATCAAAAGGCGAGAAACTGGTAATGAGAGCAGCCTTTGAGGAAGGTCTGCCGATTATTGTTCTTCAGGAGAATGGCTTCACTGACTTGGCGAAGCCTGGTGGCAAGCGTATAGAAGCCTGTGCTCGCGGCCAGCTGTTGTTGCTTGCTCCGTGGGAACATCATAACGAGCGGCTAACCATTCGGCGTAATCAATGTATGGCCCTGAACGATATGGCCAAAATGATATGTGAGCGATAATGTCAGTTTTTATATTCCAACATGTCCGGTGACGTTGACATACTTTTTTAGCAGCCCTTTTTCGTTTTCTTGTCGAAGCGCAGGAAGATGCCTGCCAGTATGGTGCCACTGATGCTATGCCAGGCGCAACTGATGGCACAAGGTAGTACAGCCAGGGGCTGGGCGGCGAAGAAGTTGCCAGCAAGAACTGTGGCGAGTCCCGCATTCTGCATGCCCACCTCAATACTGATGGTGCGCTTCTTAGCTTGAGTAAAGCCAGCTATGCGACCAGCCATGTAGCCGAAGATATAGCCCAGCGTGTTGTGACAGAACACCACAGCAAAGGTCCAAAGGAAGAGCCACAGTCCGCGAGCTATCAAATCATCGTGTACTGTTGAGATAACTCCGCCTACGATGCAAGCCAGACATATCACGCTGAGACCGGGCATCAGGCTTTGTATGGTGGGGAAATGCCTGCTGTTTGAATAGGTGTAATTCAAGAAACAGCCTATTCCAACAGGGATAATTGTCACTATGAGAATGTTCAGGAACATGCCGACGGCATCTATCTCAATAATCTCCCCAGCCGTGAGTTGCATCAACAAGGGTGTCATGACGGGAGCGAGTAGGGTGGATGCGCAGGTCATGCCTACCGAGAAGGCTACATCACCGTGACAGAGATATGACATGATGTTGCTCGACACACCACCCGGACAGCAACCCACCAGCAATATGCCCAATGCTAAGGCTGGTTCCAGATGAAACACACGTGTTAACAGGTAGGCAACGCATGGCATGATGAAGAATTGTGCACACGTACCTAAAAGAATGTCCAGTGGCCTGCGGGCTAGTATGCGGAAGTCATCAGTAGTCAGCGTTAGTCCCATTGTCAGCATGATAATGCCTAGAATGACGGTCTGAGTTGTGCCTCTCACCCACACGAAGAGTTCAGGCAGAAAGAAGGTCAGTATGGCAATGGCAATAATAAACAGCGAGGCATTGCCAGCAAGCCAACGGCTTAGTCGTATCATTGGTTGTATCATCATAGTTTCTTTATTTTGGCTGCAAAAGTAATAAAAATGATTGTGATAGGCATGAAATCTGGAAATAAATTGTCATGATAGGATATAATAAAACGAATTGAGGTGGTAGAGAGAAACTGCCACCTCAACTATTATAATAATATGTGAGTATGATTTACTTCCTGTTATTACGCTGGCGCTGCAGCTCGTCAGCCTGCTTTTGCAGGGCCTCCAAGCGAGCAGCGAGTGTGCTCTGCTTCTTTGGGTTGTTCTTGTTCTCCTTATAGCGAGCCTCGAGGATGGCGAGGAGCTTTTCATCGTTTGTGGTCTTGCGGAGGATCCACATGATGGCAGCGGAGAAGAAGAGTGACACGAAGTAGTAGAAGTTAAGACCTGCTGAGTAGTCGTTGAACATGAAGAAGAACGCAAGTGGCATGAGATACATCATCCACTGCATAATCTTCATCTGATCTGCCTGCTGACCAACCATCTGGTCACGCTGCTGACGCATGGTCATGTAGCTATAGAGAATGTTGGATACACAGAAGAGGATACAGGTGAGCGACAGGTGATCGCCAATCATCCAGATGTTTGTGCTCCACTCAATGATGGGGTCATAGGTAGAGAGGTCGTCAATCCAGAGGAATGACTCACGGCGCAGCTGGATGGCGTTTGGCACGAAGTTGAACATGGCAATCCAGATAGGCATCTGGATGAGCATGGGCAGACAGCCTGAGAGGGGTGACACGCCATACTGGGTGTAGAGCTGCATCATTGCCTGCTGCTTCTTCATCTGATCTTCGGGCTTGTCGTACTCTTTGGTTGCCTCTTCGAGTTTTGGCTTCAGCACGCGCATCTTTGCCGATGACATGTAGCTCTTCTTCACCATGGGGTAGGTGATAGCCTTCAGAAGCATGGTGATGAGGATGAGCACAATGCCCATGTTGAGACCGAAGCCTGTGAGCCAGTCGAAGACATAGAGCGTGAACCAACGGTTTATCCAACGGAACAGAGGCCATCCAAGATAGACAAGCTGCTCGAGGTCGAGATCCTTGCCGAAACGGCTCTGCTCTTCCACATCTTTAATAAGACGGAAATCGTTGGGACCGATATACATCTCGAACTCTGAGGCTTTGGCGCCAGAGGGATCGAAAACTGTGCTAAGTGCTGCGTCGTAGTTCTTCAGGTAGCCAGAGCCTTTCTCCTGCGGGGTGCTTGTGAGCTTTGCGTTCTTTGCAAAGTCGTCCTTGGAAATGAGGACTGCTGAGAAGAACTGGTTCTTGAATGCTACCCAGTCAAGGGCTTCCTCTACAGTCTCATTGACGTCAGAGGTCTCGCTGAGGTAGTCGGTGCCGCCATCCTTCTCTTTGTAGGTGAGGGTGGCGTAGCGATTTTCAAACATGAATCCTTTCTCCTGCTGACGTGCGCGTGAGTTCCAGTTGATGTCAACTGCGTTGTAGTTAGGAGCAAACATGCCGCTCATGCCTTTTGTGGCAAGAGAGAAGTGGAGCATGTAGTCTTCGCCAAGCTCATAGTCGAGGATTATGCTACCTCCGTTCTGCATAGGAGCAGTCATCGTTACGGTGCGGTCTGTAACGTTTGTCGGAGTGAAGAAAAGCTCCTGTGTGCTGAAGTTCTCGCTTTTGCCAGCCAGCATGAAGTTCATCTGCTGGTCTTCAGGAGTGAAGAGCGTGAGGTTTTCGGCAGAGTCCTTATCCTCGAAGCCGAGGATGATGGCCTGGGTCAAAGTGCCGCCTTTGGTTGAAAGGGTTAGCTCAACCTTCTCGTTCTTCAGCACTATGTCTTTAGCTTCCTGCTTTACGATGGCGCTGTCTTGATTCGTTATTACGAAACTATCCTTGCGCTCAGCCTCTGCCATTTTTTGCTTAGCCTCTAAGTCGCTCTGTACTGCAGCGATGCTGTCCTGCTGGCGCTGGTATTCTGCTATCTGTTCCTCCGATGGCTGGTTCCACCAAGAGAAGCCAATGAGCACAATACCAATTAATACGAATCCGGTTAATGTGTCTTTGTTCATTTTTATGTGTTATTATTTTTTGTTACTCTGTGTTTAGACTTCCGTTAATCTACTTTCAAAGAAAGCACAATACGCAATTAAGGCGCAAAAGTACTAACTTTTTTTCGGTTTATTGCATTTTGAACATTTTTTTAGATGCAAAAAGAGAAAAAAACACTATCTTTGCAGCCAGTTATGAAGAAAATATTGTTGTTTTTTGCAGCAACCATGCTGGTTGGCATGAGTTCTGCACAGTCGGGAAAAATGTCAAGCGGACAGCTGTATCCTCTTTTCGGTCCGTTGACTTTCTATCATTCTGTGGCTCAGAACCAGTTGAAACTCACTTCTGCCCAGAGTGATGACGAACTGAGTGAGGAGATTTCATCAGCGCTGATGCGTATCTATCTGGAGCGACCTGACTTGGTGAGAAACTCCGAGAAGGAGATGAACGAGTCGGGAGAGTTGCGCCAGGACCTCGACGCTCCCATTCAGCAGGAGGTGGCAATCGTTGACGAGGCTGAGCCCATGCCTGAGATGATGCCTGTGGCTGACCCAGTGGAGATAGTTGTCGAGAAGCCAAAGTTTTG
Source organism: Prevotella sp. E13-27 (assembly GCF_023217965.1). Classification (NCBI taxonomy): domain Bacteria; kingdom Pseudomonadati; phylum Bacteroidota; class Bacteroidia; order Bacteroidales; family Prevotellaceae; genus Prevotella; species Prevotella sp. E13-27. The sequence continues at coordinate 1,636,227 of NZ_JALPSC010000002.1, read as the reverse complement.
GACAAACAAGGCCGATGGCTATCTGCAGTTCATGCAGAACTATGTGTCTGAGAACTGGTACAAAGGTGGCGAGAGCAACTATTCAGCTATTGCCGGTCTAACGCTTGAGGCAAACTATGACAACAAGTCACGCTGGAAGTGGGATAACAAACTGGAGATGAAACTCGGCTTCCAGACATCCCCTTCTGACACAGTGAATGAGTTCAAAACAAACGAAGACCTCATCCGTTACACAGGTAAGATTGGTCTGCAGGCTATAGACAGATGGTACTACACTCTTCAGGTGCTTGCATATACACAGTTTACACATGGCCTGAAGCCAAACAATAAGAAAGTCTATTCTGACTTCATGTCACCTTTCAACCTTAACTTAGGTCTCGGTATGGATTATAAGGTGGAATGGTTCAATAAGCGTCTTACTGGTACTGTCAACATGTCTCCGTTGGCAATCAACTACAGATATGTGGACAGAACAGATTTGGCAAAGAGCTTCGGCGTGAAGATAGATAAGCATACTCATTCGCTGACAGACTTTGGTTCGCAGCTTACATCCTCGCTCGAATGGAAGATGAGTGACGTGGTGAAATGGAAGACAAGACTTTATGCCTTCACTTCTTATCACCGTGTAGAGATGGAATGGGAAAATACTTTCGAGCTGCGCGTGTCGAAATATATCACAGCTAACCTGTTCCTCTTCCCACGCTTCGACGATTCGAATACTCGTGACGAGGAGTTGGGATACTGGCAGTTTAAGGAGTACTCTTCTCTGGGCTTCTCTTGCAGCTTCTGAAAATAAGGGAAGTGGGCATCTTCTGCCATTTCCCACCTTCGGGAAGCCTAAGTGTGCTTCCCTTGAGCTGAGTAAGCTCGTAAGTAGAATCATTGAGTTGAACGATTTTGGCAGTGAGGTTCTCGCTGCCAAAATCATTTATAAGCTCTATCGTGGCTCCCTTCTTCGTGTTTTCTACTTTCACGGCTATCCAGTAGAAGGAATGGTTTGTTTTACCCACGAAACCTGCCACAGGACCATAGAGCTCATGATCAGGAACAATAATGTCCTGATTGGTTAGGTCCAACTGCATTATTAGATTAAATTTGTCGTTTCTCAGGTCAAGGCGTTGTGCATTGATGCTTTTGGCTTGAAACGATAGCGCTATAGTGAACAATAAAAAAAATAATGTTCTGTATCTCGCGAAAAAAAATGCTTTTTTCATTTGATTTTTGAGTTTTTACCGATTTCTCGTTGCAAAAGTACCAAATTTAAATCAATTAATTGGTGAAAACGAAAAATATATGTATAAAAATTTTCTAAAGTTAGAATTTTTTACTTATCTTTGCAAGCGCTATTAATTATAAACATGAATAAAGAACAATTATGTCCTGACTACATATTTGAGTCGAGTTGGGAAGTATGTAACAAGGTTGGTGGTATTTATACGGTCCTTTCTACTCGTGCAAAGACTCTTCAGGATAAACTAAAAGACAAGATTATTTTTATCGGTCCGGATTTTTGGAAAGATAAAGAAAGCCTCTATTTCCGAGAGGATAAGACTCTTTTTGCCCAGTGGCAACGGGAGGCTAAGGAACAGGGACTGAATGTAAGGGTAGGCCGATGGACCATTCCAGGAGAACCTATCGCAGTATTGGTGGACTTCAATCCATTCTTCGAAAAGAAAAACGAAATCTACACTTGGCTTTGGGAAAACTTCCAGGTTGATTCATTACACGCCTACGGTGACTACGACGAGGCATCAATGTTCTCCTATGCAGCAGCATTGGTTGTTGAGAGTATGTACAAACACCTAAACAATCCTTCATTGAATGTTGTATATCATGCCAATGAGTGGATGTGCGGACTTGGTGCGCTCTACATCAAGAAGAAAGTGCCTCAGATTGGTACTGTCTTCACTACTCATGCAACGAGCATAGGACGCTCTATCGCAGGTAACCAGAAGCCACTCTATGATTATCTGTTCGCTTATAACGGTGACCAGATGGCCGATGAGCTGAACATGCAGAGCAAGCACTCTATTGAGAAACAGACTGCACATAATGTTGACTGCTTCACTACGGTTAGTGACATCACAGCTCGCGAGTGTCTGGAACTTCTTGACAAGCCCGTTGATGTTGTACTGCCTAATGGCTTCGACAATAGTTTTGTTCCAAAGACTCAGATTTTCAATCTTAAGCGCAAGCAGGCACGAAAGAAGATGCTCTCTGTGGCAAATGCCTTGCTGGGTGAGGAACTTGACGACGAGACAATCATCGTTTCAACATCTGGACGCTATGAGTTCAGAAACAAGGGTATCGATGTGTTTGTTGAGGCAATGAACCGTCTGTTGCGTGATCGCGACCTGAAAAAGAAGGTTCTGGCATTCATCGTTGTACCTGGATGGGTGGGCGAGCCACGTCAGGATCTCATGGAACGACTGAATTCAAACGAGAAGTTCACAACACCATTGGAGGTGCCCCAGGTGACACACTGGCTTCACAACATGGGACACGACAATGTGCTTAACATGATGAAGTTCTACGATATGCACAATCGTCATGAGGATAATGTCAAGGTGGTGTTCCTGCCTTGCTATCTTGATGGCAAGGATGGCATAATGAACCTCACATACTATGATGTGCTGCTTGGCAACGACCTCTGCATATATCCATCATACTACGAGCCTTGGGGCTACACACCTCTTGAGGCAGTGGCATTTAAGGTTCCATGTATCACTACCGACCTTGCAGGATTCGGAATGTGGGTAAACAAGGAACTCGGACGTGATGGCGAGATTGCCGATGGCGTTAAGGTCATTCATCGCACTGACTATAACTACTCTGAGGTGGCCGATATCATAAAGGATACGGTGGCTTATTATTCTGGTCTTACAGACAAGGAGAAAGATAAATGTCGTAAGAATGCCGAGAAGCTGTCGAAGAAAGCCCTTTGGAGCGAGTTTATCAAGTATTATTACGAAGCATACGATATCGCACTTCGCAAGGCAGCAGTAAGAGCAGCCCTGTAGAAGAGCTATATTATATATATTAAAATAGGTGTAAATAATTATTATTCTAATCATTTATAACAATGAAAATCAAAGCTGACTACACAAATGCTCCTCTTTGGAGAGAGCTGACAGTGAAATCGAGCCTTCCCGAAGAGTTGAAGTGCCTCGATGAGATTGCACACAACCTGTGGTGGGTGTGGAACTATGAGGCTCGCGACCTGTTCCGTGACCTTGATCCTGAGCTCTACCACGATGTGAAGCACAATCCCGTGATGCTCCTTGAGCGTCTGAGCCATTCACGCAAGGACGAGATTATCAAGGACAAGGCTCTGATGAAGCGCATCAAGATAGTCTATGAGTTGTTCCGTGCCTATATTGATGTAGAGCCCGACAAGAAGCGTCCTTCTGTGGCATACTTCTCTATGGAGTATGGTATGCACTCAGCTCTGAAGATTTACTCTGGTGGTCTGGGCATGCTTGCTGGTGACTACCTGAAAGAGGCTTCTGACTCAAATGTTGACATGTGTGCTATTGGTTTCCTCTATCGTTTCGGATACTTCACACAGAGTCTCTCTATGGACGGCCAGCAGATTGCTAAGTATGAGGCACAGAACTTTACATCGCTTCCTATTGAGCGTCAACTTGACAAGGACGGCAACCCAATGGTTGTAGAAGTTCCTTATATGAACTACACCGTTCACGCTTATGTTTGGCGTGTAAACGTAGGTCGTATCAAGCTCTATCTTCTCGATACAGACAACGAGATGAACTCAGAGTACGACAAGCCGATCACTCACTCACTCTACGGTGGTGACTGGGAGAACCGTCTGAAGCAGGAGATTCTGCTCGGTATCGGTGGCGTGCTGACTCTGAAGAAGCTCGGCATCAAGAAGGATATTTACCACTGCAACGAGGGTCACGCTGCTCTCTGCAACCTGCAGCGTCTGTGCGACTATATCGACGAGGGTCTTACTTTCAACCAGGCAATGGAGCTCGTTCGTGCAAGTGGCCTCTATACTGTTCACACTCCTGTTCCTGCAGGTCACGACTACTTCGATGAAGGTCTTTTCGGCAAGTATATGGGAGGCTATCCGCAGAAGCTCGGCATCACATGGGACGAGTTCATTGGCATGGGTCGTACAAATCCTGATGACCACGGAGAGAAGTTCTGTATGTCAACATTCGCATGTAACACCTGTCAGGAGGTTAACGGCGTGTCAAAGCTTCACGGCTGGGTATCACAGAAGATGTTCTCTGGTATTTGGAACGGCTACTATCCTGAGGAGAACCACGTTGGCTACGTTACCAATGGTGTACACTTCCCAACATGGGTTGCTGCTGAGTGGCTCGACGTTTACAAGAAGTACTTCGACAAGAACTTCATGTTCGACCAGTCTAATGAGGAAATCTGGCACGGCATCTATAACTGTCCTGATGAGGAGATCTGGGAGACACGTATGGCTCTTAAGCAGAAGCTCTTCGATTATATTCAGGTTCAGTTCCGCGACACATGGCTGAAGAACCAGGGCGATCCCTCACGTATCACTAAGCTGATGGGACGCCTCAATCCTAATGCTCTTGTCATCGGCTTCTGCCGCCGCTTCGCTACCTACAAGCGTGCTCACCTGCTGTTCACCGACGAGGCTCGTCTGGCTAAGATCGTTAACGATCCTGAGCATCCAGTAATATTCATCTTCGCAGGTAAGGCTCACCCCGCCGATGGCGCTGGTCAGGGACTCATCAAGCGTATCTTCGAGATTTCTCAGCGTCCTGAGTTCCAGGGTAAGATTATCTTCCTTGAGGACTATGACTTCCTGTTGGCTCGTCGTCTCGTTTCAGGCGTTGATATCTGGATGAATACTCCTACACGTCCTCTCGAGGCTTCTGGTACATCAGGTGAGAAGGCCGAGATGAATGGTGTCGTAAACCTCTCTGTGAAAGATGGTTGGTGGCTTGAGGGTTATCGTGAGGGTGCTGGTTGGGCTCTTACTGAGAAGCGCACATATCAGAACCAGGGCTATCAGGATCAGCTCGACGCAGCTACAATCTATTCTCTGCTTGAGAACGAGATCGTGCCTCTCTACTATGCTAAGAACGAGAAGGGCATCTCTGAGGGTTGGATTAAGGTAATCAAGAACTCTATCGCCCAGATTGCTCCTCACTACACCATGAAGCGTCAGCTCGACGACTACTATTCTAAGTTCTATGAGAAGGAGGCTAAGCGCTTCAAGGAGATCTCTAAGAACAACAACCAGTTGGCTAAGGAGATTGCTCTTTGGAAGGAGACTGTTGCAGAGCGTTGGGATGGCATATCTGTTGTTAAGGCTGAGTGGGATTATCCTGCATCTGGCATTCAGACAGACCAGAAGTACACTCTGCGTTATGTCATCAACGAGCAGGGTCTCGATGACGCTGTAGCTCTCGAGAAGGTTAACGTTTATGTTGACAATAACGGCGAGGAGCACATCTTTAGCGTTGAGCCTCTGAAGATGGTGGCTAAGGATGGCATCAACTACACCTTTGAGGCTGAGCTCGCTCCAAAGCAGGCTGGCCAGTACAAGAGTGCAGTACGTATGTATCCTAAGAACAAGAACCTGCCTCACCGTCAGGACTTCTGCTACGTAAAGTGGCTTGAACTCCCTTCATTCTAATGGTGAAGTAGAGATACGACACAAATAAAAGAAACGCTTCCAGGCTGATTGCTTGGAAGCGTTTTTTATGTTCGGATTGGAAATAGTCCGCTGATTATATAAAGCAGTATTGTTTACTCGTCGCCGTAGTCAGATATGTTCTCTGCCTCTTCGTCAGGGTCGCCAGAGCCAAGATCCATCATCGTAGAGTAGTTGTCCTCTGTGATATCCTCGTCGTTTGGCTCTTCCAGCTCCATGTCGTCCTCATCGGGCTTGTTGTATGTGTCCTCAATCTCTACGTCTGCATCATCATCCTCTTCGCTGTCGCTGTCCAAGTCGCGGAGTGATGACATCTTCATGCGTGGCTTCTCTGCCTCAGGCTTTGCTTTTGCGAAGATTGCTTCAACCCATGTTCCCTTGGGCACTTCGAGCACTTCGAAACCATCGTTGATTTTCTTTTCATACATGCCGCCCTTCTTGTGCAGACGATCCTTTGGCAGGGTAGTGGTAGAGATGTCGAAGCCGCTCTCAATGATGTCCTTGATGCTCTGTGAGATAGAATCCCAACCACCACCGAAGTTGCGGTCGAGAACCTCAATGAGCTTTGCTGCTGTGATGTGGCGCACGTTCTCATAGGTGAGGTCGGTCACTCTTACTATGGGGCGCTTCTTGATAGCCCATGTAATCTTTTTGTCCTCATCGAGCTTCAGCTGTGCCACCTTATATCCTTGCTTCTCGTATTTTGTCTTCATGATAGGGGTGTCTTCTATCTCCTCAATCATGAAAGCGCTACGGATAATGTCGGTATAGTGGCGAAGATTCTCTCGTGTGTCAGAGTCTTTCTCTGCACCTTCCCACATGCGGAAAATATCATTTTCTTGAACATCCCATACCGTACTCTTTGTAAGAGTCTTAAGTGTTAGGGTTTTTCTTTCTGTGTCTTGACTCATGTTTTTCTAGTTTTTATTATTCTTTGTATGTTTGGCTGCAAAGGTAATGAAAAGTTGTGATTTCCTTATATAATAAATATGTTTTTTTCTTAAAAAACGTATTATGCATTTTTCTGGGAAAAGACATTAGTATTTTCAGAAAATGAACTATATAAAAAGCAAAAGCGGCGGTCTTCGCAGACAGCCACTTCCATCTTCAATAGGTATTAGTTCTTTTAAGGTAAAAAGATTGTTTTCAGGATAACGACACAAAGATAGGCATTTTTTTCTTAGCCTCCAAACTTTTCTTTGTGTTTTTTTTACTTTTTGAATTGTGTGCCCACACAATTGTAAATTTTTCTAAAGTATTGATTTCTATCCCTGTTTTTGCAACTTTTTCAGCCTTTTCTTTGGATCAGGTGCATCGGGATAAAGTTCCAACGCTTTGTTGTAATTGCGTATGGCAGCATCGGTCATTCCCTCCTCCTCACATTCCTTTCCAAGAAGAGTATATTCAGCAGCCAGTCTCTTAAGAGTCTTTTCGCGCTGCTTCTTTTCTTCTTTCAGTGCAGCTATCTCTGCCTTTTGCTTGTTTATTATCTCAAGCTTCTTCTTTATGAATCTCTTGGCGAGGGGCTTTTCTATGTCATATCGGCTGTGTATGGCAAGGAAGAAATTGTCGAGGAAAGCTCCGAAGTCGCCTCTGTCGAATGCCTTGATAGCATCATGGTATTGCTTGTCGGCTTCGCCTTCCTTCATCACGCGGGCTATCTGGTTCTTGTTGTTGAACATCTTTGCGAACTGCACTACCTCGGCCCTGACGAAGATGTCGTTCTGACGTATGGGTGTCTTTAGTGTTATTCCTTGGAGCGATGTGCATCGTGACAGGGCAACATAGGTCTGTCCGCCTGCGAACACTCCGCCTGTAAAGTCTATAGACACCTGGTTGAATGTGAGACCCTGGCTCTTGTGAACAGTTATCGCCCATGCCAGTCTTATGGGAAATTGGGTGTATGTGCCAAGGAGTTCTTCTACAATCTTCTTCTCCGTGTTGTCGAAGGTATAGCGCATGTTTTCCCACACGTCACGCTCTACATGGAAGTCAGCTCCTGCTTCATCGGTCACTGTGATTACACCTTCTTCTTCGTCAATCTCTGTCACTATGCCTAAGGTGCCGTTGACCCAGCGTTTCTCCTTGTCGTTCTTTATGAAGATGACCTGTGCTCCCAGCTTTATCTGTAGCTCCATTGGTGTGGGAAGCGACGATTCAGGGAAGTCACCATTAATTATTCCGTGGAAGATGGTTGGCGTGCCTTCAAGCTCGTTGAGGCGCTGCTCGTTAGTGTAGTCAACAATGTCGCGTCGGGCAGCGAGAATAATCTGCAGTCCATTGTCATCATCGCGCTCCTTGTCCACTCTGCTATTCAATTGCTGTAGGTCTATAGCTGTAGCGCTGTTCTGCCTTATTCTGTCGAGTATTCCTATGAAATGGTCGTCTTTCTGTCGATAGACTTTCTTCAGCTCAATAGAGACAAGCGGCATCTTCTGCCATACCTTGGCGTTGAAGAAATAAGCCGACTGATAGAAGGGACTGAGCAGTTGGCGGTCTTCTTCTTTCAATACCGGTTCGAGCTGAAAAATGTCGCCCACGAGCAACAGTTGCTTTCCACCAAATGGTTCTTCGTTGCGTGTGAAGATACGCAGCACTTTGTCTATAAAGTCAATGATGTCGGCCCTCACCATTGATATCTCGTCGATGATAATCAGCTCCACCTCGCGCAACAGCTTGCGTTGTGCACTGGTATATTTCAGCGTGTCGCGTATGTGGCGCCTGTCATACTGGATATCGTTGGGTAGGAGAGGGTGGAATGGCAGTCGGAAGAAGCTGTGCAGTGTGGAGCCACCAGCGTTGATGGCTGCTATGCCTGTAGGGGCAAGAATGACGTGCTTCTTCTTCGTGTTCTTGGCAATATATCTCAGGAATGTGGACTTACCTGTACCTGCCTTTCCTGTGAGAAAAAGCGAGCGTCTGGTAAAGTTCACAATCTGTATGGCATCCTGCCACTCTTTATTGTCTAAATCGAGCTCCATTTCTAACCTCTCACCTCTCACTTCTTACCTCTCACTTCTCACCTCTCACTTCTCACCTCTATTCAATAGAATCGTTTTCCCATGTCTTCTTAGTGTCCCAGTTGCCGAGGCTGTCAGCGCTGACGCTATCCTCTGGTACGTAATAGACAAAAGGACATTGATACATGTCTGAGCGCAGCGTCTCGTCGTGAGGAGCTGCGAAGCGTCCACGGTACTGCTTGAAGTTAGGGTCGCTGAGCACCTTCTCAAAGAAGTCGCCGCAGATGGGCAGTGCTGTTCGTGAGCCCTGGCCGAGCTGTCCTGTACGGAAATGTATGGCTCTGTATTCGCCACCAACCCATGCTCCGCAAACGAGTTTCGGACAGATGCCTACGAACCATGCGTCAGAGTGGTTGTTTGATGTTCCAGTCTTTCCTCCGAAGTCAGTGTCAGAGAAGTTGCGCACGAATCTCCACATGTTCATGCTTGTGCCTCCTGGCTCGCGCATTCCTGCCATCAGCATCTGCTGCATTAGGAAGGCACTTCTGTAGGATATGGCCTGTCGCTTCTCGTCGGGTGCTTCGAATATCACGTTTCCGTCGCGGTCTTCTATCTTCGTAACAAGTACCGGCTCATGGAACACACCGTCGTTGACAGCTGTTGAGTAGGCATTGACAAGCTCCAGCAGGTTCACGTCGCTTGAGCCGAGAGCCAGCGATGGTGTCTCGTCGAGCTTGCTTTTTATGCCCATCTCATGGGCTGTCTTTGCCACTCTTTCTATGCCCACTTCCTGAGCCACCTTCACGGCTATTGAGTTTATGCTCTGTGCGAATGCCGACTTCAGCGGGGTCTCCATGTTTGAGAAATATCCGTTGGCATTGGTGGGAGCCCAAAGCACTTCCTTCTTCTTGTCGGCATCATATACCTTCATTGAGAAGTAGGAGTCCACGCGTGTGTCGCAAGGCACCATTCCCTGATTCATAGCTTCTGTATAGACGAACAGCTTGAATGTTGAGCCTGGCTGACGCATTGCTGTCACCTTGTCATACTTCCAAGTGTCGAAATCTATGTCGCCCACCCATGCTTTCACATGTCCTGTCTCCGCTTCCATTGCAACGAAGCCGCAGTGCATGAAGTGCTCCATATATCTTATGGAGTCGAGTGTTGACATCTCTGCCTCTATCTGTCCGTCATAGCTGAACAGCTTGACAGGGTGGGGGAGGTTGAGATAATAGTCTATCGAGTCCTGAGATTCCGGGAAGCGTTTCTTCAGCTTCTTGTATAATGGCAGTCGCTTCGCAATGTTTTCTATGAAGTTCGGAATCTCCTGATGGCGCTCGTCCTGCCATGGGTTTGTCCTTCCCCAGTGGTCGTTGAACTTCTTCTGTATTATCGCCATCTGTTCCTTTGCAGCTTCCTCGGCATAGTGCTGCATGCGAGTATCTATGGTGGTATAGATCTTCAGTCCCGATGTGTAGAGGTCCAGTCCTTTCTCCCTGCACCAGTCGCGCAGCTGGTTGGCTATCTCCTCACGGAAATAGGTGGCCTGTCCGTCATATACTTTTTCTACGCTGTAGTCGAGTGTGATGTCCTTCTGCTTCAGTGAGTCACACTGCACCTCTGTCAGATGTCCGTGCTTGAGCATCAGGTCGAGAACGGTGTTACGGCGCTTCTTGCTGTTTTCAGGGTTCAGACGTGGGTTGTAATAGGTGGTTGCCTTTAGCATGCCCACGAGTATTGCTGCCTGGTCTGGGGTGATGTCCTTAGGACTCTTGCCGAAGTAGGTCTTGCATGCTGTCTTTATGCCAAACGAGTTACTGCCGAAGTCAACAGTATTGGCATACATAGTAAGAATCTCCTCCTTTGAGAAGTTCCATTCCAGCTTTGTGGCTGTTATCCATTCCTTGCTCTTCATGATGAGCATCTTCAGTCCTGCCACGTTTCCGAGCGCACCTGTCGAGTACTCTGTACGTACGCGGAAGAGGTTCTTTGCCAGCTGCTGTGTTATGGTTGAGGCACCTCGTGCATCGTGGTGTACCACATAGTCTTTCAGTGCTGCGAAGAATGCCTGATAGTCTATGCCGTGATGATGGTAGAAACGCTCGTCCTCAGTATCTATGAGTGCCTGCCAGAAGATGGGATTCACATCCTCGTATTTCACTGGTGTGCGGTTCTCGCTGAAGAACTTGCCTATCATTATGCTGTCAGCGCTATATATCTCTGACGCCTGTGCAGGACGCGTGTTCTTCACAGTCATCATGCTTGGTGACTTGCCGAAGAGCCAGAGGAAGTTGTTGTCAACAGCCAGCAGGTAGAGCACGAACGTCACTATTATTATGAGCAGCGATGACAATATCTTGACATACCAGGGTCTGCCCTTAAAAAACCACATAAACCCATTCTTGCATGCTGCAAGACATTTCTTTGCGCCTTTCAATATGGTCTTTGTCGCTCCCATTATTGTCTTTACCGTTTCAGCCATTCTATTGTTTGTCATAGTTGTTTAGATAGGAAAGCAAGTCTTCCGTTGTATTTTTGTTTATGTCAAACCACGTTATGTCGGGGTCTTTCTTATACCATGTCAGCTGTTTGCGCGCATAGCGTCGTGTGTTGCCCTTCAGCCTCTCTACAGCTTCTTCGAGTGGCCATACTCCGTCGAGATAGGCAAACATCTCTTTGTAGCCCACGGTGTTCAGAGCATTTAGCTCGCGTTTGCTGTAGAGTGACTTCGCCTCTTCAAGCAGTCCGTCGCCCATCATCTGGTCCACTCTTCTGTTTATTCTGTCATACAGCTCTTCTCGAGGACGATTGAGAGCCGTCTTTATGATTCGGAATGGGCGCTGCTTGCGCTCGTTCTTCCTGAACGAAGTGTAGGTCTTGCCTGTCATAAGACATATCTCCAGCGCGTGTACCACTCTTCGCGGATTGTGCCTGTCAACAATTTCATAGTGCTCAGGGTCCAGTCTTTTCAGCTCCTCGCAGAGTGCCTCAAGTCCTTCTTCCTTAAGTCGTCGTTTCAGCAATTCGCGTGTTCCCTCGTCAACAGTTGGAATGTCATCAATACCGTTACACACAGCGTCGATATACATCATGCTTCCGCCTGAAAGCAGCGCGTAGTCGTTGCTCTTGAAGTGTTCGCTTAGCAACGCCATCACATCTTCCTCATAGTTCGATGCGCTGTAGTAGTCGTCTATGCTCAGTGAACCTACAAAAAAATGTCGCACCCGCCGAAGTTGTTCTTCGGTAGGTGCGGCAGTGCCAATCTTCAGTTCCCTGTAAATCTGTCGTGAGTCGGCATTGATGATAGGAATGCCGAAATGCTGTGCTATGTCAAGACAAAGCTCTGTCTTTCCGACAGCTGTGGGTCCTGTTATGACGATAAGTGTTTTCGTAGCCTTAACGGATGATTCCTCGCTTTGAGTTCTCTATGAATGAGCAGATGTACTCCACTTCCTTTGAGTCAGGATACTTGGCGCGTGCCTCGGTGATACCGTCTTTGAGCACTGCACTTGCATAGATGATGCGATAGGCGTCGTGGATCTGTTCTATTGTCTCGTTGCTGAATCCGCGACGGCGCAGACCTATGAGATTCACACCAGCGAAGCGTACAGGCTCCTTGCCAGCGATGACATAAGGAGGAATGTCCTGACTTGAGCGTGTGCCGCCCTGAATCATCACATAGCCGCCTATGTTGTTGAACTGGTGGATGAGCACCTCGGCTGAGATGATGGCGTTGTCGTGTACCACTACCTCGCCGGCAAACTTAGTTGAGTTGCCAATGATACATCCGTTGCCGATGACACAGTCGTGAGCCACGTGCATGTTCTCCATGAGCAGGTTGCCAGAGCCTACCACGGTCTTGCCCTTCGAGGCAGTGCCGCGGCTGATGGTAACATTCTCGCGAATAGAGTTGTTGTCGCCAATCTCTGCTGTGGTTATCTCACCCTTGAACTTCAGGTCTTGTGGCTTTGTGGCGATGCTTGCTCCTGGGAAGAACTCGTTGCCGTTGCCTATGCGTGCTCCGTCGTGTACGGTTACACTGTTCACGAACTTGTTGTTGTCACCGATTACTACATCTTTGTTTATCACGCAGAATGGACCGATGAAATTGTTGTCACCGAGTTTTGCCTCTGGATCAACAATGGCCATTGGATGAATCTGGTTCATATATTACAGTCTGTTAGTCCTTATTATTTGTTCTTGATAATCTGTGCTGAGAATGTAGCCTCTGACACAACCTTGTCGCCCACGAAGACATATCCCTTCATCGAAGAGATGCCGTGGCGCAGTGGAGCAAGCAGTTCAACCTTGAAGAGCAGCGTGTCGCCAGGAACCACCTTCTGACGGAACTTCACTCCGTCAATCTTCATGAAGTATGTAGAGTAGCGCTCTGGCTCGTCGAGTGTGTTCAGAATGAGCAGACCACCGCATTGTGCCATTGCCTCTACCTGAAGCACGCCGGGCATCACTGGCTCCTGTGGGAAGTGTCCCTGGAAGAATGGCTCGTTAGCGGTGATGTTCTTCACACCAACGATGCTTGTGGGACCAAGAGCTATCACCTTATCTACCAACTGCATGGGGTAGCGGTGGGGCAGCAGCTCGCGTATGCGGTTAACGTCCATTATCGGCTCCTCGTTTGGATCGTAGGCAGGAGCCTGAATCTCGTGCTTACGAATCTCTGCGCGCATCTGGCGTGCAAACTTGTTATTGATGGTGTGACCAGGGCGTGTGGCAATGATACGTCCCTTGATGGGCTTGCCTATCAGCGCCATGTCGCCTATGATGTCCAGCAGCTTGTGACGTGTGCACTCGTTCTCCCATACGAGGGGCTTGTGCTGAATATATCCCAGCTCTGTGGCGTCACGGTGCTCCACACCTATCATGTCTGCCAGCTTGTCCAGCTGCTCCTGTGATATCTGACGCTCATACATTACGATGGCGTTGTCGAGGTCACCACCCTTGATGAGGTTTGCCTGAAGCAGTGGCTCAATATCTCTTACGAATACAAAGGTACGCGCGGGCGCAATCTCCTCAGCGAACTTCGACTGGTCGTCGAGTGTTGCGAACTGGCTGTTTATGAACTTCGACTGGAATGAGCACATGGCTGTCAGCGAGAACTCCTCGTCTGGCAGTATGGTGATGCAAGAACCGGTCTCTTCGTCCTTCACCTCAATCTTCTTGCGAATGACATAGTAGTCTTTTGGAGCGTTCTGCTCTTCAGTGCCTATCTCGTTGATCTTCTCCACATACTTGATGGCGCTGCCGTCAAGGATTGGGAACTCAGGACCGTTTACCTGAATGAGACAGTTGTCAACTCCCAGAGCGTAGAGTGCTGAGAGAGCGTGCTCAACAGTCGATACCTTTGCGTCGCCCTTGGCAAGCACGGTGCCGCGCTGAGTGTCAACCACGTTTTCTGCTACGCCGTCGATGATGGGCATACCCTCAAGGTCTATGCGCTGTATCTTGTAGCCGTGGTTCTCAGGAGCGGGGTTGAATGTTACTGTGAGACTAAGTCCTGTGTGAAGGCCTTTTCCGCAGAGTGAAAAACTGCCTTTCAGTGTCTTTTGTTTCATCATGGGTATATGTCTTTTTGTTTTTTTTATTACTTTTTCTTCAGCTCGTCAAGCTCCTTGCGCAGTTCAGCCAGCTCTTTGTACATCTCTGGCAGACGGCGGAAGATGGCCTGCGACTTGAAGTATGCTTTCGGCTCCATAGGAGGTGTTCCTATGAGCGTCTGGTTTTCCTTTATGCTGCCAGGCACGCCCGACTGTGCTCCGAGGTTCACGTGGTCGCCTATCGTGATGTGGCCTGCCAGACCAACCTGTCCGCCGAACATGCACCATGAGCCAACCTTTGTCGAGCCTGCTATGCCTACCTGTGCTGACATTACGGTGTTCTCGCCTATCTCCACGTTGTGTGCCACCTGAATGAGGTTGTCGAGCTTCACACCCTTGTGGATAACTGTAGCACCCATCGTAGAGCGGTCAACGCAGGTGTTGGCACCTATCTCCACGTTGTCTTCTATGATAACTATGCCTATCTGTGGAATCTTGTCGTAGCCTTCCACATTAGGAGCGAATCCGAAGCCGTCGGCACCTATTACGCTGCCTGCGTGGATGGTGACATTCTTGCCCAGCTGGCATCCCTGGTATATTGTTACGTTAGGATAGATGATGCTGCCATCACCAATCTTCACTCCGTCGCCTATGACTGTGTGTGCGTGAATCTGTGCGCCGTCGCCAATGACAGCACCGTCGCCGATGACAGCGAATGCGCCGATGAACACGTCTTTTCCAATGGTGGCTTTCTCTGATATGCTTGCCAGCTTGTCTATGCCAGTCTTCTTTGGCTGCATGGAAGCATAGAGCTGCAGGAGTTTAGCTACTGCCTCATAGGCATTCTTTACGCGAATCAGTGTGGGCTTTACCTCGTGTTCCAGCTCAAGATCATCGTTGACGAGCACTATTGTTGACTCTGTGTCGTAGAGGTAATGTGTATATTTGGGATTCGACAGGAACGAGATGGCACCGGGTTTTCCTTCTTCAATCTTTGCAAAGGTAAAGACTGCGGCATCCTCGTTGCCTTCCACACGTCCGCCAATAAAGTCGGCAATTTGTTTCGCTTTAAATTCCATTTCTTAAATTTAAGATGAGTCTCTTTTATTGCAATAAAATGTTCGTTATCTATAACACGAACAGGCTTTTCGCGGCAAAGGTAATAAAAATTATTTAAAATCTTTGATAACAAAGGTAATATTTTCTTATTTTTTTTGAGAGCAGTGCCACATTGAGTATCTCCGATGCCTCTGAGATGTCCTTTATCGTACCGTCTTTGTAGAGTATGTCTATCGAGTCGTCGTCTATCGAGTACATGTCTTTCTGTATCGTGTTCAGGCTCATGAGATAGTGGGCGTCGACTTTCTCTATACCCGCTTTCTCGGCTATCTGTGCCTGTAGTTCGTCTATGCGCTCTTCGCTCACAGGCTCGTCGTGCACCTCTACTTTGAATATTATTCGGTCCAGCATATCGGTGGCCAGCGTGGCCAGAATCTTGTCGTCGCTGTGCTTCCATGCCTTCATGGCGCTCCACAGGTCGCTGTCGTCAAGCTCCTCATACATGAGCAGCGCCTCGTCGTGGGTAGAGAACCACTCTCTGTCCACATCGTTTTCCAGGAAGTAGGCGAGGGCAGGCGAGGCGAACACCTTGTGTCCCTGTCGTGTCAGGTGCTTCGCCCTAGTGAGCATGTTCACCAGCACCTTCTCGTAGCCCACTGCAGTCTTGTGCAGATACACCTGCCAGTACATCAGTCGTCGGGTGGTGAGGTAGTTCTCCAGCGAGTATATACCTTTCTGTTCCACAACCAGCCGGTCGTCCACCACGTTGAGCATCTTTATTATGCGTGCGCTGCCAATGTTGCCTTCCGTCACTCCTGTGAAGAACGAGTCTCGACGCAGGTAGTCCAATCGGTCCATGTCTAACTGCGAGCTGATGAGCTGATGCAGGAATCGTTTCGGATACTCGTCCTTGAATATCGATATAGCCAGGTTCAGCTGTCCGCCCAGGTCGCGGTTTATCTGTTCCATCATCAGCAGCGAAATGTCTTCGTGCGATATGCCCGAGATGAGTGTGTTTTCCAGCACGTGTGAGAACGGACCGTGGCCTATGTCGTGCATCAGTATGGCTGCTTCCACGGCTTCAGCTTCACTGTCGAAGATGAAGTTCCCCTTCTGCTGCAGGCTTATTATTGCTTCGCTCATCAGGTAGAACGCTCCCAACGAGTGCTGAAAACGGGTGTGTCGTGCTCCTGGATAAACCACCGATGCCAGTCCCAACTGGTTTATGCGGTTCAGTCGTTGCATCAGTGGGTGGCGCACAATGTCATATAGCAGTCCTCGCGGTATTTTTATGAATCCGAATACAGGGTCGTTGATTATCTTTGTGTCGTTCATTACTTCATCTTCGTTTTGAGGTGCAAAGATACGAAAAAATGAGAGAAGAACATAACAAAAGTTGTGTTTTATTTTGAGTTATGTTCACTTATTCGTACTTTTGCAATATGGAATA
The DNA here is from genome assembly GCF_023217965.1 of Prevotella sp. E13-27. Lineage (NCBI taxonomy): Bacteria > Pseudomonadati > Bacteroidota > Bacteroidia > Bacteroidales > Prevotellaceae > Prevotella > Prevotella sp. E13-27. The sequence continues at coordinate 1,619,532 of NZ_JALPSC010000002.1, read as the reverse complement.
CGATACTAAAGGTAAAGTGTTAAAGAAATCCGTCGTTTGGAAAGAACTGTATTTCTACCGTAAGAGTGATGCTATCTATCAGCTGACAGTAGACTTCTGCCATCGGTTCCTACCTGCTTATGGTGATCGTACAGTAGATCAAATGGTACAGGCTGCACGTAGCGGTAAACAAAATATTGTTGAGGGAAGTGAAGATGGCCAGACCAGTTCGGAGATGGAGATAAAACTTCTAAATGTGGCACGAGGTAGTCTTCAAGAGCTACGTTCTGATTATCAGGATTACCTTAATACTCACCATCTTGCTATATGGTCTGCTGATAATAAACGACAGCAACGACTCCGTGATTTTTGTCATTCTCACAATGACTTTAGTGACTATGAACCACTGGTAGCTAAAATGAATGATGAGGAGATGGCTAATCTGTTGCTTACTCTCTGTCATCAGACTGACAAGATGATGTGTGCTTATTTAGAGAAACTGGAACATCGTTTTGTTACTGAGGGTGGTATCAAGGAGCGTATGCATGCTGCCCGTACGGGATATCGTCAGGAAGTTGATTCGCGTCTTCGTGCTTTAGAAGCAGAAAACTTGCAGCTGAAAGCAAGAATAAAAGAACTTGAAGGACTCCTAGAAACCATAGGAAATCCTAGGCTGTCCTAGGTATTCCTAGGATTTCCTAGAAAAACCTAGGATTTCCTAGAAAAACCTAGGATTTCCTAGAAAAACCTAGGATTTCCTAATCTCCCTATCTCCTGAACCCACCGCCTGGGCCGTTGCTGTTGCCGGAGTATGACGAGAGACTTACTGAAGAGCCGTCGCTCGTTGTGGCGCCAAAGACGCCGAGACCTGCGAAAACGGATGTGCCGCCTGAAACGTTGACACCCGACAGGAGTGTGGGCTGAGAGGCACCACTGACTACAAGACCTGAACCACCGCTTGATGGCGTCTTGAAGGCGAAGGTGCTGCTGCCTACGGTGAGCGCATACCATGTGTCAGAAGACCATGAGGAGGCCTGATAGCACGACTGCGTGAGGCTGCTGCCACCCTCCAGTCCGCCTATGGCGACGATGGTGCCGCCTGTGACGTAGAGCTTCTTGCCACCCTCCGTGTTGGCATCGATGGCCACCTCAGGCGAGCCAGAACAGATGGCATAGATGAGTCCGCCATTGATGTAGCAGTTGCCGTTGGCGTCGAGTCCGTCGTTGTGCTGTCCCTGCGCATATACATAGCCACCGCTGATAGTCATGTCGCTCTTCGAGTTGATGGCATCGTCGTAGGCATAGCTGGCCACTTCTCCGCCAGTGATGGTCATCGTGCCCTTGGTCTCTATGCCCTCGCCACCGTTGCCACTGGTGCGCACCAATATTCTTCCGCCATTGATGATGATGTTGCCATCGGCCCTGATGCCCTTTGGCGACGAGGTGTCGCCCGAACCACTGTACTTCCCTCCTGTCGTTACGATCATCACGCTTCCGCCGTTGAAGGTGGCCGTGCCGTCGGCGTTGATGCCCTTGCCACCGCTGCCTGTGCTTTTCAGCCTCAGTTCGCCAGCGTTGATGGTGAACGTAGAGTCGGTCTTTATGCCTGCTGCACCCTTTGCCTCCTTGTCGTCTGAGTCATACATGCCGTTGCCGGTAGTAAGCACCGTCGTGCGTCCGCCATTCACTATGACGTGGCTCTCGCTGCTTATGCCCTTGGCAGCAGCTGCCTGCACCTCTACGTTCAGTATTCCGCCATTGATGAACACGCCGTCGTTCGCCTTGATGCCGTTGTTGGCAGTCGATTTCACATATATGTTATTGCCCTTGCGGAACACTATGTAGTCGGCCGAGTGTATGCCGTTGTTAGTGTTACCAGTCACGCTTAGTGAGCCGTTTCCGTTAAACAGCAGTTTACCCTTGCAGTAGAGTGCGCCCTTCTGTGAGCCCCCTGTTCCGTCGCTCAGCGTGTTCGTGGTGCCATCAGCGAGGATTATGTATGCCCTCTTGCTGCTCAGCAGGTTCAGCGCAGCCGAGTCGGGGTTGGTTATGCTTGCTCCGTTGAGCTTCACGGCATATTTCTTTTCGCCTATCACCGTAAGCGAGCCATCGGTGGTCGTTCCGCTCACCACATAGCATATCTTCTTCTCCGTACCGTGGTTGGCTGTCACGTGACCACCGTTCACCGTCACCTCCACGCCGTTCTCTGTCTTCGTCTCTGGGTTCGACAGGTCTATGCTCACCTCAGTGGTGAACTCGTTGTTCTCCAGTGCGTCCTCCTCGTCGGGGAAGTACTCGCTTGCCACCTCTGTAGGCTCCGCCGTTGTCTGGTCTATAGCGATGTCAAATGTAGACAGTTCACCTGTCGTCTCTGAGCTTCCGTTGCCACCGCCGTTGTCCCATCCGTATGCGCCGCTCCATGCCTCGTAAGGATCTTCAACAGAGCAGCATGTCATCACTGTGATGACCGATGCTATGAGCATCGTCGAAATTATCAATTGCTTCATAATTGTCAGTTTGTTTAAGTTTCGCATGTTTGTTTTTTTTCACTCACAAAGGTATGCATTGCTCTCGTTCACCGCAAATTATTTCAGCAAACCGCCCGTTTCAATCTGTGAAAAGGTTCAAACCTAATCGCTTGTGGCGTTCTTACTGATTACTGCTTGCGTTCTTTCTAAACGCTCTTATGTGTCATCGCGATGCATCTCAAACACATCGCAAAGGTACGACGTTGTCATTGCGGTTTACGAATATATAGCGAAATTTTTTTCTTGCACAAAAAAAGTAAACAATTTCCGTATGAATGGGGCAGGTTATTCACTTATTCACTTATTCACTTTGGACATCTGTGTATTGAGCTTTTCTTGAAACGAAAATTTTATATTATATATATTATTAATATATATAATATAAATTATTATTTCAATATTTTTTCTCCACCATGTTTTTCATTCCCGTTTCTCATCCCTTCCACCCTTTTCGGTTTTTGAAAAACCTAAATGTCCAAAGTGAATAAGTGAATAAGTGAATAACTTAAGGGTACTTTCGCTCGGAAAATTGCAAATAAATTTGCATTTTTCCTCGCTTAATCGTACCTTTGCACCCAAAAAGGAGAAAATGGAGAAAGACATATATATATTAGGTATAGAGTCGAGCTGCGACGATACGTCGGCAGCCGTGCTGAAAAACGGCGTGCTGCTGTCGAACGTGACAGCATCACAGGCTGTGCATGAGGCATACGGCGGCGTGGTGCCTGAGCTGGCATCAAGGGCTCACCAACAGAACGTGGTGCCCGTTGTGAGCGAGGCTATCAAGCGGGCAGGGATAACGAAGGAACAGCTGTCGGCAGTGGCATTCACACGCGGACCGGGACTGATGGGCTCGCTGCTCGTGGGAGTGAACTTCGCGAAGGGCTTCGCACGCTCGCTCGGCATACCGATGATAGATGTGAACCATCTGCAGGGACATGTGATGGCACACTTTATTACCTCCCCCAGCCCCTCCGAAGGAGGGGAGGGACTGGCGCAAAAGGGTGCCGAAGGGAACTCCTCCCCTTTGGGGAGGTCGGGAGAGGTTCACCCTCCCTTCCCATTCATCTGTCTTTTGGTGTCGGGTGGTAACTCACAGATAGTATTGGTACGCGCGTATAACGACATGGAGGTGCTGGGACAGACCATAGACGATGCTGCAGGAGAGGCAATAGACAAGTGCTCGAAGGTGATGGGACTGGGCTACCCAGGCGGACCAATCATCGACCGACTGGCACGACAGGGCAACCCGAAGGCATACCAGTTTGCCGAGCCTCATATACCTGGCTATGACTATAGCTTCTCGGGACTGAAGACATCGTTCCTCTACAACCTGAAGAAATGGGTGGAGGATGATCCCGACTTCGTGGAGCATCACAAGGAGGACCTGGCAGCATCGCTGGAGTGGACCATCGTTGACATACTGATGAAGAAGCTGAAGCTGGCTGTGAAGGACACTGGCATAAAGCATGTGGCTGTGGCTGGCGGAGTGAGTGCAAACAACGGACTGCGTAACGCGTTCCACGACTATGCAAAGCGCTTCGGATGGACGGTATATATACCAAAGTTCAGCTATACCACCGACAATGCAGCGATGATAGGTATAGTGGGCTATTATAAGTATATGGACAAGGAGTTCTGCTCAATAGATGCTCCTGCTTTCTCGAAAGTGACATTTAAATAAAAAGTGAAACAGTAAAAAGTCAAAGAAATACATGGATTTTGAAAGTAAGATTATTAGCAGGGAGATAAGCGAACTGCTTTGGGAGAAAGAGAAGACGCTGGCAACAGCAGAGAGTTGCACAGGTGGACGTATAGCTGAGGCCGTGATAGCTGTGCCTGGCGCTTCAAAATATTTCAAGGGCGGCATCATCTGCTATGTTAATGAGGTGAAAGAGCGATTGCTCGGCGTGTCTCACGACTTGCTCGAAGAGAAGACTGCCGTGTGTGAGGAGGTTGCCGTGGAAATGGTGAAAGGTGCATGCGCGACACTGGATACTGACTATGCCATTGCTGCAACAGGCTTCGCCGGTCCTGGCGGTGGCACAAAAGAGATTCCCGTGGGCACCATCTGGCTGGCTTGCGGCACAAAGGACAAGGTGACAACACGTAAGGTGGAGGAAGACCACGGACGTGACATAAACCTTGCCATAGCTACGAACGTGGCAATACAACTGTTCCGCGATTTCCTGAAGCAGGAAGATGCGGAAGAGGCAGAGACATCGGCAGAATAATTCGACTTCGGATATATTAAACGACCACGAATTTTACAAATAAAACGAATTTATCCATGCGGAATGGAATATAAATTCATCTTAGATTCAGAATCACGGAGAAATTAATTCGTTCAATTTGTATAATTCGTGGTCGAAGAAGAACTACGGAAACTCCGTGCGCTCTGTGCAAAAAAATGAAAACATGCTTTTATAGTGGTGTAAAAAATAGAGACAAACAGGAATCCAAAGACATAAAAAGATGATGTTTGGTTAAATAATATTAAGAAATGGGAGAATATTTAATCTCTCATATTCAAACTTCAATATTTTATTGTACCTTTGCACCCTGTTTGGAGTAAGTAAGTATTTAAAGACTTAAAAAGAAAGTAGATAGCAATGTCTAAAGTTTGTCAAATCACAGGCAAGAAGGCACAGATAGGTAACAACGTGTCTCACTCAAAGCACCGCACAAAGCGCAGCTTTGACGTCAACCTGTTCAGCAAGAAGTTCTTCTGGGTAGAGCAGAACTGCTGGATTAGCCTTAAGATCAGTGCAGCTGGTCTGCGTTTAATTAATAAAATAGGTCTTGATGCTGCCATTCGTCAGGCAGTAGACAAGGGTTACCTCACATGGAACGACCTCGACAAGAAGGTGTTCGCATGGGGTAATTAATATATGAGGAGGAAAGATAACCATGGCAAGCAAGAAAGCAAAAGGTAATCGCGTCCAGGTTGTTCTGGAGTGCACAGAGATGAAGAACAGCGGCCTTGGCGGTACAAGTCGTTATGTTACGACAAAGAATCGTAAGAACACGCCTGAGCGCATGGAGCTGATGAAGTATAACCCTATCCTGAAGAAGATGACTCTTCACAAGGAGATTAAGTAAGAAAGGTAACTACGCATGGCAAAGAAAACCGTTGCAACCCTCCACGAAGGTTCGAAGGATGGTCGCGCTTATTCAAAGGTCATCAAGATGGTTCGCAGCCCAAAGACTGGCGCTTACATCTTCGATGAGCAGATGGTTCCTAACGAGGATGTTAAGGACTTCTTCAAGAACTAATATTGACTTATTTATAGTTCACTATAACAAGGGGTGTGCTTTTTGAGAGCATGCCCTTTGTCGTTGTTTATAATTGATTATTTTTTGATTAAAAACGGCCTTATGAAAAATAATTCTGCAAAAATATTTGTGGAATTATTTTTTTATGCCTATATTTGCAAAACAATCTATTCAAAATTTTTTTTATTAAACAAATACTAATGTTACTATGAAGAAAAAGTTCATTTGCGCCGTGTGTGGTTATATCTACGAAGGCGAGAATCCTCCCGAGAAGTGTCCAATCTGTAAGGCTCCAGCTTCTAAGTTCTCTGAGCTTAAGGACGATGCCGACATGACTTATGCTACCGTTCATAAGATTGGTGATGGTAAGCTCGAGGGTGTATCAGAAGAGATGATTAACGATCTGCGTGCACACTTTAACGGTGAGTGCAGCGAGGTAGGCCAGTATCTGGCTATGGCTCGTCAGGCTGACCGTGAGGGCTATCCTGAGATTGCTGAGGCTTTCAAGCGCTATGCTTTCGAAGAGGCTGACCATGCAAGCCGTTTCGCAGAGCTCCTTGGTGAGTGCGTATGGGCTGACACAAAGACCAACCTTGAGAAGCGTGCTGCTGCTGAGGCTGGCGCATGTGAGGATAAGTTCCGCATTGCAAAGAATGCTAAGGCTGCTGGCTTCGACGCTATCCACGATACCGTTCACGAGATGGCAAAGGACGAGGCTCGTCATGGCGCAGGCTTCGCTGGCCTGCTGAAGCGCTATTTCGGCAAGTAAGCTAAGGTCTTTAGTTCCAGGCGTGTTTCATTCTGGGACGTTAAGACAATAAATCGACATAAAATCCGTTTTATCGTATATGATGAAACGGATTTTATTCTTTCTATTCACTATAACGCTGCTGTGCTTGTCGTGTCAGGACGATGAGTCGTTCACCACGAGCCGGAACGCACGTCTGACGTTCTCCAGCGACACCATAAAGCTGGACACCGTGTTCTCTTCCGTAGGCTCGGCAACATATTCTTTCTGGGTCTATAACAACAACTCAGATGGTGTACGTATCAGTCAGGCGTTCCTGCGCAAGGGCAATCAGACGGGCTATAGGGTGAATGTCGATGGCACATTTCTCGACAACGCCAGAGGCTCATCGGTCAGCGATCTGGAGTTGCGCAAGGGTGACAGCCTTCGCGTGTTTGTAGAGTTGACAGCACCTGAGAACCTGCGGTCTTTGGTTCAGCTTATCACTGACGATATTGTGTTTGCCCTTGAGAGTGGGGTGGAGCAGAGCGTCAATCTTCGCGGCTATGCGTGGGATGCCTTGTCAGTAAAGGACTTGAAGGTCACTAACGACTCTACGATACAGTCTTCTAAGCCTATTGTAGTCTATGGCGGAATAACTGTTGGCGAAGGTGTCACACTGAAGATTCTGAATACTCAACTTTATTTTCATGACAAGGCAGGGATAAATGTCTATGGAACGTTGAAGACCGACTCTGTGCTGATGCGTGGTGATCGTCTTGACCACATGTTTGCCTATCTGCCTTACGACCGTGTAAGTGGTCAGTGGGAGGGAATACATCTCTATGGTTCGTCTGAAGGCAATGAGCTGAAGAACACTGAGTTGCGCAGCGCAATGTATGGCGTGATATGTGACTCGGCAAAGCTCTCATCACAGAACCAGCGCCTTTACATGGAAAACTCTATTGTACATAACTGTAAGGGCAATGGACTCGAATTGTATAACACCTATGCCGGCATAAAGAAATGTCAGCTGTCAAACATGCTTGGCAGCTGTGTGTTGGTATATGGCGGAGCAGTCATCATGGATAGCTGTACCATCGCACAGTTCTATCCGTTCTCGGCTCAGCGTAATGTGGCCCTGCAGATATACAACAAGTTTAATAACGCTCCTTACCCGCTGGAGCAGTTCCAGATGACAAACTCCATACTCACAGGCTATGCCAATGACGAGATTCTGGGTAAGCAGGAGTCAGAGGATGCGGCGTTTAACTATCTCTTCATAAACACCCTGTTGCGCACGCCGCAAGTTGAAAACGATACCGTACACTATAAACAGATACTTTGGGAGAAACCTTCCGACGAAATATCTGGAAAGAAACACTTCGTACTCGTTGACGAGACCAACTTCATCTACGATTTTCACTTGAAGGAGGAGTCGCCAGCCAAGGGACTTGGTTGTTATTAGAGGTTAGAGGTTAGAGGTTAGAGGTGAGAGGTAAGAGGTTAGAGGTAAGAGGTTAGAGGTAAGAAGTTAGAACTCTGTGAATGCCAGTGGCATGAGCTCTTTTATTCCGTCAATGACATAGACTCCCGTTTCACCATAGAGAAGTATGCGCATGGGTTGTTGGAAGCGCGTCTCAGTCTCTACCATCACCTGACGGCATATTCCGCATGGGCTTACAGGCAGCTCAGTCAGCTTTCCGTCGCCAGCACGGGCAGCTATGGCAAGTTTCGTTACAGCCTGATCAGGATATTGTGCACCAGCAGAGAAAATGGCGGAACGTTCAGCACACACTCCTGCCGGTAAAACAGCATTCTCCTGATTGCAGCCTTTGACAATCTTACCATTGGCAAGAAGCAATGCTGCACCTACATGAAAGTGGGAATGGGGAGCATAGGAGTTGGCAGTGGCCTCTATCGCAAGCTCAACAAGGTTACGTTCGTCGTCAGGGAGCTCGTCCTTTTGACAGACGCGAATTTTAGATTCAAGTGTTATTTCTTTCATGTTATTGATAATTTCCTTTGCAAAAATAGTAAAAACTCTCTGAAAACAATTACTTTTGCAAAAGAATTTACTATCAGAATGAAAAAACTACTATTTTTACTGTTGTTTTCCATCCCTTTGTGCATTAATGCGCAAATGAAATGGAACCAGCAATATCAGAATTACGTTAACCAGTACAAGGATGTAGCCATCGAGGAGATGCGCCGATGGAAGATACCTGCATCGATAACTCTTGCCCAGGGACTGTTTGAGTCAGGCGCTGGCAATAGTGAGTTGGCACGCAAGGGTAATAACCATTTCGGAATAAAGTGCCACGGATGGACAGGACGCACGATGTATAAGGACGATGACCGTAAGAACGAATGCTTCAGAGTGTATAAGTCGGCATTTGATTCCTACGAGGACCATTCGAAGTTCCTTGCACAGAGTCAGCGATACAGTCGTCTGTTCAGCTTGAAGACGACTGACTACAAGGGATGGGCTCATGGCCTCAAGGCGTGTGGCTATGCCACTAATCCGCAGTATCCGAAGAAGCTCATTGAGCTCATTGAGCTTTATGAACTTGACCAGTATGACCGTGCAGGAGGTTCTAAGAGCAAGAATGGCTTTGGATTCAGTATATCCCATCCTGTAAAGTCGTTTAACAAGAACTATTATGTCATAGCCCGTCGTGGTGACACATATAAGTCACTTGGTAAGGAGTTAGGAGTTTCTTACAGGAAGCTTGCCAAGTATAACGAGCGTGACAAGAACGATGTGCTTGAAGAGGGCGAGGTGGTATGGCTTCGCAAGAAGGCGCGCAAGGCACCTCGCGAATACAAGAATCGCCTGCACTATGTCAGCGCTGGCGAGTCAATGTACTACATAGCCCAGAAGTATGGCATCAGAGTGAAATATCTCTACAAGATGAATAACCTGCCACCTACCTATCAGATTCGTGTGGGCGATGGCTTGCGAGTGAGATAGTCCTTGCAGAGATTGCACAATCCGCAATCGTCACACTTGGGATTCCTCGCTGTGCAGACATAGCGCCCATGAAGCAGCAGCCAGTGGTGGGCACGGGGAATAATCTCGTCGGGGATGTGCTTGGTCAGTTCCGTTTCAACCTTAAATGGGGTGTTGGCCGACTTGCTGACAAGGCCTAAGCGATGACTGACACGAAAGACATGAGTATCAACTGCCAATGTTGAGCGGCCAAAGGCAACGGCTTGCACCACATTGGCAGTTTTGCGTCCTATGCCAGGCAGAGCCAGCAGCTCGTCCATAGTCGAAGGCACCTCGCCGTTATGGCGCTCCACCAAGAGCTTTGACATCTCAAAAAGATGGCTTGCCTTACTGTTAGGGTAGGAGACGCTCTTCACATATTCGTAGATCTCGTCAGCGCTGCTTTCAGCCATGGCTCTCGCATTCGGAAAACGACGGAACAGCGCAGGCGTCACCATGTTTACGCGCTTGTCTGTACACTGCGCACTTAGTACTACTGCCACTACCAGCTGAAAGGTGTCGGCAAACTCCAGTTCGGTGTCAGCTTCTGGCATCTTTTCTGCAAAAAAGCTCAAAACTTGTGAGTATAGTTCTTTACGTGTCATAGTTAAACGCAAAATTACAATATTTTTTTTGTATATTTCTTCTTTTTTGTTACTTTTGCACGGTATTATTATAAAATAATTGTTTTTACATCAATTTATAGGGATGAGTACATTAATCAAACCCATAGACTACAAGCAGCTTCTTGATGCCAAGCAGACTGAGCAGGGCATCAAGCTGATCAAGGATTTCTTCCAGCAGAATCTTTCCACGGAATTGCGTCTGCGTCGTGTCACAGCTCCTCTTTTCGTGTTGAAGGGACTCGGTATTAACGATGACCTCAATGGTGTGGAGCGTGCAGTAACATTCCCAATAAAAGATCTTGGCGATGCACGTGCCGAAGTTGTTCATTCTTTGGCAAAATGGAAGCGCCTGTCGCTTGCAGAGAACGGAGTGGAGCCTGGCTACGGAATATACACCGACATGAATGCTATACGTGCCGACGAGGAGCTGGACAATCTGCACTCCCTATATGTTGACCAATGGGACTGGGAGGCTGTCATCACCAAGGAAGACCGCACCATAGCGTTCCTGAAGAATATCGTGGAGCGCATCTATGCTGCCATACGCCGCACGGAGTATCTCGTTTGTGAGACTTATTCGCAGATTAAGCCTTTCCTGCCTGAGAAGATTCACTTCATACACTCTGAGGAACTGCTCGCTATGTATCCTGACATGACTCCAAAGGAGCGTGAGGATGCAATATGCAAAAAGTACGGAGCAGTGTTCCTCATCGGCATCGGTGGAAAGCTTGCCAATGGCGAAAAGCACGATGGACGTGCTCCTGACTATGATGACTGGTCAACGATAGCTGAGGACGGACGCGCAGGTCTTAATGGCGATATACTCATCTGGTATCCTGTGCTTGGTCGCTCGTTCGAGTTGTCTTCCATGGGTATCCGTGTTGACAAGGAGGCGTTGCTGCGCCAGTTGAAGATAGAGAACCAGGAGCAGCGTCTCGACCTGTATTTCCATCGTCAGCTCATGAGCGACAAGCTGCCTCTCTCTATCGGTGGCGGTATCGGACAGAGCCGTCTCTGCATGGTAATGCTCCAGAAAGCTCATATAGGTGAGATCCAGGCTTCTATCTGGCCTGAAGACATGCGCCAGAAGTGTCTTGAGCTTGGCATGCCCCTCATCTGATATATTTGTTTTGTGCCCTAATGAATTCATAAGTCAAGAAGAATGAAATCTGCTATTAATCATATTTGCCTGTTGCTGATGATGCTTGCATTTTCTGTAAATGCGAGTGCCAATGAGGAATCGAGAGAGTTCTCTATCATTAATGCTGCTGACGGACTGGCAGACAATAGCGCTCAGTGCATAGTCTGCACCAAGACAGGCAGAATGATTATATCAACTATTGGCAATGTGAATTTCTATGACGGCACAAGCTTTACTCATATTGATACCGACCAGTCTTATCAGTATTTGCTGTCAGACTATCGTGGAAACGATCGCCTGTATTTTGACCATTTCCACCATCTTTGGGTTAAAAGCACTCACTCTGTTTCGTGTGTTGACCTAAGGATGGAGGAGTTTAGGCCAAACGTTGACGGAGTTCTGAAAGAACTGGGATGCGATCAGCATGTACTCGACCTCTTCACCGATTATGGCGGAGACCTGTGGCTGCTTACAGACAAAGGTCTCTATGATATTGATAGAAAGAAGGAGTTCCAAGTACTGAAAGACAGGAACCTGCAGAACCTTGATACTCGTGGCGATACACTTCTTACATTCTTTGACAATGGTGAGGAGATGGGTATTGACGTTAACAGTGGCCAGATTATCCATCGTACTAATGCGTATGATTGGGAGACCGCTCAGAAATACATCCAATCATCAATATGTCTGAAATATAAGAACGGATATTTCGTGATACGCAATGGCAAAGCTGGTGGCATTCTCATGTTTTTTGACTTCAAGACGCTGCAGTGGAAACATCTGTTGACTGTGCCCTATGCCCTGAACAACATGGCGGTATCGAATGAAAAGCTCTTTGTTGCTGCAGGGCGAGGATATTGGGTTCACGACATCAAGACTGGTGAACAGCAGCATATAGAGAAGCTGAAGCTCGCAAGTGGAAAGGAACTTGACGTTCACTGTAACACGGTGATGTTTGACAAACAGGGCGGCTTGTGGTTCGGCACTCAGAGATATGGAGTGCTTTATGCAGCCCCTTCACCATCGCCTTTCCATGTCTATACGTTTGATCATCCTAAGGCTGTTGAATATGCAGCAAAGATGGACAATCTGGCTCAGAACATCACTGAGTTCAATGGTAAGAGTGCCAACTGCATGTTTACCGACAGCAGAAGTTGGAACTGGTTCGGAACCATGACAGGCTTGTATTTGTATAAGAACCCGAAGTCTGAGCCTATTGTGTTTAATAAGAAGAACGGCCTTATCAACGAGGTGATTCACTCTGTTGTTGAGGATAAGAATCATAACATCTGGATTGGCACTTCCTACGGAATAGCGTGTATCATCTTTGAGGGTAATGAGATTGCCCTGATAAACAATTTCACTTCTCACGACAAGGTGCCTAACGAGTCGTTTGTGAACTGTAAGGCAGTGTGTCTTGACGACGGAACAATCATCATGCAGTCAATAGATCATGTCTTGGAGTTTAATCCCGCAGGATTCGAGCTCGTTAACAATCGCCGTCCTGTGACTATGTATCCCAAGCTCATCAAGCTGATGGTGAACGGTACGTTCGTGGAGCCTGGCGAGACCCTTGACGGACGAACGATTATCAGCAGCGCCATAACAAGAGTACGCGAGATAAACGTTAACTCTGACCAGAACACGCTGTCGCTGACATTCTCTGGCCTTAACTATTTCCGTCCTCAACAGACATGCTATCGTGTCAGGTTAAGGGAAATAAATGATGAATGGAATGTGTATTCCTATTTCCAAGGCTCAGAACTTGTTGACGCGAAGGGCAATCTGCACCTGCCACTTATCGGCTTGAAGCCTGGCGATTATCATATTGAGGTTCAGGCATCCATGTTCCCTGACTCATGGGAGGGCACCATTCCTTATGAATGGGTTATCCATGTAAACCAGCCATGGTGGCAGGCAACAGGTCTCTATATGTTGATAATCGTAGTCATCATGATTCTTTTCGTTATCAACTTCTTGCTCTACGGAAAGAATACTAAGATGCGTGCTCGCCGAAATACTGAAGAGAAAGACATCTTGAGAAAGATAACATCGTTTGTTGACAGGTGCGATGCCTTTGGCAATGAGCTCCTTGCACCCTCAGACGAGGATCTCTTCAATAAGAAGTATGATGCGGCAACTAAGCTTACACCTGAATTTATAGAGCTTATGCTTGTCGTCATTCCGTTTGTCCGTCTGAACAAGAAAGGTTTCACCATGCGTGAGGTCGCCGAGGCATGTAATATGGACATCGTAAAATTCTATGACATGATGACAGCCAACCTCTACAAGAGTCCTCGTGAACTGGCTCAGATAGTACGTATTGAGAAGGCTGCTGAGATGTTGCTCAATACAGAGCTTACTGTTGAGGAAATATCTAATCAGTGTGGATTCTATACGCCAAACTACTTCATGGGCTGTTTCTTCCATAAGTATAAGCTTACACCGAAGGAGTATAGAAATGAGATGAAGGAATCGTAGATTTTAAGTTTTACGTGTTAATATATTAAGGTGTCGTTTCATTGAGCTTGAAACGACACCTCTTTATATCCTACCAGTCGCCATGTCCTTCCGCCAGTCTCCTTGTAATAGACGAATGCTTCGTAGCGATTCTCTGTCTGATAGAAGTTTCCTTCTTCTGGCATTCTCATCACTCTGCCATCTCTGTCTGATAGCATTATGCGGTAGTTGTAGTAACCCAGCTTCTGGAGAATCGTAGCATTATAGGAACGGTCCTTTGCGTCATAGGTCATCACATAGGTGCTGCTATCCTCTGTAGCCCATCTTCCGTCTATGAACACCGTAGCATCGCTGTACTCCCTCACGGGCGCAAACTTGTAGTGAACATAAACATATTCGCTTATGCGGTCGTTCTCCACATTGTTGCTGTTTCTTATGAGGAAAGCGCCGTCGGCATCGCGATAGTACAGGTAGTTGCGTTGAGGTTCGCACTGGTCAGGATAAACATGGAAGCGACATTCATCTTCGTCCCAATAGACCTTTTCAAGACCAAGGGTGATGTGAGTAGGGTCGAGCACCTCATATCTGTGATATTCATTGCCGGCATCAAAGATAAGGTCGCGACGGTGTTCCCATCTCATCTCGTTCATCGTGATGATGTTTGGAGCCACCTCGCTGCGCATGTCGCCCTCATATCCGTTCTGCATCACGATGGCCTTCACCTGTTCTTCGTTGTTGGTTACGGAAAGACCGTTCAGCCTCATTCCAAGCGTCACCTGCTGGTGGCTTCGGTTCATGTCTATGTCAGTATTCGTGCTGATGCCCATTCCTAACGTTACTATCGGCTCCACTACTCGAAGCTCCACGCAGGCAATCTCCTCGTTGTCGCAGTCTTCGTCAATGATGTGCAGCCTGTAGTTGCCACTCATCTTCAGCGTGCACATGTCGTTGGGAATCTGGAACGTGTAGTTGGTGTAGAGCACGTTCGTGTTAAGCGAGTTCATATAGTCGTCTATCTGCCAGTCGTTGAAGCCTTGCAGCCAGTCGCTCTCGAAGAGCCCTTCCGACGTGGTCCAGTCGAATTCGCAATGCTCCATGTGAACAGCGAAACGGTGGTAGGTGTGCGACAGCTCATCGAAGCTTACTGATAGCACGTCGTTGCTGCCAAGTTCCATTACGGGTAGCTTCGTCCATTCTCCGTTTACGCTTACCTGCAGCGATTTCACGTTTGGCACTTTCACCTCGTGCCATCCAAAGACAGTCAGTGGAAAAATGGTGAGTAGCGCTATGATTATTCTTTTCATGTCGTCTCTGTTGTTATATTTAAGTTTTGGCTTTTCTTTTCTACCACGAATTATACAAATTGAACGAATTATTTTCTCTATTATTTTGAATTTATATCAAATTTTAACTAAGCGAATCACAAGTGATTCTTTGTTGTGCGTGGCAATTCGTTTTAATTCGTTGCATCTTTAGATGGATTTATATTTCGTTCCGCATGGATAAATTCGTTTTATTTGTTAAATTCGTGGTCGTTTTATTATATTGAAATAGAGAGGCAAGATAGGCGCTTTTACTTACAAATCAGTCGGTATGGACAGGTTGCGCATCTCTGTTTGTCGGCTGTAGGTTTAAATGGCTCTTCCTTATTGAATATTGTGTTGACTGTCTCGCGTAGCAGAGTGCCGAACTCCTGTCGATATTGTTCAACGCTGTTTATGCGCTCTTTGCCGAAGAAGAGCGTTGGATCGTAGCCTTCTTTTGCAGCATGCTGTATGAAGAGTAGGGCAGGGCTCACCTCGAGGTTGCTGGGGTTGAAGTCCTTCGATACGCTGATTATGCAGCTGTAGAGTAGCGCCTGCAGGAAGTAGTCATTGTGTTTTGACAGGTTGTCTGCGTTGAAGATAGCTCCCACGTTGTCAAGCCTGTTTGCCTGCTTGCTGCCCGTCTTGTAGTCTATCACCCTTATGCGTTCCGTCTTTGTTCCGTCTTCCGATGTCTCTACTATGCGGTCCATTCTGTCCACGCGTCCGCCTATGGTTGTGCAGATGTTTTCCGACTCAAAGCGTGCCGTGACGTCTCTCTCCAGTCCCACGATGCTGAATGGCGCCAGCTGCTTGTCGTTAGTCAGCAACTGTCTTACATAGTGTATTATCACCTCGCGGTTTATTATTTGCAGTCCGTTGAGTTGCTTGAATGAGAAGTTCGCAGAGAGACGCGAGTTCTTGAACAGCTCCTTCTGTATGGCAGCATCGACTGCCCGCTCTATGTCAACACCGTTCTTCAGCAGGTCGCCAATGGCTGAGGCTGTGATGATGTTTGTCTGTGTAGTCATACGTGTGTAGAGCATGTGCACCGCCTCATGGAAGATGTTTCCGAATGCTCTGCTGTCTATGCGGTCGTCATCGGTCTCGTCGTCCTCGCTTAGTCCGCAGACATAGTAATAGTAGAAGTTAAGCGGACAGCGCATATATCTGTTTATTGCCGATGGCGTGAGCAGAGGCGAGTGTGGCGTCTCCGTTTGTTTGCGGATGTCGAAGCGCTTCATCAGCTTCTCCATTATGACCTCCGTCTTCTCTATCTCCTTCGGCATGAACTTCTGCATCCTCATGTCTGACTGAAGAGTGTAGAAGCTGAAGTCGTGGGGACTCTCCACCATGAGCTGCAGAATGAAGCGTGACATCTCTGCTGTCTGTCCGTCTGTTGTAGAGTTGTTGTATATGAACGTTATGTCGCCAGCACGCTGTATCAGACGGTGGAAATAGTAGGAATAGATTGCCACCTTGTGGTCTATCGTAGTGAGTCCAAACGCCTTTCTTATGCTATAGGGTATGAACGATGTGTCTGAGCTGCCTTTCGGCATGTTGCCTTCGTTGCATGAGAGAACGAGCAGGTGGTTGAAGTCAAGGTTTCTTGTCTCGAGCACTCCCATGATCTGTATTCCGTTGATGGGTTCGCCGTGGAATGGAACACTTGCCGATGACCATAGCTGTATGAGCAGTCGTTGCAGGGTGGGGAGGTCAATCGTCAGGTCGCCCGACTCCACGAGTGCATTTAGACGATTCAGCAGGGTGTATATCTTAAACAGCGTCTCCTGTATTAGGGGATCGCCCTGTTCGTTGGCTCCCTCCTGCTGTTCATAGTTGCGTGCCACATCCTGCACTATCGTGCATAGCCAGTCGAGCATGCCCTTGAGCGTGTCTTCATGCTTGAACAGCATCTTCGTTCCTTCGTCAAAGGCGAGCATGTCCTCTGAGGCATAATAGACACGCTCGTCGCTCAGCTTACGTTCCAGACTCGTGGCGTTCTCTGTGATGAACTTCGTGTAAGGATGGTTGAGCACCGCCTTTATCTGTTTCAGTCGGAAACACTCATGCTGTGTGGACCATCCTGTCGTCTGCAGTTCGAACAGCATGCTTACGAGCGATGCTGCAGGTGCCTGTATTAGCGGATAGCCCGTGGTGATGTTCACCTCATGAACATCTTCAGGCAGACAGTGGATAACGCTTTGTAGTAGTCCTTCGTTGCAGAGCACTATTGCCGTGTTGTGCCCGTCGGCAATACGCGTCTTCTGGTCTGTGGAGTCATCCGTGAGCCACGAGCTTATGAACCTCGCTTGTGCATTCTCTGTCGAAGCCGATATTATGCTGATGTTGCGCTTTGCTGTGAAGTTGTTGTATATCTCGTCGCGCGTTGTGTCCAGTTCGTTGGGAAAGTCGCTAAGATACTGCGCAATATAGTGTCCTGCGCTGTTGTCCTGATGTCTTGCGCCCTTGTTGGGCATGTAGTATCTGTCGAAATCCCAGTAGAATGTGGCGCGTCCTTCCTTCTTCATCATCGTGAAGAGCTGCTGCTCCACCTTGTGAAGGAGGTTGAAGCCCACGAAGACATATCTGTCGTACTCATAGTCTATGTCACCACTCTCCACCACACTTCTGTAGAGTGCGCCCTCGTAGACCAGTCCCTGCTCAAGCAGACGACTGTTGAAGTCGTGGTATATGTCGCCCATCTTCGCCCACAGCTTCATGAAGCGCTTCTTCAGCTCTGTCTGCTGGTCATCGGCAAAGTTGCTGAAGAACTTCGCCAGTATCTCTTTCTGCTCCTCCGTCAGATATGACAGGTCGTCGAGTTCGTGCAGGTTGCTAATGTTAGCAAACAGCTGGTCGGCATCGGCCATGTTCTTGTCTATATCGTCGAAGTCGGTTATCAGCAACTGTCCCCAGCCATAGAACTTGTCGAGCGTCTCGTCTATGCCTGTCTGAGAGGTGAAGCTACGGTGCAGGTCGCATACCAGCTTTATGGGGTCGGCCACCTGTAGCTCTGAGTTCTTTCTGAACAGTTCACTTATGGTGATATAGTTCGGACTCCATATAGGCTTCCCTGCCTTCCTTGCGAGATATTCGCTGAGGAAGAGGGCTGCTCTCTTGTTAGGAAACACTATGGCTGTCCTTGAGAGGTTGCTGCCATATTTGGCGAGCAAGTCTTCTGCTACATATTCCAGGAATGCTTTCATTTCACTTCATCTATTTTGTTGGTATAGACATACCACAGAAAACCTTTCACATTATTATATCCCATTTCCTCGAGCAGCTCCATGTATTTTCTGACCTGCTTCTTGTAGTCCTCGTTCTGACGTCCGAACTTGAAGTCCACGACAATCATCTCGTTGCCATCGGTCATCACCCTGTCTGGGCGTCGCTCATATACCTTGCCCGACTCTTTGTCAACATCGAGTATGGTACACTCGTTGAATAGCGTCCATTTGTCTGAATACCATTCTGCCACCTTCGGATGACTCACTCGCTCGCGTATGAGCTTATCCAATCTTTCGCGTGTCAGGTGGTGGTTGTAGATTATTCCGCTTAGCTCCAACTGCTTCAGCGCATTGTCAATATCGGCTGTTGTGCGTATCGACGAGAAGATGTTATGTAGCACGCTGCCCAACTGGATATATGAAGCCTGTTCTATCTCCTCGTCCTCTGTGAGCACGAAGTTGCGGCTTTCGTTGCTCTGTCTGAACTCCACCTTGGAAGAGTAGGTGAGGAGATTAAGCTGAATGGGCTGAGCATCCTGTAAGAACACGTTGAGCTTTCTGTCTGATTGCTTCTTGTCCTCTTCTGCTTCCTTCTTGGCGATGGTCTTTGTTCCAAATTCAAAGACTATGTCATCGCCATCACTCTCCATACCCATGATGGTGGCATCCTTAAGTTCCTCTGCCACAACAGGTAGTGTCATCTCAATCAGCTCCGAGCGGGTGCCCGAGGCAGAGCGACGTCCTATTACGTG
Organism: Prevotella sp. E13-27; assembly: GCF_023217965.1. NCBI lineage: Bacteria > Pseudomonadati > Bacteroidota > Bacteroidia > Bacteroidales > Prevotellaceae > Prevotella > Prevotella sp. E13-27. The sequence continues at coordinate 1,600,517 of NZ_JALPSC010000002.1, read as the reverse complement.
AAGCGTCTTGGCAGCACGCGTGAAGGCAACATATAGCAGGTTCATGTTATCGACAATGTTCTGCTGGTGTTCCTCGTCGTAGTTGCTTTCGTAGATTGTTCCCTTCATCCCCTTCTGACTTAAGTCTATTGGAACAATGGGCAGTTGGTTGAAAGGTGCCTCTTTTGGCGAGCACCACAAGATGTCTCTGTGCTCCATCTTCCAGTCTGCGAACGGGATGATGACATGCTGATACTCCAGTCCTTTCGACTTGTGTATGCTTAGTATTCTCACTCCGCTTACCTCGGCGTTCTGTATAGTCTTCGAGCAGAGCGTATCGTCCCATTCGTGCAGGAAGTCGGCAATGTCGGTGGTGCGCTCGTTCACGAAATTGGCCACGATGTCGAAGAACACACAGAGGTAGGCGCTCTGTCCCTTCGTCTGTTGCAGGCGGAACAAGTCATAGAGGCGTTCTGTCAGTTCATAAAGAGGCAGACGTATCAGCGTGTCGCGCTCCTCGCTCATTGCCTTTGGCAGCATCTCGTCTATGCTCATCTCGTGGAGCATCGTTTCCTCCGAATATTGTTTCGCGAGAAACGCCTTTGCAATGTTGTCGTTGGGATGTATGAGCAGACGCAGAGCCTGTACAATTGTCTGTACGGCAGTCGATGTGTCCAGACGGAATGCCTCGTCGCTGACTATCGACAAGTCAGGGCGCTCGCTCATGAAGTAGTTGGCTATCAATGGTATCTGGTTGTTTGCTCTTACGAGTATGGCTATCTCCGATGGCTTCACTCCATTTGCCAGCAGCTCGTCTATAGTGTCTCTCATCGCTTCCAGCACTCGCTCCTGATAGTCCTCGGCAGGCATCAGCGTCACGTTGACATATCCGTCGCGTGGCTTGCCTTCGGGCAACAGCTGTACCACATCATCGTAGGCCTTGATGTCTTCTGACTCTGCAGCCTTGGTGAAGAACACGTTGTTGAACTCCACTACGTTTCTCGACGAGCGATAGTTGGTCTTCAGGGGCAGTATCTCCATCTGCTCCTTGCTGGGAAACTCGTCTCTAATGTTTGCCAGCAGACGCCAGTCGCCGCTTCGCCATCTGTATATGCTCTGCTTTACGTCGCCCACTATGAGGTTGGCGCTTTCCGTGCGGCTCATCGTCTCGCGCAGCAGCAGTTGGAAGTTCTTCCACTGTACTGTCGATGTGTCCTGGAACTCATCTATCATGATGTGCTCTATCTGCGTGCCTATCTTCTCGAAGATAAATGGCGAGTCGCCTGTCTCTATCAGCTCGTGGAGCAGTTGCTGTGTGTCGCTGAGCAGGAACCTGTTGGCAGTGGTGTTCAGCTCTCTCACCTTTGCTTCAATATGTTCGAGCAGTCTCAATTGGTTTATATGCTTCAGCGTGAGCTCTGCCGACTGGTGCAGCTTTCTCAGTTGCGGATACTCGCTGATGGCTTTCTCCAGCAGCGGCATCAGCTTGCTCCTAACGAGTGCGAGCAGCGCCTCCCTGTTGTCACATTTCTTCTTGCACCATTTCTCGGCATCCTCGCGACAGTCGCTCACACGCTTGCCTTCGAAGCCTTCTTCAGGTATTCCTTTCTCCAGCTTCAGGAACACACCTGCCACGCCGCCAGTTCCGTATGAGAGGTCTTCAATCTTAAAGCCAGCACCTTGCAGTTCGCTGAAAAATTCCTTGGCAATGGCTTTTGCCTTTTCTTCTGCGCTGGCTTGTAGTGCTCGCAGCTCGTTGGTGAAGTTCTCGAAGAAGTCAGGCTGCTTCATGGCTTCGTAGAGCTTATGACTGTTTGACTTGTAGAACTCCTTGAAGATGGTTAGTCCGAACTTCTTTATCTGTCCAATGATGTTCCATGACCTGTCACTGTCTATGCTCTCCATGATATAGCGAAGAATCCATTTCAGCATGGCATCGTTGGTTGACAGGTTCTCTATCATGTCATCCACAGCCAGCTCCTCCACATCTTTGTCGTTGAGCCCCACTCGCAGGTTGGCGTTGAGCTCCAGCTCGCGTGCCAGGTTGCGCAGTATGGTCTGGAAGAACGAGTCAATGGTTCCTATGCGGAAGTTGGTGTAGTCGTGCAGGATATATCTCAGCGCCGTGCCTGCCTGTTTGGCTACGAACTCCGGCGAGGCGTCGAGCGCCTTGCACACCTTGTCGGTATAGTCCTTCGACGAGTCGAGCTGTCGCCATATTCCATAGAGCTGGCTCATTATTCGCATCTTCATCTCCTCCGTAGCCTTGTTGGTGAAGGTTACGGCGAGAATCTGCCTGTAAACCTGTGGATTCTTTACCACAAGCGTAATGTATTCCACTGCCAGCGTGAAGGTCTTTCCGCTGCCGGCGCTTGCTTTATATACTGTGAGTGATGTGGACATGTCTTTAGAGGTGAGAGGTGAGAGGTAAGAGGTGAGAGGTAAGAGGTTAGAATTACCATCGGTGGAACAGTTCGAAGGTGAACTTTGCTCCTACCGATTGTATCTCTGCGTTGAAGAAGCTGGCGAAGAGTCCCACGGAGAGCACTCGTGTGCTTATGCCGTAGCCCAGCTCGTAGTAGGGACGGGCGCGCTCCAACAGCAGCGTGTTCAGATAGAAGCGCTCACGTTCCACATACCTGTTTAGCAGAGGTATGACGGTGGTGAACATTATTGGTGTGTAGTAGCTTACATTTCCGCTGACATAGTATTTTGAGATGTTATACAGACGTGAGTCGAGCAATTGGAAGTCGTTTGTCCAGTTGTCATCCCATCCGCCAGGGAGGAAGTCTTCACTGAAATTGGTATATTCCATGAATATATTTGAGCGCTTCCTTGAATAGAAGCCTCCGGCAACCCTTAGGTTCAGCTTCTGCGTGGCAGGCAGGCTCATACTGTATGATGCGCTACCCTCCGTGCGTCCATAGTCCAGAAAGTCCTTTATCTTTATTCCCTGCTCGTAGCTCAATGCCAGCACAGGCCCTTTGCTCCATGGCTTCAGTATCACTCCGAACATTGGCGCAAAGCTCTGATATACATCTTTCTTCGCATATTTCATCATGTTGTGGCGGTCTGTTGCCGAACGCCTGTTATACGTCAGACCCACTTCCGTAGTGAGCCATTTCGTTATGTTGTAATGGCTGACGAGTGACAGCTTGTTGTTGTCAAACATGTCCAGCTCGTTGTCCTTGGGGATGTAGTATTCGCCATAAACCCTTTTCAGGTCATCAATGACCGATGAGTTATATATTCTGTTGCCATTGCTCCACTTCAGCTCCACGTAGTTGTCACATTCCTTGTCGTAGGTGTATCTCAGAGGCGCCTCGTAATAGAACTGCTTTATCTTGAAGTTGTAGCCAAGGATGGGCAGTAGCGACAGCGTGCTGTTCTTGCCTGTGGGATACTCGGCAGCAAACTGCATCTTGTACGACAGTCCACGGCTGTGGCTGTAGTTCAGATAGTGGGGAGCTATCACTGGCGACATCTTCAGGTTTATGTCCATGATCTGTGCCGAATGGCTGCTAAGCAGATGTCCGCCTATGCTTGTGCCTATGTTCTCAAGGCTCTGCAGTGTGGTGCTCTTCTTCGTGGTGTCGGGCTCTTCCACTGTCATTGTGTCTTCTGCTGCTATTATGTTTCTCCCTGTGTAGTCTATATATGCATTGTTATTGGCTTTGGCTATCGTTACCTCCGACTTCACCTGATTTCCTGCGAAGCGGAAGTCTATGTCGGTCTTGCATGTCCTTGGCTTATAGACTACGTGGAACCTTATCATGTCGAACTCTCCGCTATATTCTGCGCTGATCACTTCGTCAGTCCTTGAGTCTATCACTGCCGTTCCGCTTACAAGCAGCGTGTTCTCACAGAATCGTGGTTCAAACATCACGGTATTTGTCCTTCGGCTTTTCTTTACCGTGGTGTATTTGTAGTAGCGTCGGTTGCCATCGTTGAATGGCGACAGTATGTGCTTGCCGTATAGTGTCTCCGACTTGAAGTTTGGCAGCATCATCGCGTTCAGCACCGTCATCACGCTTCTGTTGTGGCGTATGGTTGTGTTGCGCGAGAGCAGCTGTATTTGTCCCACCTTTCCGTCCTTGTATATCAGTCGGCATCGCTCCGTGGCGCTGTGTCGCCGTGGTCCCTTGGCAAAGTTGTGCATCGTGGGTATGAGCCACATGGTGAAGTTGCGCTTCGGAATCTCATATACATAGTTCACCACAAGGTCTTTGCCAGCCACTGCAACGCGTGTTGTGTCACGCATCGAGTCGTTGGTATCAGCTGGTTTGGCAGTGCCTGAAAAGGCCATCGCCACAGCAAGACAGAGGGTGTGTATGTGTTTCATTGCCCCAAAATTAGTAAAAAAAATGATAATAGATTCCTTTTTGATTAAAATTTAGCAAGAATTATGTTGTTAATTTTGCTTTTTGCTCACTAAGTAGTACCTTTGCAGCTAAATTTTGAATAAATAATTCATAAACAACAAATATAAGCAATGTATAGAAGTAAAACATGTGGCGAGTTGCGCCTTGCCGATGCAGGTCAGACAGTGAAGCTGGCAGGATGGGTGCAGCGCACCAGAAAGATGGGTGGCATGACGTTTGTCGATTTGCGTGACCGCTATGGCATCACGCAGCTTGTTTTCGACGAGAGCGACGATGCAGCCCTTACCGAGCGTGCTAACAAACTGGGACGCGAGTTCTGTATCCAGGCCGTGGGCACTGTCCGCGAGCGTGAGTCAAAGAACCCCAAGATGCCTACGGGCGATGTAGAGGTCACCGTTACCGAGCTTAACATCCTCAGCGAGAGCGTCACACCTCCCTTTACCATTGAGGACCAGACCGACGGTGGCGACGACATCCGCATGAAGTACCGCTACCTCGACCTGCGCCGCAGTGCTGTTCGCAAGAACCTCGAGCTGCGCCATCGCATGACCATACTCATTCGTAACTTCCTCGATGCACGTCAGTTTATCGAAGTAGAGACACCAATCCTCATCGGTTCTACCCCAGAGGGCGCACGCGACTTCGTGGTGCCTTCACGCATGAACCCAGGTCAGTTCTACGCTCTTCCACAGAGCCCTCAGACCCTGAAGCAACTGTTGATGGTCAGTGGTTTTGACCGTTATTTCCAGATTGCCAAGTGTTTCCGCGATGAAGACCTGCGTGCCGATCGTCAGCCTGAGTTCACCCAGATAGACTGTGAGATGTCTTTCGTTGAACAGGAAGACGTGCTTCAGATTTTCGAAGACCTTGCCCGCCATCTGTTCAAGGAAGTGCGTGGCGTTGAGCTGCCCGCTCTCCAGCGCATGACATGGCATGAGGCTATGCGTCGCTTCGGTTCCGACAAGCCCGACCTCCGCTTCGGCATGGAGTTCGTTGAGCTCATGGACGTGCTGAAGGGCACTGGCACCTTCCCTGTGTTCAACGAGGCCAACTATATCGGTGGCATTTGTGTTCCTGGCTGTGCCGACTATACCCGCAAGCAGCTCGACCAGCTCACCGACTTCGTAAAGCGTCCCCAGGTAGGCGCCAAGGGTCTGGTATATGTTAAGTTCAATGCCGATGGCACCGTTAAGTCAAGCATCGACAAGTTCTATGAGCCCGAAGTATGGCAGAAGGTGAAAGAGGCAATGGGCGCCAAGGACGGCGACCTCGTACTCATCCTCAGTGGCGACAATGCCAACAAGACTCGTGTGCAGCTCTGCACCCTGCGTCTTGAGATGGGCGACCGTCTCGGACTTCGCGATAAGGACAAGTTCGTGTGCCTGTGGATTGTTGACTTCCCACTCTTTGAGTGGAGCGACGAGGAGCAGCGCCTCATGGCTACTCACCATCCGTTCACCATGCCGAACCCCGACGATATCCCCTTGCTCGATACCGACCCCGCCAAGGTGCGTGCCGTGGCCTATGACTTCGTGTGCAATGGCGTAGAGGTAGGCGGTGGCTCACTGCGTATCCACGATGGCAAGCTTCAGGAGAAAATGTTCCAGATTCTGGGCTTCACCCCCGAGCGCGCCATGGCACAGTTCGGCTTCCTCATCAACGCCTTTAAGTATGGAGCTCCCCCTCATGCAGGTCTTGCTTTCGGCCTCGACCGTTTCGTGAGCCTCATGGCAGGTCTCGACAGCATTCGCGACTGCATAGCCTTCCCAAAGAACAACAGCGGACGCGACGTCATGCTCGACGCTCCAGGCTATCTCGATCCAAAGCAGTTGGAAGAGCTTCAGCTGAAGGTTGAGCTGCGTGCCGACGATGACGAGCAACCATCTGAAAATTAGTCGTTTTCTCCTGCTTTTTGCCTGTTGAAGTTTGACCTACGTCAAGAAAAATTAACATTTTAGCGAAAAATGTTGTCTTTCGGACACTCGTACGACAGAAAAAGTTTAATTTTGCTGACGATTTGAAAGAAAAAACTTAGAAAAAGTAAAATTTTTTTATAAAACGCTTCAATAAGAGTATTAACTTTTACAACTATGGCAGAAAAGAAGACCACAACAAAGAAAGCTGCTACAGAGACTAAGGCAACAGCAGCTAAGAAGACAACCGCAACAAAGAACGCTGCTAAGGCAACAGTTGCAGTAAACGCAGAGAACATCGGCTTCAAGGCAGGTGATGTTTATCAGACACTCGCTGCTGCTGAGAAGGCTCTCTCAGTAGAGGAGATTGCAAAGGCTGCAAAGATTTCTGCAGAGGAGACTCTGCTTGGTCTCGGCTGGCTCTTCAAGGAGGGTAAGCTGCTGGGCACTGACGACAACAAGGTCGTTCTGGCTTAAGCTCATCACTGAGTAAATAGACCTTTATTCTATAGAATCAAAAAGAGTCGGTACGTTTTTTCATACCGACTCTTTTTTTAACCTCTTTTTCTTGTCACTTCTTAGATGACCTACGAACAACAGATACTCCATTTCCTCACCATTGCCGGCGAGCGAGGCATAAGCGTCTCAGTTCTCACGAAGCATGTGTACAATCAGAACTGCACATTCTTCTCTCAGCCCGACCTTGCCGAGGTGCGTCAGTTTGTCCAGCAGTATCTGTTACGTAATTCCAAGACCGCCAGCTCTCTCATTGAGAGCACCGGCAAGCGTGGCTACTATCGTCTGAACACCCATGACAGTGCCGATGCTCGTCAGCTCATGCTTAACTTCCTTGATGAGCAGCAGTCGAATGATGAATCCGACGAGCGCCCTAAACCTCAGGACCTGTCTCTCGATCTGTTTGGTGACGACTTCTGATGTTTTTTACCACGCTCCGTCTTCTATTGCTCCATATTTACTCCCCTTACTGAGGGTTATCTTAAAAATTCCATCATCAGCTTCACTTTCGCCTTCGGGAGCAGGGGTTCCATTACCCCAAAATGTGGAGTAAGAGTAAACACTGTCGCTTTTTTCCCACTTTGTGCTATTTGACGCAATCATACGGTCTATTTCCTCAAATAGTTCATCCGACGGTATAGACTCAAATTCAATTATCAAGGTGTCTAAGTAATCACCTGTAAAAATGTCTTTTACCTTCGTGACGCTCAATAATTCTAAATTCAGGAACTTTTACACCTGTAATTCGCTCTACTCTTTCAACAGGCCATTCTTCCCATATCCATTCATAATAAACATATAGTCCAAGAAATAGAACCAGCAAACTGCCAAATACTATTCCTAAACACCCTAAACAACTTTTTGTTCCTTTATTCATAATACTTCAACTTTTACATGATGTATGAGTAAGTCTTGGAGCAGAATGACATTTGGATGGAGTGTACCTCAACTCCTTCAAAGTGGATCAGCAGAACCGTCCCCAATTTTTTTTTTGCCACTTTATTAACAATGTCGTCAAATCTTTCACTCACGTTAACCATCCAATCTGGTAATTTCTTCAACGCTTGATAGACAAGAGCATCGGGCATCTTCTTGTAATAGGCGTATGCCATCGGACTCGCTATAGCGGCAAGAGTATCAGCATCTCCGCCGAGGGAAATAGCGAGTTTGATACAATCAACATAATCTTTGGATTCTATGAAACAGATGATAGCAGGCCCTACAGTACCTGCGCAAGTGGAGTTGAATGAGTACGAGTCATGGAAATCCGCATACTTTTTATTTGACCAGTCCGGATAGTATTTGTCAAGAATCTGTTTACGAACGAACTCTTTATCTTCACCATTCTTCAGATGGAATATGGCGAGAGCTGTAGCTTCTGCGCCCTTGAAACCTTCTGGGTGATTGTGTGTGGGGGCTGCTGTTTCATGTGCCATACGAATGCACTCTTCTTCCGTTTGCGCCAACCATCCTGCTGATGAACAACGCATGGCAGAGCCATTGCCAAGACTGCGGTAAGGCTTCGGATAATGACTGGCCATCCACAACTTGAACTTGCTCCCAAAACCTGCATGGCGATGTTCGTTTGCACACTTCCACAGATTCATTGTCATATCAAGTTTGTCAATGAATGCTTCTGCACATGCAAATGTAAGCACTGTATCATCTGTGAAGTGGGCTCTTGAGCTAAACATTTTCACTTTATCATAGTCTTTTATACGGCGGGATTTGCCTTCATAAGCACTCCCCGCTATATCGCCTATTGCCTCGCTTATCAACACTACTGTCCGGTTAAATTTCACCAAAGCGAAAGTTGGCGGTCATCTTCCGGATTTTGATTAATAATTGGTTTGTCAAAAAGTTCATTCAGCGGAGTCCTCTCAAAGAGAACTTGGCCGATGACATTAGAGAATATGTAAAGATTTTGTTCGATATGATACATCTTCAGAGCAATAATAAGCAGCAGGTAGTCACAGATGGCAATCCATATCTGTGTGAAGACTGCGTTTTGGGACGTCCCATAGAACGTCTTGATGTGCAGGTGCTGCTTGATCCATTTGAAGAACGTTTCGATAGTCCAGCGCTCTCGGTACAGTTCCGCAATGGTAATTGCTTCAAGGGTGAAGTCATTCGTCAGGAATCGATACACTACGTTCTGCGCAAAGTCCTCATAGACGACCAGACGCAACAAATCAGGGTACTTCTTGGCTGTAAAGAGACCAGTAAGACTGATGGACTCGTCAGAGATGACGCCAGTCTGCCTGTCAACCTCTCTTGCCTCGAATACGGAATATTTCATGTTGTCCTTTGCTCTGGTTACAAAGTAAGCCTTCTGCTGTTGGAAGAGACGGAACAGACGGTCAAAGTCCACATAGCCTTTATCCATCAGATAGTAAGCCCCTGCTTCTACAGGCAAGCTGTCCATAGCCTGAGTATCATGCACATTGCCAGGAGTAAGCATGATGAAGTTGGGTATGTTGTTCTTTACATCAATCAAAGTGTGCATCTTGAAAGCACCTTTGTCATGATGGAACTTCGCCCATGGACAGAGATGCAGACACAGGTTGATGGTACTGCTGTCAAAGGCATACACCATATTGTCAATTCCCAACCGATAGTATTCATCTTTATACAGGACTTTAGCCCTCTCGACAAGTACCATTGCGTAGTCCTGATAGATACGCCAGTCCTTCTTCTCGTTCATGTCGGCGAGAGTGGACTTGGGCATCACCTTCAGACCGGCATGATACAACTTGGAGTTGAAAGCAGTCAACTGAGCCTCTATGCTACGAAGGCTTGCGCTGCTGGTCAGCTGAGCATAACTCATGACAAGGAACTGGTCACGGCAAGTGAATCGTCTTGCATGAAAATCCCCTCTATATCTGTCAATACATTTCCTGAGCTCGTAGTCAGGGATGAGAGACATCAGTTGCGAGAATACAGTATTTCCGGCATTCATATCCTGTGCTATCTTATATATGAGACAGTACAAAGATAAAAAATCAAATCGGAAAATTTTTAAATCGCTGTATCTCATTGAAATTTAAACATTTAATTAACGTTCGGAAAAATTTAACCGGACACTAGTGGCTTATCAAATAATTCTTCATACGCATCTGTCATTTACATGTTGCAAAGATACTCAAATATCGTCTATTCCTAATATATACGCATCCCACAAGGCTTGTGAAAACTTATTTTGTGCTTATTTTGCAATGAATTGCAATGCCGCCAGTATTATAATGCCTGCTATGATTATCCATCTGTTAATGTTTGATTGGTGAACAATGTCATCGACAGATGCCTTTATGGTTTGCTGTAATTCTTCTGCCTTCGTAGCATTTGAGCTTATGCTATTTTCTATTTTTTGAATAATGGTATGATTCAATTCTTTAGTGGCTAAGGCTTCCCTAAGAAGGCTGTCAGAGTTAGATCTAATATCTTGACAGCAGTTTTCAATAGAATTTGATTTCTCCTTTATATCATCGCAAACCTGTTTTACTGAGAATATGGCATTCGCAAGTTCCTGGAGTTTTGTATCTTTCCCTGAATGAAGAGTTTCTATTTTGCGTGTCTGCTCATCAACATAGCCCTTTATTGTGTTTGATGTTGTATTCGAGATTCTACCAACATCCTCCTTTATCACGTCAAGAACTTCATCCTGTGACCTCTGTGATTCTTTTAAGTCATTTGATAGGGTTTCCAATAAAGCCTTAACGTTGTTTACATCTTTGATGGCATTATCAAAAGAAGAACCAAGGATCTTCAATGCATTAACCTGTTCAGACAACTTTCCGTTCTCTCTTTCTAACTTAACTAAGAAACTATTCGTATCGGCTTCAAATCCATCCTTGGTTTCGTCAAGTTTGGATTTAAATAAATCAACCACCTCTGAGCATGTTGCCATCATTTGCTCAATGGCATTTTTGAATGCTGTATCGTTAACAACTTGAATACCTTGAAGTTCCTTCTCCCATTGTTTCAGTCCCTCTTGAACGGAAACGAGAGTGTTAACATAGCCAGAAACGACCTGTTGTAGCTTGTCGCTGGCATTCACGGTAGCCTCTACCTGTTTCTTCGCTGAGTCAAGATCCTTTAGGTTCTGCTCCAGTCTCTCTAATGCTGAATTAATATCGTATGGCATATCCTTTAATTTAAATATTTATTTGCTATCTCATTTAATTTCTCCTCATGAATGAATAGAAGTATACTGTCCTTACCTTGATTTACAATGCTCTCCTCCAATTGTTGATCATGTACTTTAGGCTTTATCATGGCTGTATATTCGTCAATACAATCCCACACATCCATTCCGTCCTTCTTTGAAAGTGACATAAAACCTTCATGAAAGTTTTTAATGGCATCTGTCCTTAATGTGTCGTTAGTTCCGACTCCTAAGAAGGTCACGCAATAAGTGAAAAGTAATTGAAGTGCTGCATTGTCAGGGTGTGCACGTAAAGACAGGAGTGTTGCACCGTATAAGTGCTTTACATTGTCAACCTCACTGCCTGATGAGTCCTTATTCATGATGTCGATATACTTCTTCACTATATCAAAGTCATCTCTTCCCTGATCATCTGTGTCATAGGTAAGGGAATAAGGCTTGTCTTCCACCGTGTATCCTTCTCTGGCGTATTTTGAGTTGAAATATAGGTGGATAAACTCTTTAAGCCAATTGTCATTCCCTGACTCTGCTCGTTTTAAAACACTATCTTTGCATGCTATTCGCATATCCTCTATGGCACGATAACGCTTCTTTTCCAGATTCTGATAGACGAATTTTGTTAGATAACCTAAACACTTGTCCAAGTAGTTACGACCGTCCTGAGAATTTATCTCATCAACCCTCTTTTGTGCCTGTTCAGAAGAATAGTATTTCCTAAAGAAATCAAACATGTGAGCCTTGAACTCATCATCAGTCTGCTTATGAATCTTCAACTCATATGTTTCCGAAAGATAATCTATCGTTACATCCTCAACCAAACCAATACAGCACAGTCTGTATATCGCTTTGTCTGTGTCTGCTTTGTCTCTCTTTTGACAGAATATCCTCTTAAGTGATTTGTATGTAGCCTCGTCTCCATGACACCTAAGCCAACTTGAATCATTTGAGCATTTAGCAATCTGGGCAATTAACGAATCAAAATCACCCACCTTGTTCAGTTTTAATTTCCCATAATGATCCTCATCTATATTCTTCCATTGCTTCTGAACTGCGATTCTCTCTATCTCAGCTTTTATCGAACGCTCGAATCCATCGGCATCTTGCTGGAAGTTGTTCTCCCAAGAAACAGTTACAAACACGTAGCCATCTTTATCAGCTTTCGACATCGCAGCATATATGCCCTCCATTATGTCATCTTCACCATCTATAGGACGAAGAAGAGCTCTTGCTGAGTGATCTTCATATTCTGATAATATACTGATTAGTGCCTCAGAAATGACCTTACATACATTATACGTGAAATTTGTATATCGATAATTAGCCTGAAGGTCACTGAGATAGATGTAACCGTATTGCTTTTCGTTTTCTTCCTCAGATACTATTGTAATAGAGTTCGTTGCTACATTAACTCTCAACAAAAGATCCTCATTACCTAATTCGTCTCTTAATCGTGCTTGAATGGCTCTGAGGTGATTAGGCTTGACATTCATAAGTCTGTCGGTCATCTCCCAGAGGATAACCTTTTCCTTGTACAAACCTCTGAAAGAATTGTTGTGGAACCACATGTCGATATTCTTGTCGATATTCTCTATGAAATCTCTATCACGTAAGATGTTGATAATAGAGCGACTGTCTTCTTCCGAACAATTATTCTGAATGCAAACATTCAAGAAATCGTCAAATAGTATGAATTTATTAAGATAATGTTCTAGCCAAGTAGGATCTTTTTCTTTCCCCATGACATAGCGAATATCATTTATCTTGTCTGCTGTTAGGTGTACATATTCTGTAGGATCAAACAATATATATGCTATAGCATTTTTCCGATCACGCCCTCCACGACCAGCTTCTTGAACAAAACTTTCAATTGATGACGGATGGTTGAAATTAACGGTAAAGCGGATGTTGGGCTTGTCTATGCCCATCCCAAATGCTTTGGTAGCAACCATGAGATTCTGTTCGTTATCGTTGAATAGTTTCATGTCACCAGACGGCTTATCGCCTCCGATAAAAGTTCCTATTTTTAAATACTTAGCCTCGGAAAGTAATGAAGAAGATATACCAGGATGATTGCCATGACGACTACTAACAACTCCCAAGGAACCATGAGCATGTGGGCAAAAAACGATTCCTGCATTGTCATATTTCTTTTCGGATGATGGTAAAAAGAATGCCTCCGTTGAAAAATCCGCGATCCTACATGGCGAGTCTATTGATGCTTCGTTAATTGTTTCTATATCTTGCGGTACATTTCCTATAAGTTCTACCAGTTTCTTCTTTTTCGTATCTGCTACTATATTCTGAAGTTCTCTATCAATGTTGGCATTTAACACATTTGGGTCATTGGAGTCTCGTAACTTATCATAATCAGAATGTACTTCAATTATGCGATAAGTCAATTCCTTTCTTTCATCATTCTCTGGGCGAACAATCGTTCCGCTGTCTATCGTAAGATTTCCTCCCAAGGTCAGCTCTCTTTCCACATCTGCAAGAACGTCAAAAGAAGCGGTGGCCGTAAGACCAATGATTGATAGAGGACGACCAGACCTCGTTTTCATATAGTTAATCATGTTACGTCCTAAGTGTAGGTATGACGGACGGAAATCATGTCCCCATTCTGAAACACAATGAACCTCGTCTATTACGCCATAAGAGAAATAGATATGGTTCTTTTCTGTCATTGTTATCAGACTGTCCCTAAAATTCTCCATCATATATCGCTCAGGAGAAAGCAACACCATTAAGGTTGCACCATTCTGTAGAAGGTTCAGCTTCTTGGCTTTTTCCTTGGCGTCCATTCCACTGTGAACACATTCACAAGCATCTATACGAGCGTCGCAAAGTCCACGAACTTGGTCAACCATCAAAGATACCAGCGGATCGACTATAATAGAAACTCCTGGTTGTAAGAGGCAAGACAATTGATAAGTTAAAGATTTACCACCACCAGTAGGCAAAAGACCTATTGTCGTTTTGTCTGCTAATGTATGACTAAGTATAGGTAATTGCCCAGGACGGAATGAGGGCTTACGGAAGATGTCTCGTAAGAAATACGTCAGTACATCTTCACGCTCCTTAATATTCTTATAAGCGCCAGTACCATCTTTAGTAACAAGAGCAGGATATTGTATGTTTTCTGCGGAGCAAATCGTTCTTTCCCGTTTTTGATAATGCGAAGAACGGATAAGATAAAAAGCCTTAGCGCTTACAGCAAGTGGCAATGCATCGATATTGTCACGGAGCAACATAGAGATGTCAATGCATAGGTCATATGTACTCGAAGGAATGTCGCAGACTGTTTTTTTATCCAAATGCAACGGTGAATCCTTAAATTCATCGCTAGAAACAATAGTAAGTCGTATCTCTGGCAATCCTGCAGGACAATTGGACAATTCGCACAAATGCATGTACTTGTCCTTTAAGTCTTCTATTGCAATGGCAGCACAAGGAACATCCCTTTCTATAATAACGATGTTCCATTCCTGTGCATTGATATCTAATGCCGCTGACATCATTGCTTCTACCAGTATTCTCTCAATTCGAGCGATTGCAAGGGGGGCAAGCACAATCTGAAGAGTTTTATTCCATTCTCCAGACAACGTCCTCTTATAATTCTTTTTCAACGTTGTGAGGAACTTGCTTGCATAGGCTTCTTTCTCCCAGTTAACAATGAAATCGTTATTATGAATCTGGTCTATACGATAAGTATCCCACCCACCATTGAGGGACATTCTGTCTCTGCGCTCATCCCTTAGCCTCTGGAATATATTGGAGTGATACTGTTTACCGTCCAATTCCAAGATAAAACCAGTTCTTGAATCTCCGTAAGGAATTTCCAAAGCAAAGTCAACACGCTGTTCCTTACTGAATTTTCTATCTGGTATATTGACAATTGAGGAAAGAGGACGCTGTGGTTCCAATATCTGTATGAGATATTCGCTTCCTGAGCCTTTAAGGTATCGCTCGATAAAAGCTTTCTCGAAACTACTTTCCAACATGTCGCCATTGTATGATTCAATATCAAATCTGGGATCAATGACGTGCAATGCATCGTTTATGTCTTCCTTGGATATAGCATGATTCGAGGAGAACTTGATACTTGAGCCTTCTTCTGTTTTTCTTGAAATATGGAAATGCTTAGAAAACAGTTCCTCAATATATATGGGAGCCTTGGTCGGTAAACCTCTTGATATGATGTTGGCAAGAACCGCAAGTTTTGAATCACAATCTGTATTGTTGTCCAAAGGAAAGTTTGATTTGACATCGAAAGACGATAAGGAATGATATAAACCCTCCGTTTCGTTCTCAATATCCGTGTTTTTATATTCTTCCTCAATGGCATCCAGAATGTAACCAGCAAAGAATTGCTGTTTTTTGTGTGATTCCTCGATACGCTTTCTAATATCTTCAACCGTTTCAATACGCTGGAAGTTTTTAAAGAATACCCGAAGAGATATAGTCCAGTCATTCTGCCATCCACCTCTGTCCTTATTGACAACAGCAAACATCGTGTCAGGATCTGTTGCTGCAATGAACTCGTCAACTCGCTTGTTGTTGCTATAATATGGCCCCACGCAAATAAAGTAGTTATCGCCAGTAAATGATTGCTGGAAAAAGTGAATGAACTTTGCAAGGTCAAAAGCATCTACATCAAGAATATTACTAAAGAGATGAATCTTAAGGAATGTCGATGGGGTAATATCCCCTGTATTCAGAGGGTCAAACTCTTTAACAACGGTATTGACAGCATAACTTCCATAACAAGATATGACTTTTGAGGCTCGATCAACAGCTGCAGCAGATGGCTCTATTAAGTTGATTGAACGTATGTCAGCAGCTATTCTTTTAGCTTTCAGGAAATCAAGCAAACAGATAGTTGCAGTTCCCTGTCCACAACCCCAATCATAGATTTCTACAGATGAGCCAAAAAGTTCCGATGGATTCTGTATGCAACTGAAAGCGGCATCAAGCTTGGCCTTGTGCATCTTGCCAAAACTGCGAAGATACATATTCAGATGATCATCATCGTCCAAAATACCAGTTCCACGCTTAAGGTCGTTATATAGCTTATCCAGCTTCATTTTGTCAGTAGGAAGCAGGGACATGGCTACATTTCTCATTCCTGTGAATGAGATTTGGCCTTTATTTCGGAATATATCTATGAAGTTTGGCATACAATACTTTTTCTAGTGTAATATCTATTTGCTGCAATATATATCATAGCAGAATTCGAGCATTCTCTCTTTATAGTTTAGTACATAGGAGAAGTATGTGTCTTCACTCTTAATGACCTTTATATAAGGAGACAGAATCCGCTTAAATACTTTGAATGAGTTCAATTTCTTGTCACATTCAGAATGTTGTATAAAGAAAACATACCTGTTGAGAGGATGGTTCTTCATTATCTCACTTATCTGAATCGCCAGACGCTCCGTGAACTGTGCAGATACATTTGAGAAGAAATATGACATATTGAAAATGACCAGGGATGGCAGTTCAGAGCATCCTTCCCAATATGATGCGTCTAGTTCATTAAAGGAATTAAACATCTGACAATTGATTTCCCCATTGAAGACATCATCTAATAATTTCCTGGCCATTCGTTTCATTTCAGTAGAAACATCAATTCCGGTATAGACCATGTTGTGGGCTGCATCTTTAAAGATTTCTGCAAAAACTATACCACAAGTTGCCGGACCACAACCGATGTCTATCATCTGTACTCGTTGATTCACTGAAGTAATCTGTGTATTCAACCAGTCCTTATAGCTTGTATAGATGTTACGACTACTACAATAGTGCTGTCGCATAATGTAATAGCAGTAAATCAGTACCTGCCTTTCTGGCGACATCTGTTGATCAAACAATCGAAGCTGATTTGAGAAATTGATTCTTCCATAACCAATAGCATTCAGATTTGTACCCATGTCATGGCCAAATACTAATGAAGGCCATTCTTCGCCAGAACCGTCTTTGATTGGCTGAAGGATATATTTGTTGAATACATCATTGAACTTTTCTGTGACGGTAAATGTTGCTTTACTGAGGTCAAGTTCTTCTGAATCATACTGTGATACTTCAAAATTACCTTTGACAAAGTCATCCTTCCTAATACGGAAGAAACCATGTTTGCTTCGTACGAACTCCATTAGTTTGAAGAACGTAAAGTTATTCGATAGCAGCTCTGCGTTACCAAACATCACCAAATGTTCCTCTGCACGAGTCATGGCGACATTCAGCTTTCGGTCAACTATGCAACCATCTATTTCGTCTTCAAATACATTATTTGTAAGGAAACTGAGTTGATAATACTTCTGAACGGTGAATCCATAGACTATATACTTCCTCTGGGAGCCTTGATAACGCTCAACAGTATCTATTGTTATATCGTGCAATAGCTCAATCCTGTAGTTGTCTATAGCCTTACGAACCGTTGTTATCTGATTCCTATAGGGAACGATTACACCTACGGTTCTATTGACATTGAATCCATTCAATTTCTCTATTTCGTATATCTTCACAACCGTTGCCGCTATCATCTCTGCCTCGGTTTGATTAACCTTATCAGATACAGAATCTTTTGGTTGCTCAGCATCAACGAAGACAATTCTACGTGTTTTAAGCAAGTCAGTAACTGAAGTTTCCCACCCTTTGACAGGTGATAAAGACATAGCGAATTGAGTATGAAATAATCAGCAAAACAAAACAGAAATCGAGAAAAATTTCGTAAATTTGTAGTCGCTAAACAAAACAAATGCGAAACGCTTCAAGACTTCTGTTATGACTGCAAAATTAGAGAAAATCCACGAGATGTACAAACTTTTGAACGAAAAAGAGCGTGTGAACCACGATATTTTATCGACCTTTGGTCGTTTTGGCCTCTCTCAGGCCCTCCGTCGACTCGGTTTGGAGAAGCAGCAGGGCGTGTCTGCCTTGCAGCTGATCATCTCTTTGTGCCTGTTCCGCTTCAACGGCGAGAGTGTCTTCGGTATGTACCGCAAGGACTTCCATGCCTTGGTCGAGACTGGCAAGAACTGCTACTACCGCATGCTTAATCGTGAGACTATGGACTGGCGCTGCCTGCTGCTTCGCATGTGTGTGCGCTTCTTCGCCATCCTGCGCAAGGAGCATGCTGAGGAGACGGAGCAGCCCCGCTGCTACATCATCGATGACACGACATTGGAAAAGACTGGCGTTTCAATCGAGGGTGTCAGCCGCGTGTTCGACCATGTGAGACACAAGTGCGTGCTGGGCTTCAAGGAACTGATACTGGCCTACTTCGACGGGCGTACCACGATACCCGTTGACTTCTCCCTGCACCGCGAGAAGGGCAAGGAGAGCAACTACGGCCTGAGCGGGGATGAACGTAAGGGGCAGTTCTCCAAGAAGCGTGATGAAAAGAACCCCGACCATGCAAGGCATAAGGAACTGGACATGAAGAAGACCGACTGCGCAGTAGCCATGATGCAACGCGCGTGGAAGGCTGGGCTCCGTGCCGCATACGCCCTTTGCGACAGTTGGTTCACCTGCGAGGAATTCATACATGCCGTTCGTGCCATAGGCGACGGAAGCGTGCATTTCCTCGGTATGGGTAAAATGGATAATAGGAGATACTATGTGCGTGGATTCCATCAGAACGTATATGAGATGATCTCGCGCTACGAGCGCACTGAGGCAAAGAAGATGCCCAAGTACAACAGCCGCTACTTCATCGTCAACGGATTCATGGGTAAGGAGATTGTACGTATCTTCTTCATCAAGTACGGCCACAACCAGAACTGGAACATCATCGTCACCACCGACCTGACAATGGGAATCACCAAGTGTTTCGAGACCTACCAGATCAGGTGGAGCATAGAGGTGCTGGCGAAAGAGAGCAAGCAGTATCTCGGCCTCGGACGCTATCAGGGAAGGGACTTCGACGGACAGATTGCCGACTGCACGCTCTGCCACATGACCTACATCGTACTGGCCCTTGACAAACGGCTCAACGACTATGAGACCATGGGAGCCTTGTTCGAAGAGCAAAGGGCTGACCTGATGGCACTCACGCTCTGGCAACGGCTGCTGGCCGTCATCAAACGGTTGCTCGATGTACTGGCGGATATGCTGGGAGTCACCTATAAAGAACTGTCTGCAAACATCGTCTGCAATGAGAAAATGCTCGACAAGTACATCGTCATGGCTGAAGCGTTGGAAGAGTACGAGGAGGCCGCGTAGTATGAGACAAATTGAAAATCAAATATTTAGGCCACTCCGAAAAGGTGGGAAACTTTAGTCAGTAATACCGTTCTCGCCATTTCCCCTTACAGGTAAAACGACATTCTGATGAGGTCGAGGCACTTCCTCCAATAAATTGTTGTAAAATGTATAGTTGGGGAAAATGGCGATGTCATGGTGCATTCGTCCCTGCTTTTTAAGCATATCAACCACATCCTCATTATCTGCATATTTCTTAAGTAGACGTTCAAACAATGACAAACGACAATCTGTCAAATGAATACTGTTTAGCAATACATCTTGCACCCGACTTACGTCTTCCGTTTGCTGTACGACGGCAGGCAATTGTTTATGATCACCGATGAGCACAAATTTCTTGATAGCCGGCAAGCCTTCCTTCTGAGCACTAAGCAGACCTATCAAATGAGGTTCCAGTATTTGAGATGCTTCGTCTATAACTGCAAGGGTAAAATGTTTCAGTTGGAATAAGGCAATATTGCTGTTCAGAGCCGTAGTGGTTCCTACAAAAACCTTTGTCTGAAGCAAATCGGTCTTAAGGTTAGGCAAATTGTTACTTTGTTCGACCCTCGTACTGAGCAAGTTCGCTTTATAGCTATCACCACAGCTAAACTCTCCTCCGATACGGATAAAGTCAATTCCTTCTTCAGCTAACTTGCTGCAGATTTCGTCAACAGCTCTATTTGTATATGACAATAGCAAGATGCTGGCATTTGGTTCCAACAGTTCTTCTTTGACGGTATTAAGAAGGCCAAAAGATGTCTTTCCTGTTCCTGGAGGTCCAATAATTAAGAATAGTTCTTTTGCTCTTTTTACCTTTAACATCAGGTTATCAAACTCTCCATAGCTGCCTTTTAGGGTAATTGTTTTATCTGTTTCAGGCTCTCTCTGCAGCAATAGTAAATCACGTCTTTCCTTTGGAGCCATAAGGAAAGCTTGCATACCTTTGTAAAGTGAACTATATGAAGACTCCATAAAATCGTGCTCGATGGCCCACGGGTTATTCATCTGGGCTAAGAATACACGATTATCCGATTGTGCAGCTCTCAGTGTAAGTTTGATGGTATCTGTCCCAATACTCTCTATTGTACAGCGGTGTACCATAGTCTTGCGGGCATCTGGCTCCTTTCCTTCAGTGTATGGGTATAGAATAACAATGTCACCAACTCGGAAGTTAGACATGTCATTGTCTTCATTTTCTGAGAAGCCTAATTCTACGCTTTTAATTCGCCCTGTTGTTTCCCTATTTGGCGATCGCAGCTTCAAATTGTCGTATATGTTTCCAGCCTGAAGCTTTTCTTCCAAAGAGTTATACCAAGTAGCCGCAAACCCAGAACTTTCTTTGGTCTTATTTCCCAGTTTCGACATCACATGCTCATTAGAAATGAATGTTAGGAAACAGAAATAATAAGCCTTTTCCAAATCCGAAGCCTGTTGTATAGGATCGAGAACAGAGGCTAATTGTGGACGTATCCATTTATCCCAGAAGTTACCCGTAAGGTGTTTTTTATTTAAATCCTCTGGTGATAAACCGTCAAGAATCCTATAGCCACTTGGCTGTGTATAAAGCATTTCTGTCCATGCAAGTCCATTTCTAATCTTAATAGCTTCAAACAACAGTCTAGGCGCTGTGTATCCAGGATCCAATAAACTATCACTATATTTTGAATATAATAGATAGGCATGAAAATCGTTTTTAACCCTTTCGTATATTTCCCTGAAGTTATATCGAATCAAGGAAACATAGAGTAACATTTGTACAAAATGTTCATTCGTATGCCTGGGCTTAACAAAGTTGTCGAATGGAAATGCTCCTTTTCCAGATTTCTGTTCCATAAGAACTTTATAATCCAATTGGAGATAATCCATACGCCCTTGTAATCCCAGCATTTCCGAGAAAAAGGATGGCTCTACTATACCATTTCTTGAATCAAAGCCTTGGACTTCTCTTGGCAACGTATTATGAATTGCTTGAGCAATATTCTGTTTCTGTCTTTGTGCATCTTGATGGAACGTAGGGCTAACATTGGCAGTCAATAGACTTATAGCATTGTCCTTAAAGAAATCCTTAACACTATCAGAATAAGGGCGAGTATTTGGCAATCGGTGAATAGACTCATCTAATAATTGCCCAGCTAAGTTACCCAAAACAATCGCTTCCGTTGTTTTTTGTGGTTCCAACTTCTTAATTAAATCCACAAATGGAGAATCTGCATAATTGGTGAAGCAACGGGCAACAGTTGATATATTTACCAAATAATCAGGCTCAAATATTGTCAACTCTGGATATATTACACCATTCTCTTCTCTTGGACGTACAAGATTCAGCTGGGCATCCTTGTAGAATATATCTTTCAAATAAGTCCAGTCATAGTCATAGAACTTATTCCCATGTGCATAACAAACCTTTGTAAGTTCGCCATCGTTAGAATCTTCTGTCCTGACATAGACATATTCGTCATCCCAACACTCCACGATACATCTCATACATTCTCCAACGAGCAATGGAGTATAATATGGTATTTTCTCAGTGGGGAAAAGTTCTATCAGTCGGACAGGAATCTCAGTCTTATATATAAATGCTATAAACTGGCAAAGGTTTTTAAGGTCAAACAGACAATATTTCTGTAAGTTATCTTCTGTCAACTCATAACGTTTTCTCAGTCGTACACGTGTGTCGTTAGTTGATTTTATCAACCTCTTAGATGCGCCAAACTCTTTTAATAGATAGTCAGTTTTTGCAAAATCGCCGCCAAAATTAATACGCGTTCCACTTGTTTTTTGGCTCAGACATTTTTTGAAAACCATATTCATCGCATTATACGTCTTGCGATAATTAGGAATCTGACTAATGGCTGTTTCCAATTCATCAAAGAAATTGGTAGATGCTTCAGGTTCGTATGTTTCATTGATAGGAGTTCTATATTCCCTATCTGATTTTATGGAGAACTCTCCTAACTTTAGCTTTAGAGGTATTGAAGCGACAAAGTCTGCAGACATTGCGTTGGTCTTTAAACCGTTCAGAATGTAAGATAGGTGTTGGTTGTCACAAACAGTGAGCCATGTAGTCACCGTATCTGATAGACCTGTTGTATCAATGTCAGCATCTTGCCAGAAAATAATAGCTGCACTAATCATTTGGGGCTGAACTCCTAACAGTTTGTTAAGCCCTTTTGTGACTCGGCTTTTATTTAGTCTGATTTGTTCAAATGGCGTTTTCTCGCGGGCTCCTCCTTCAATAATCATATTGTTAGAAGTCCATGAACCATTTTCACGAGCAATAATATGACCACCCCAGTTTTTGAATTCTAATATTCGTATACCACCTGCAGTAATAAGAAGGGCGTCTAACTCAACACCTTCAATATTATAATTGCCAACAAGAATACACTCTTCTGAAGAATCCCCATACTTTTGTTGCAGCAACTGGCATATAGATTCAAACTGCCTTGTCTCCGCAATATGGTTGTATTCTGAAATTTTGAAAATATTTAGTGCCATATTATTTCCCTGTTATAGTTTCCGAAAATCTATTCTCTTGATGACGTTTCCAATTCTGCAACGCCAATTCTTTTGTAGCATTAGCATAGCAGTACTCACAGAGATGTGGACAGGTGTTATATTCGCCAATATCCTTGGATGCCATACACTCACAGAACTGGCGCTGACCAGGATCTTTCTTGTGGGTGCTAATGAAATAGTGGTTATTAGGCAACAGTATGGCTCCCTCTGGTAATTCGGAATTACCAAACAAAGAAGGAGCAGGAACATCTTCTATCTTCACCTTCATGAATTTCATGAGATCCTTATCATCCCATGCTAGGCGTGTAATAAGGTCACCATCTACACAACGGTTATGTGATATTCCATATTTTGTAATGTCTATTTTTTCACCGCATGTCGCCAGTTGGAAGTTCCAGCCTCGTTCACGATTCATGGTAGATAGCTTATCGGCAAACTCTTCCATCTGCTCTGTATCCCATTCATGATATGGTATACCACTTACTTCAAGGTTGTGTTTCACCTTTCGATACATGGCAATATCAGCATAGCTGAACACCAATTTCTCGGTATAATCCTTCAGTTGGTCACCAATGTTTTGAACTTTCTGAAGCAAATCCTCAACAGATATGTTATCCGTCAAAATCATTGGATCAAACCGCCATACAACTGCGACCTTGCCCAATTGTTCAACTAATAGTTTGAATGTCTCTATTCGTGAAGCAAGGGAAGGAACCTTTTCTAACTTCTCCTGCTCATAGTCGTTTAGTGTATATTGAACGTAGCACTTAATATTACGCTCTTTGAGGATATGTAGATATGGCAATAATGGACGAGGATTCTTAGACCAAAACACGATGAAGCGTGTATTCTCATACGATACATACGACTTCACACCATTGAAGGGATTCGTCCATGCAGAGTAGCCTTTCTCTAATCGATGGAAGAACCAATCAGCATAAAAAGCTGGTATATCTGTACTCCTGCTTGCCGAAACTATCATTGGGGCTTGCATCGGTACATGTTCGCCATTCTCCCTTGATAGTATTTTTTTGCTCCAACTTGCCATATTTCAACAATATATATTACAATCCCATTTGTGATTTCAACATATTCATCAGGTTCTCTCTTCGAAGTATCTCAGTTTCCTTTTCTTCTTGAGAAGCAAAGGGGTAACTTTCTATGTTTCTCTTTGTTTGCGCCAATATGTAATCGGCCATATCGCGAGCCTGCTCTTGAGTCACAAATTTGCCACCAATTAAGGCATTCAAAAACTGAGCAGCTCCATTTGCATGTACTGCCATCTCCATATTATACTGTGCAATCTTCTTTTCGTCAATCATAAGCTTTTAATCATTGATATCGCAAAGATACATCTTTTCTTTGAAAGGAGAACAACTTCGTTCGAAAAACTTTTATTCACAAGCCTTGTGGAACTTTGAAACAAGAAGAGGCAATATTAAACACTACAAAACGTAGTGCTATCTTCTGTCGGTTCCCAAATAGGGAACACTGAGCTCCCAGTAAGGGAACATTTTGAAAGTAAAGCGTGTTTGAAAAATATCCACAATGCCACAACGCCTTTTTTAAAGGCGATACATACGGCGATAGGAGAGATGTGGATATTTTCGTTTCAGATTGGACTATCAAATTGAATTCAATGCTACACCTTTTTAAATAGTAGTTCTAACTTGTGCATGCTTTCTAGTAATTCAGTAAAAGAAGGCCTCTCGCCATATATCATAGCAGAGGACATATCTTCATAGTCCTTTTCCCAGTTTGCTAAGGATTCGGATGACGGAATGAGGCGTATGTTCTTTTTGATGTCAGCATCATAATCAACACCTTGCATACTGGTGAGTGTGGAGCGGTGATGAAGTATTGTTTGCCATAGCTCGTCATTTGCTATTGCTTTGTTAACAATACCCTTCTTCATCATCATATGTAGGTCATATATATGGCGAGAACGTCGTTTCGCATCTACATGTTTGTTAACAGAGAACAGTTCGTGTAGAAGGAAAGCCTTTTCTAAGAAGGTCTTTTCTGCTATTGCGGTCTTTATCTTTATATCAACCTGTGTCGTACTTATGGTAGGCAATACCTCTTCCACCATGCTAAATAACTGGGCTTCATCGTATGGTTCCAATAAAGAACGTGCACCGGCCTCTATCTTGACGACGGGTGGAATATAAGCCAGCTTGTCTTCAAACACTGACTGATAGCGGACGAAGATACTTCGAGGTTCAGGATAAGTGGCATCGCCATCACCATCAGGCTCTGCTTCTATCTGACATTTGTCTTTAAGCGAGGTATGATTAATTGTCTCAACTAATTGGCTGTACAGTTCATCGCGAACAAAGATAGAAGAGGCCTTTCGTAATTTCTTGACTTGTTTCTTGGTCAAATCACCATCAAGTTCGAAAACACTACGATCTATGGCAAGGTCTATGTCCTCAGAAAAACGATTGATGAGGCCCCAAACTTTACTGAGGGATGTGCCACCCTTAAACACTAAGTTTTCTGCACAAGGCAAGCTGAATACGATTTGTAGAATTGTAGTCACCCACAAGTCTTTCTCTATAGCTTGTTTGGGTAATGCCTTCTTGATGGCTGTCTGTTCTAATATGGTGCGTTGTTGAACGGTAGTCAGCGCAAAGTAATTATTCTTCTGCATAGAGCGATTTTATTATTGAGGATACCCAAGCTGGCATCAATTTATAGTCTTGTTCTACAATTTGCCTATTCTCCTTTTCTAGCAAGCTCTTAGACTGCTTCATTATTTCTGGAGTAACATTCTCCTTTCCCAGACTTTTGTATGCAAAAGTCAATAGCATGGCAAGTTTAGAATGAAAAGCAAAATTCTTAGTAGAAGTGCGCTTGAATTGTATGTGTGTCCCATTATAAAGTTTTATCTTACGATTAAAACCATCTGTAAGATACACTACATTCATTGGAATTTGGGTCGAGAAACCTAAACGATTTAGTGCATAGAGTCCTGTAGGCGCGATTCTTGCCTTATCACGTTTGGCAATGCCTTCAGCAATGTCTTCCAAGGTAGGATAAAGCACTCCTAATCCAAGCGTTTTGTCGATTTTTGGATAATAGTAAATACCATGACTGATACGCAGAATTAATCCTTCCTTCATCATTCGCTCTAAGGCTTTGTTAACGGATTTCTGTTCTCCATATCGAATGAAGTCGGATGCAAAAAGTAGATTACCCCTTCCGCGCTTCTTAATACTACTAAGTATCTTTGTTTCAATAGATTCGAATGTCATAGCGTTGGATTTTTGTCGCAAATTTAGTCTAAATATTCGACAAGACCAAATTTTAAGCAAAGAAATTACACGTTATGCTTCAATTTTTGTACGTTTCTGTTATTACTCGTTAGAATATTGCAGTATTTGTCTTTTGAGAATATCTTTTATTTGCTCTCGTAACGACTGAGGAGTAATTACTTCTAGGTTCTCTCCATATTGGAGGATACGACCTCTAAGTTCGCGATTCGGCTCTATGTTCATTCGGATAAATCGGAGTCCCCAATTTGTGTTCGCTGTCGGTTCCCAAAAGGGGAACACTGAGCTCCCAGTAAGGGAACATTTTGAAAGTAAAGCGTGTTTGAAAATAAGCGATTCTTATTGATGAACATCGAACTGTTTTATTTCGTGTTCTGATTTTTGTTGACTATAAACGAAAAGTGCCCCATCCCTCCCATCGAACGGTGCTGAGCCCTTTAATCAAAGGGATTCTTCGATTTTCATCCCTCCCGTCACCCCTCCCGTCACCCCTCCCATCATACCTCCCATCACCCCACATTTTTTTTACATACATTCTAAGATTCGGTTCTTCTTCATTTCATAAACATATAATTGCCGTTAATTTAACCATTAATTACATGATAATTAATGTCGAAAATATTCTGTTTGATTTGGTTAGATTTGTTTAATTTCTCGCCGCAGGCGACTCCATTTGCTTTAGTGCCCCTTGGGGTAGCATTCGGCGACGAAGGTGAATGGGAGGGTTATGGGAGGGATGAAAAAAATCCCTCCCGTGCTCAAACCCTTTATACAAAGGCGATTCAAGCGATTATGGGAGGGATGAGGGATTCTTTAGCAAAACCTGCAAAAAGTCAGCCTGATCTTTGAAGATTCTTGTCAAACATGTTGCAATTCTTATTAAGCTATGGTGTAGTACTGACTACGCTATGGTGTCATTCTGACTAAACTGTGATGCGGTTCTGGCTAAACTGTGGTATAGTTCTTACTAAACTGTGGTATAGCTTAGACGCTGGTGCACCATAGCTCTAACTATACTACACCATAACTCTGACTATAGTTCAGTATAGTTTAAGCAGAATAATGGGCCGACGTGATAGGGCACACCCCTTTAGTATTCTTTCAAGAGCTCTTCTATTACTGATTTCAATTGCGGAATATCATCGTTGATGGTAGAAACAATGATTTCTTCGTCGATATTTGCATATTCGTGAGATATGAAGTTGCGCATCCCGTAAATTGCATTCCATGGAATATTTGGATAGTCAGACAATGGCTTATCATTGTTTTTGAGAAGCTACCCCACTTGTTCGCCTATTACTTGAATCCGCATGACGCAAGCATTGAAAGCCATAACGCCCATAGGGGTTAGCATGAAATCGTGAACAGTATTCCGCCCTTTACTCCATTCCTGAATAAGAATAATTGACTCGAGAATAGAACTAAGCCTGTCGTGTATGGTAAACTGATTATCAGACATATATGACATCGCGTTGAATGTTTGATTTAAATAAAGGGCGAAGCGAATCACGGAAACGTACAAGGTCGACATTACATCCGAACAATTGCTTGAGTGCTTCTTTCAACTCGTACATCAATTGTAGTGTAGGCTTTTGAACTTCAACAACAATATCGATATCACTATTCTCTGTATTTTCGTTTCTGGCTACAGAACCAAAGATACCGAGTTTCGTAATACCATATTTCTGTGCAAACATCTTTTTGAAGTTTGACAGTTTCATTATACTGTTTTGGAGTTCAAGCATAATCGTATCCTTTATTAAGGACTGCAAAGATAAATAGTTTTTCCAAACATCCAAAATTATTCGTAAGAAATCTTACTTGTCACCACCCTGGTGGCAGTACGATGTTCTCTATGCCGTGAGCCTCCTTGAAGAGCGGAGAGATCTCTTCGTTGGTGAAACCGGCTATGCCACAACCTATGCGGGTGACAAGGAATGTCAGCTTGGGATGGCGTCTGGCAAAGGAGATGAACTCATCGACATAGGGCTTGATGGTGTCAACGCCGCCCTGCATAGTGGGTATGCCGTAGCTCTGGCCCTGAAGCCCTACGCCCTGTCCCCAGATGGCACCAAACTTTTGCCAAGCCTGTAGTGCTGCGCCTCCGCCGTGTGCTCCCTCCAAGTTACTGCCGAACACAAAAACTTCATTGTCTTCCAGTTGCGTGATACGCTCTGGTGTTACTCTCTTCTGTGACATAATTGCGCTGTTTTTTATGATTTTGACGACAAAGATAAAATTTTTCTTTGAAACGAGAACGACTTCTCTTAAAGTTTTTCTTTTCATTTCATTTTTTTGTTGTACCTTTGCAGAGAATCAAAAAAAACGAAAGAGCTATGACAGATTTCAAGGATTTGGTGCAGATGCGCCGTTCACATCGTAAGTTTACAAAGGAAGAGATAGACGGAGAGGACGTGAAGATGATTCTTCGCGCTGCACTGATGTCACCAACATCGAAGAGCCAGAGAGCATGGCAGTTCGTGGTGGTGGACGACCCACTGACAATAGAGAAGCTGGCAGATGCCAAGGAGATGGGGGCACAGTTCCTGAAAGAGGCTCCGCTCTGCATAGCTGTGTGCGGCGACCCGATGCAGAACGACTGCTGGGTGGAGGATGGCAGCATAGCAGCCATATCAATGCAGTATCAGGCTGAGGAGCTGGGACTGGGCTCATGCTGGGCACAGATGCGCGGACGCGGCCTGAACGACGGCACAAGCGCCGACACTGTGATACGTGGCGTGCTCGACTTGCCAGAGAACATGTCAGTGCTCTGTGTGCTGGGCATAGGCCACAAGGCCGACGAGCGACAGCCACAGAACGAGGACAAACTGAAGTGGGAGAACGTGCATATTGACAAGTATTGAAGATGAGAATTGCGCTTATAGGGGCAGGACGCTTAGCCACGAACCTGGCTCCGGCACTGAAGGATGCCGGACATGACGTGGTGCAGGTGTATAGCCGCACACAGGAGGCTGCGGAGACACTGGCAGCAAAGGTGGGGGCGAAGGCTACATGCTCTGTGGAGGAGGTGACAACGGATGCCGATATGTATATCTTCTCTGTCAGCGACAATGCCCTGCCACAGTTGGCAAAGACGCTGGGAAAGGGTAGGGAGGACGCTGTGTTCCTTCATACGGCAGGATCGGTGGCGATGAGCGTGTTTGAGGGTGTGGTGAAGCACTATGGTGTGCTCTATCCCATGCAGACGTTCTCAAAGGAGCGAATGGTGAACTTCAAGGACATTCCTGTGTTCGTGGAGGGAAGCGACGAGCAGACGCTGACAACAGTCAGGGAGCTGGCAGAGACGGTGAGTACTCGAGTGATGGAGCTGACATCAGAGGGGCGCCGACATCTGCATCTTGCGGCGGTGTTTGCGTCGAACTTTGTAAACCACTGCTATGCTCTATCTGCCGAGGTGTTGAGTAAGTATGACATTCCGTTCAGCGTGATGCTGCCTCTCACAGACGAGGTGGCGGCAAAGGTGCACGAGCTGAAGCCTGTGGAGGCACAGACGGGACCTGCCGTGCGCTACGACACAGCAGTAATAAGCGCTCAGCAGCAGCTGTTGGCTGACAAACCAAGGATGCAGCAGATATACACCCTGATGAGCGAAAGTATCCACTATATGGAAGAAAAAAGAAAAAACTCACCTCTCACCACTCACCTCTAACCTCTAAATTAAAAGATATGATAAACTATGACCTTACGCGCATTCGCGCTATAATATTCGATGTCGATGGCGTGCTCAGCGCTGAGACAATAACACTTTCTGCCGAGGGTGAGCCACTGAGAACGGTGAACATCAAGGACGGATATGCCATACAGCTGGCACAGAAGCTGGGACTGAGGATAGTGATACTCACTGGAGGAAAGACCGAGGCCGTGAGACTGCGCTATGCTCGACTGGGCGTGGAGGATATCTTCATGGGCTGTGCAGTGAAGGTGAAGGCCTATGACGAGTTCCTTGAGCGCTATGGCCTGAAGGACGAGGAGGTGATGTATATGGGCGACGATATTCCCGACCTTGAGATAATGCGCCGCGTGGGATGTCCGGTGTGTCCAAAGGATGCCTGTCCGGAGGTCCTTGAGACGAGCATATATGTGAGTCATCTGCGTGGTGGCTATGGCTGTGGACGCGACGTAATTGAACAGACGTTGCGCGCACAGGGAAAATGGGTGATGAACGAGAAAGCCTTTGGTTGGTAGAATGAAGAAGATAATACTGGCGAGCAACAGTCCTCGCCGACGTGAGCTGCTTGCAGGGCTGGGCATAGACTTTGAGGTGAGGGTGATGCCCGACATTGCCGAGAACTATCCTGACGACCTGCCTGTGAAGGACATTGCACAGTATATAGCTGCCGAGAAAGCTGCTGCCTATCGCGCAACGATGGCAGAAGATGAGCTGGTCATAACTGCCGACACGATAGTGGTGGTGGATGACGAGGTGCTGGGCAAGCCTGTGGACGAAGCTGACGCACGACGAATGCTTCATGCGATAAGTGGACGTACGCATCAGGTAATAACAGGAGTTTGTCTGACAACAAAGGACTGCCAGCGACAGCTGTCTGTGAGTACTGACGTGACTTTTAAGGAACTCACCGACGACGAGATAGCCTACTACATAGAGCACTACCGTCCGTTTGACAAGGCTGGCGCCTATGGCATTCAGGAGTGGATAGGCTATATCGGAGTGACCCGTCTGGAAGGAAGCTACTTCAACGTGATGGGACTGCCAGTGCAGCGAATCTATTCAGAGTTGCAGAAGTTCTGATAATTGTAATATCGATATTGCAATTGATATGTTTAAGAACAAAAAACGTCATTATTTACAGTAATAATGCTTCAAAAACGACGCCGTTAACGATTTTTCACACAAAAATTGTTGAATATTCTTGTACTATTCAACTATTCTTCTTAAATTTGCAATCGATAACTAGTAATTTTAATCTATATTTATCATTTTCCAAAGTTTTTGTAGGGAACCAGTCTGCGAAGATAGGTTCCCTGTTTTATTGGTTTTTAAAAACAGGGGCATGTCGCGATGTGCGACACGCCCCTGTCAATATAGAATCTTTTTACCTTATTACTTGATGAGGTCAACGCTGCGCTTGAGGAAGCGGTCGAGTGCTTCGCCCTTGAGCATGCCATTCTGAAGAAGGGCGAGGTCGATGAGCTGCTGTACGACAGGATTCTTCTGTGCGTAGTCACTGATGAGCTGCTGCTTCTTAGAGCGCTGCTCGTCGAGGGCCTTCTGTGTGGCAGCCTTGTCGTCCTTGGTCTCCTGAGTGATCTCCTCGGGCTTCTTACCCTCGGTCTGCTGGTTCAGTGCTGCCATGCGTGCCTCCTGTCCCTTGATCTCGCTCTCAATGGGCTGGAGCTGAGCAGAGAGGTCGGAGTTGAAAGATGAGAGCACATCCTTAACTAGACGGTGGTCGCTGTTGAGCACGAGGTTGAACGAGTCGGGCATCTGACCATAGAAGCCCATGCCGCTCTGGTAACGGCTCATCTCCTTCATGCGGCGCATCCACTCGTTCTGGGTGATGATGACAGGACGGGCCTCTTCGCCAAGGGCATCAACCTCAACACGATATTCGGTCTTGTCGGTCTTGGGCACCTGTGACTGGAACACGGCTGACAGATTGTCACGCTCGTTGTCGGCAAGAGCACTCTTTGGAGCATCGTCCTTGGCAATGAGACGGTCAATGATGTCGGCATCGACACGTGTGAAGTGGCTCTTCTCGAACTTCTGCTCCAGAGTCTGGATGCAAGGAACGTCGAGCTGTCCGTCGAAAAGAAGCACTGAGTAGCCCTTGTCCTGAGCAGCCTTGATGTAGCTGTACTGCTCTTCCTTGTCGGTGGCATAGAGATAAACGAGCTGGTCGTTCTTGTCTTTCTGTGATGCCTCGATGAGCTTGTGATACTCCTCAAAGGTGAAATACTTGCCCTCGGTGTCCTTGAACAGAGAGAAGTCCTTGGCACGGTCGTAGAAGTTCTCCTCAGTGAGGATGCCGTAGTTGATGAAAAGCTTCAGGTCGTCCCACTTCTCCTCGTAGGCCTTGCGGTCCTCGTTGAAGATTGCCTTCAGACGGTCGGCCACCTTCTTAGTGATATAGGTAGAGATCTTCTTCACCTCGCGGTCGCTCTGCAGATAAGAACGAGAGACGTTAAGAGGGATGTCGGGAGAGTCGATAACACCATGAAGCAGTGTGAGGAACTCAGGCACGATGCCCTCAACTTGGTCGGTGACAAACACCTGGTTGCAGTAGAGCTGAATCTTGTTGCGCTGAATCTCGATGTTGGACTTGATGCGTGGGAAGTAGAGGATACCCGTGAGGTTGAAAGGATAGTCAACATTGAGGTGAATCCAGAACAGAGGCTCGTCCTGCATGGGGTAGAGGGTGCGATAGAACGACTTGTAGTCCTCGTCTTTTAACGTCGACGGAGTCTTTGTCCACAGTGGCTCTACGCTGTTGATGATGTTGTCCTCGGCTGTGTCAACCATCTTGCTCTCGTCCTTAGACCACTCCTGTTTCTTGCCGAAAGCCACGGGCACAGGCAGGAACTTGCAGTATTTGTTGAGCAGTGACTCAATCTTCTGCTTCTCGAGGAACTCCTTGCAGTCATCGTCGATATAGAGGATGATGTCGGAACCACGGCTCTCGCGCTCGGCATCGTCAATCTCATAGGCTGGCGAACCATCGCAGCTCCACTTCACTGCCTTTGAACCTTCACGATAGCTCTTGGTGATGATCTCTACCTTCTTAGACACCATGAATGATGAGTAAAAGCCAAGTCCGAAGTGGCCGATGATGTTGTTGGCATTGTCCTTGTATTTCTCAAGGAAGTCGGTGACACCTGAGAAGGCAATCTGATTGATGTACTTGTCAATCTCCTCCTCGGTCATGCCTATGCCGCGGTCGCTGATGGTGATGGTGCCCTTCTCGGTGTCGAGGCTTACATGTACTGTGAGGTCGCCCAGCTCGCCACTGAATTCGCCCTTCTCGGCAAGGGTCTTCATCTTCTGTGTAGCATCGACGGCATTGCTGACCATCTCGCGCAAGAAAATCTCATGATCGCTGTAGAGAAACTTTTTGATGACGGGGAAAATGTTCTCGGTAGTAACCCCGATGTTACCTTTTTGCATAGCTTTATTGTAAATTATCTTTTTATGTTACTCTTTACAATAAAAGCTATTAGCAAATATCGTGCCAGTTTTTGGTCGTTTGGGGGTTTGGTTGTTTGGTTGTTTGGTCGTTTAGGTTATTAGGTTATTGGGGTTGAGCCATGCTTTATAGGTTTGCTCGTCAGCAGACGCATCGGTAGTGACCTCAAGTACCATGGGACGCGAGAACTGAGCAGAGAGCAGCAGACGCAGACCTTCGGCAGTGGTCTCCATGTCATCGGCACGCTGATAGTAGATGTCGTTCTGCTGACATATTCCCTCTGCAGTGGTGTCATGGGCTGCAGCAACGAAGCTGTCGCGAGCAGGACTCTTCTCCAGTCCAGGGAGCATGTTGAAGATGCCGCCTCGACGATTGTTCAAAAGCAGTATGCGAAGACGACCATCAAGCTGCTTGTTCCACAACGCGTTCTGGTCGTAGAAGAAGCTAAGGTCGCCAATGACGCACACCACGGGCTTGTCGGCCACGAGCGAGAAGCCTGCTGCCGTGGAGAGTGAACCCTCGATGCCATTGACGCCACGGTTGCAGAACACAGCATGGCGGGCATAGATGTTGGCAAGACGAATGGCGCTGCTGTTGGCATAGTGGACATAATAGGACAGAGAGCCTGTGGCATCTGTAGCTGTACTGATGCTCGTCTCTAGCATTTTCACTACTGCCATCTGTGAGAAAGGAGGCTCGTAGGCCTGAAGGCGCTGGGCAGCGCGCTGCAGGAGCTCGTTCCAAAGGGTGACGAAGGGGTGGGGCTGTTGTTCGAGCATGAAGCGCAGGTAATCGGCAACAACCTCGCCATCGCCCTGAATGACGTTGGTGAGGTTCATGAACGTGTCGTTGACTTCGCCTTCAGCGTTGATGGCCCATGTCTCCTTGGCGCGACGCAGGAATCGCTTCAGACGCTTGCTGACAATGGCACCGCCTGTATAGACAACGAAGTCGGGCACGTAGCGCTCGTCATCGCCTGCCATGATGACTGCCTCGTCCATGAGTGCGTTCATGGGCTGTCCGCTGATGAGCATGGGGCGGCGCGACTGCATGAACATGTGGGTCACATGACTGAGCATGGTTTGTGATATGTCGGCAGGCTGGAAGTCAATTTTCCGTTCATGGGGAAGCTCTGCCACAGTGAAGGAGAACAGAGGCTCAGTGATGGGTATGTTTATATGTGCGGGCGCGTTCCTTATTATTAATGTCTCGTTGACAAGACGGTTGCAATGCCAGCAGTCGGTGATATAGCGCTCTTTGGCATCGCTTGAGCTGTCGGCTGACGGAGCAATGGGTTCGGGCAGTGACACCGCTTTCTTGACAAAACGGCCGAGTGCGTCGCCCTGGGGAAGGGTCTGTCCGTCGAGCTGATCAATCCACGCCTCAGGACGATCGGCAGAGATAACGATGAGTGGGCGGTGCTGATAGAAAGCCTCGGCAACAGCAGGTGCAAGGTTAAGAAGTGCTGTGCCGCTGGTTACGCATACCACGACACGCTCGCCAGTGGCCTGAGTGATGCCAAGTGCGTAGAAGCCCGCTGAGCGCTCGTCAGTGACAGGATGGCACTCTATCGATGGACATTCGTTAAGGTTATGTACAATGGCTGCGTTTCTGCTGCCAGGACAGACCACGGCATGCTTCACACCATGAGCTACAAGCAGCGCTGTCAGTATGTTTACGTTCTCTTTATTGCTGTACATAATAAAAAATCTTACCTCTAACCTCTCACCTCTCAACTTATCACCCCTCTCATTGTCTGCATCTTAGCCTCAGTCTCGCGCCATTCAAGCTCAGAAATGCTGTCGCAAAGCAGTCCGCCACCAGCATAGAGCGTGCAATGGCTGCCCATGACATGCATGCATCTAAGTGATACATAGAGATGAGTCTCTGTAGAACAGTTGGCCGATGGCATCTGAAGAGGCCCCATGAATCCGCTGTAGTACTGACGTGGAGCGTGCTCATGCTGTACAATGAAATCGAATGCCTTGCGTTTGGGCAGTCCACACACGGCTGGGGTGGGGTGTAGGGTCTGTAGCAAAAGACCTATGTTGGTTTCAGCAGTCATGTCGAAGGTAAAGTCGCTGCGCAGGTGAACAAGGTTGGCAGCACGGACAGTGCGCGGTCCTTCTTCGTTGAAAGGCAGTGAGAACTGTTCCAGACACTCGGCAATATAGGTTGCTACGTAACACTGCTCTTGAATGTTCTTCGTTGACCAACGCACATCCTCGCCTTCGCCCTGTAGCTGGTCGCCTTCAAGTTGCATGGTACCTGCAAGGGCAATGGTACGCCATTTGTTGCCTGAACCCTCAAGAAGAATCTCAGGAGTAGCTGTAAGCCAGTAGCTGCCATCGGGCAGTGAGACCAGGGCGATGAACAGGCGTGGATAGCGCTTGCATGCACGCCAAAACAGCTGCATGGGGTCGGCATCGGCAGTAAGACTAATGTCGGCACTGCGAGCGAGGACTATCTTTTGAAAGGCACCTGTCTCAAGTTGGGAATGAAAGTTGGCAAAGTCAATGGCGTACTCAGCGTGATGATCTTTCTCAGAAGCTATTGACGGCATGTTGCAAGAAGGCTCTTTCACCTCAACGGCGCTTACGCGGTCAGGACGTATAAGGAGTATAGGGGTGTCGTCGTTTATTTGGAAAGGAGCCACTACGAATCCGCTATGCTCGCTGAGTCCGCCAAGCGAAGACAAGCGCTGTGGCTCGCCTGACGTCTGCTCAATGAGAGTACACTGCTGGAAGTGAGGAAAACGATAGATGGCAAATGGATTCATAGGATTAGTGGGAAAAGGTTATTTGCTACCTTTTTTGATAACATAGTTAGTAACACGTACGCTTGAGATGAGCTCTCCGCTTGTGTCTTTGATATCGACCTGCCACACATGAAGCGTTGAGCCTTTGTGGAGCATGTGGGCAAAGGCGGTGACGGTGTCGCCTTCAACAACGGCTTTAACGTGACTGCCGCTAACCTCTATACCCACACATGCACAGCCTGGGCACAGCGAAGAAGAGCCTACGCCGGCAAGGTTCTCGGCAAGGGCAAGCGATGCACCACCACTGAGGAACCCGAAAGGCTGACGATTGCGCTCGTCAACCTTCATGCGTGCCATACATGTATCGTCCTCGGGAGTGGAAATGAACTCCATCCCGAGGGCGGTACTAAGATTGGGCTTTTCGTTTATAATCTGATTGATATGATCTACATTCATTGCTCCTTACTTAAACAACGAATATTCCTTGATGCCCCATGCCAGAGCGCTGGCTCCGAGGACATCACGCTCACGGTCGGAGATAGTGGAGCGAAGGAACTTTACATTACCACGGATGTTGTGGAAGACATGAGCCTCGAATGATTCGTAGGCAGGGTCGAAGAGCCATTTGCCGGCATTGGAGATGCCACCAGTGAAAATGACTGCTTCAGGGTCGAGAATAGACGCATAGTTGGCTACTGCCAGTCCTAGAATCTCGCCAGTCTTGCGATATACCTCTATTGCCATCTTATCACCTTGCTCACAGCATTCCGCTATTCCTTTGGGGCTTATCCTATCAAGTGAGCGCATCAGTGAAGGCTCGTCAGACTGCTCAAGCATTTCCTGAGCTGTCTTGATGATGCCCTTCTCAGCACAGTATGCTTCCAGACATCCGTAGCGTCCGCAGCCGCATTCACGGCCATTGTGCTCAACACAGGCGTGACCAATCTCGCCAGCAAAGCCATCGGCGCCAAAGTGTACCTTGCCATTGGAGAAGATGCAGCTGCCAATGCCGTGGCCAAGAGACACAATGATAAAATTGTTCATGCCGTGGGCACAGCCGTAGGAGTATTCTCCGAGAGCTGAAACATGGGCGTCGTTGCCCACTGCCACAGCAATGCCCATGCGGTCGCGAAGCATGGCTCCAAGGGGAATGATGCCCTTCCAGGGGAGGTTGGCAGCATTTTCTATGCATCCGGTGAGGAAGTTGGCACTGGGAGAACTGACACCAATAGAGCGAATCTGCTCATAGCCTCCATTAGCCTCAGTCATAGTAATGATTTTCTCGCTGAGGGCAGTGATAAAATCATTTGCTGTAGTATAGTCGGTCGTTGGGAAATGGTCGGAGGCGTGGATGTTTCCTCTTACATCGACAATGGCGTAGGTCGTGCGCTTTATGCTGATATCGACACCAACAACGCGGCTCTTGATTTCTTGTTGCATACGAGTTTGTATTTCTTGTATTATTTAAAAAGTGAGTATTCTTTTACATTCCATGCAAGGGCACTGGCACCAAGAACATCGCGCTCGTTATCGGGAAGCGACGAGCGCATGATCTTAACCCTGTCGGCAATATTGTGGAACACATGCTCCTCAAACGATGCGTTGGTGGGTTCGTAGAGCCATTTGCCGGCCTTGCTTATACCGCCAGTTATAATAATCGCCTCTGGGTTGGCAATGGAAGCATAGTTGGCAAGACCTAATCCAAGGACGAAACCTGTCTTGTTGTACACTTCAATGGCCAGCTCGTCGCCACGTTCACAGCATTCGTGAATAGTCTTTGGCGTAAGCTCTTCAAGGTCGCGGAGCAGCGATGGCTTGTCAGTGGAAGCCATGAGCTCGCGGGCAGTGAGCACTATTCCGTCAGAAGCACAGTAAGTTTCAAGGCAGCCGCGTCTTCCACATCTGCAAAGGCGTCCTTCAGGCTCAACGCAACAGTGGCCAATCTCACCGGCAAAACCGTTGTTACCCATGTGGACATGTCCGTTAGAGAACATGCAACTGCCAAAACCATGACCAAGGGTGATGACAATGAAGTCGTTCATGCCGTGGGCACATCCATAGGTGGATTCGCCTATAGCTCTTACGTGGGCATTATTACCTACTGCTACGGCAAGACCAAGACGATCACGGAGCATGGCTGCCAATGGTATCTCACCTTTCCATGGAAGACTTAAGGAATTGACAATGCTGCCTGTCGTGAAGTTACCGCTTGGCACACTTATGCCAATAGAACGGATGTTCTCATAGCTGTCGTTCTCTAAGATAAGGTTGGTGATACCATCACATAGTAATGCGATGAATCCATTGATGTCCTGATCTGTAGGCATGGGAAAAGAACTTTCAGCTAGAATCTTTCCTCGTACGTCAACAATGGCATAGTTTATTTCTTCGTAACCAATGTTGACACCTACGACCTTGGTCTTTGTTGAGCTTATAATCATGGTAACTGCAGTTTTTGTAGATTTTAGGTGCAACAAAAGTAGTATTTTATTCAATAACAGCCAAAAGAATGCAGTTTTTTTTTCGTATTTCAACACATTTTCGTATATTTGCCGCGATTTTTTGAATGAATATTTAATCTTGGAACTATAAAACAATGAAAAAGTTTTTCTTTCTGTCTTTGGTTGCCATGCTGCTTTCAGTTGGCAATGCAAGTGCTGTGGACAACAATACGGTAGAGATTGTCTATAATGGGAATAGCGCCACAGTGACTGTGGCGTCAAATATCAGTAGCTATGTAACAGTGCAGAGCGCAAATTCGTCGCATGTGAAAATAGTGCAGGATGAAAGCTTTGCTGGTGTAGATGCTACGCTGAACAATGTCTATGGTGAAATAACTTATGTGCTTTCTGGCTCATCGACAGATGGTGAATTCTATATGGAGGGCGCATTTAAGTCAACCGTGGAACTGAGCGGACTGACACTGACCAATCCTGCTGGTCCTGCAATTAATATCCAGAATGGTAAGCGCATAACACTCAGTGTTAAGAAAAACACAGTGAACAGCATTGCCGATGGTGCAAATGAGGATTACAACGGATGTCTGCACTGCAAGGGACACCTGAAGATGAAGGGCAAGGGCGTGCTGAACGTTGTGGGCAATTCTCGTCATGGCATATACGTCAAGGAGTATCTTGAAGTGAAGAACGCTACGCTGAATATCACTGCTGCTGCAAAGGATGCTATACACTGTAAGGAGTATATGTTAATGGAAAGTGGTACGGTGACAATTACTGGGGCGCAGGACGACGGAATACAGGTAGAGCTGGCCGGCACAGAATCGACAGGAGTGAAGACAGACCACGAGGATGAGGATACCGGCAA
Source organism: Prevotella sp. E13-27 (assembly GCF_023217965.1). Lineage (NCBI taxonomy): Bacteria > Pseudomonadati > Bacteroidota > Bacteroidia > Bacteroidales > Prevotellaceae > Prevotella > Prevotella sp. E13-27. Next base: position 1,561,282 of record NZ_JALPSC010000002.1, on the reverse strand, counting down.
CTTCTACATGCTTGACGGAACGCTCTCTATAAGCGGATATCAGGGCAAGGCTATCAAGGCTGATGGCACAATAACCTACTCAGGCGGCACACAGAATTTCGATAAGAACGACACAGAGATATCGGCTTCAGTAGAAAGGCTGACTGCCATTGTAAACGATGGACGTTCATTGGTCTATGACTTGAATGGTTGTCGCGTTGAGACTGGCTCAATGTCAAAGAAAGGCATCTATGTCGTGAAGCGTGACGGAAAGGTTTCGAAGGTTGTGAATAACGCAGCAAAATAAGAAATGAAAATTACCGTTAGTGAAAGGGTGTTTCATTTCAAACAGCCGGCAACAACATCTCGTGGAATATACAATGAACGTAAATCTTGGTTCGTTGAAATAAAAGATGACTCGCGTTATGGCATTGGTGAGTGTGCACCATTGCCTGATCTTAGCTGTGACGCACGTCCAGACTATGGCGAAGTTCTCTGTAGCTTCTGTCGTGAGCTGGAGCATACTGGAACCATAGATTACGAAGCATTGCGTGACTTCCCATCAATGCTCTTCGGTATTGAGACGGCAATGCTCGCGTTTGAGAAGTCTGATAGTTTGTCTCCAATATCTGATGTTCCATTGCTTTTTGACACCGCTTTCAGTCGTGGAGAAAAGGGAATCACTATCAATGGTCTTGTGTGGATGGGCTCATATGGCGAGATGCTGGAACGCATGGAAGAGAAACTGTCCAAAGGCTTCCACTGCGTGAAACTGAAGGTCGGAGCCATTGACTTTGACAGGGAGCTGGATCTTGTTAAGCGTATCAGAGAAAGATTCTCATATCATGAAGTTGAGTTGCGTCTTGACGCAAACGGTGGCTTCAAGCCGGAGAATGCCTTGTATCAGCTGGAGCTGCTGTCACAATATGCAATACACTCCATTGAACAACCTATTAAGCAGAAACAATGGGCTGCAATGGCTGAACTATGTCGCGAAGCACCACTGCCAATAGCTCTCGACGAGGAGCTGATAGGTATAAACAATCCTGATGCAAAGCGACAGATGCTGCGAATAATAAAGCCTGCCTATATAGTGCTGAAACCATCGCTTCATGGCGGTATGACTGGTTGCAGGGAGTGGATAGATATAGCACGTGAGGAAGGCATAGGCTCTTGGATAACATCGGCACTGGAGAGCAACATTGGCTTGAATGCAATAGCACAGTTCTGTAGCTCTGTATATGGCGATAATATCCGAATGCCACAGGGACTTGGCACAGGACAACTGTTTACTGACAATATTAACATGCCACTTGAAATACGAGGCGATAAACTTTTCGTAGTTCATAATAAATAACACTCAGTTGACTTTAGAGGAATTTATTGCCGAATGGCAAAATGATAGTGACAAGGTTCTTGTACACACCAGTGGTTCAACTGGTGCCCCCAAACCATTGTGGGTAGAGAAAAAACGCATGGAAGCATCGGCTCGTATTACATGCGACTTCCTCGGTCTTACTGCTGGCGACACTGCTCTGCTGTGTATGCCACTTGATTATATTGCAGGCAAAATGATGGTGGTACGCGCGCTGACAAGAGGATTGAAACTGATTAGCGTAACACCGACAGGACATCCGCTGGCTGATTATGTGTTTGCTGGAGCTCAGAATAATAACAAAAATACTCCTCTTGATATTTCTTTCGCTGCTATGGTGCCGCTGCAAGTGTACAACAGTCTTCAGGTGCCTGAAGAGCGCGAAAGACTTATGCAGATACGTCACCTTATAATTGGTGGAGGTGCTATTGATGAAGCACTGGAAGCGGAGTTGAGGAACTTCCCTAATGCTGTGTGGAGTACTTATGGAATGACTGAGACGTTGTCGCACATTGCTCTGCGACGACTTAGTGGTAAAGATGCGAGTGAATGGTACAAACCGTTTGATTCAGTAAAGATTGCTTTGTCGGAAGATGGTTGTCTGATTATCGATGCACCGCTTGTGTGCAAAGACCGTCTCTTTTCCAACGATATTGCAGAGATAGCACCTGACGGATGTTTCCGTATCATTGGACGTAAGGACAATGTGGTATGTTCCGGAGGAATAAAAATCCAGATAGAAGAGGTGGAACGAATGTTGAAACCTTACCTTGAAGCACCATTTGTTATAACACGCCGCAAGGATGAGAAGTTCGGCGAGGTGGTGGCTCTACTGACTGAGGGAGATATAGATGAGGTAAAGGAGGTTTGTAAAAGAGTCCTTCCGAAACACTGGCAACCTCGTTACTATAGAACAGTAGAGAGCGTTCCGCTTACTGAAACAGGAAAGCCTGCCCGCAAAGAGGCAGAACGTATAGCTGCAATATAAGCAGAGCACTTAGCTGCAATATAATCTGTGGCGAAAAAAAGCGAAAGGTTGTTTACCCTTCGCGATAAAAATCGAGCGCTTCCTCAATCTCTTCCTTAGTTGCTGTCTGGTTGATGCGAATGTCGCCAACAGCTCCAAGTAGTGTGAAGTTTATCTTTCCTGCCACATTCTTTTTGTCGTGGGTCATCAGCTCAATGAGTGTAGGATAGTCATTGCAGCTGATAGGCATGCGTCCGTAGTTGTCGAAGATGAATCTAACCACCTGTCTCATGCGCTCAGTGGGGAAACCCATTTTTACGACGCTTAGATATAGTTCGCACACCAATCCCCATGCCACAGCGTAGCCATGCAGCACAGGCTGTCTCTTCAGTGCTAACGACTCAAAGGCATGGCCAATAGTGTGACCTAAATTAAGTGCTTTACGGATGCCTTGTTCTGTGGGGTCTTCAAGGACAATGTGCTGCTTCACTTCCACGCTTTCGGCTACCATTCGTTGAAGCACACTTAGGTCGGGATGCTCTACGTCGAAAGTAAGCAGTTCGGCAAGCATCTTCTCGTTGTTTATCAGTCCATGTTTCAACATCTCGGCATAGCCGGAAAGGATGTTCTCATGGTCCATCGTGTTGAGGAATGTGGTGTCGAGAATTACTGAAGAGGCATTGCGGAATACACCAATCTCATTTTTCAGACCTCCGAAATTAAAGCCTGTCTTGCCTCCAACAGAGGCATCAACCATAGAGAGAAGGGTGGTGGGAATGTTTATGAGATGGATACCACGTTTGAATGTAGAAGCCGCAAATCCTCCGAGGTCGGTAACCATACCTCCACCGAGGTTGATTAGCAGCGAATGGCGTGTTGCACCCATGTGCTGCAGCTCTTCCCATACATGTACTACGGCTTCGAGACTTTTGTTCTCATCGCCAGCTTTTATTACAATGGGCGATGCACCGCTCATGCAAGGGATATCCTTTATTAGGGGAAGACATAACTTTTGTGTTGTCTCATCAGTTAGCACAAACAATTTGTCTGCCTTCTGCGAAGTGATGGCATCGGTAAGTGACTTCTCAAGATTGGAGGATAGGATGATGTGCTGTCTTTCCATTGTTTAGCCTTTATGATAGATGGATTGGCTTGCTCAGACACATCGTATGCTTTACAGCGTCGATATCTTCATGAACACTGGACAGTGATCAGAGTAGCTGAGGTCAAGCTTATAGTATTTCTCGCCAGTCATGCTTTCGTCGTGGAAGATATAGTCGATGCGGACTTTCTTGTTGCCACGGAAAGTATGCATCAAGCCTTTGCCGCACTCCTTGAATCCGTCAACGAGGTCACCCTTCATGGTGTTATATGTGAAAGAGTAGGGCACATCGTTGAAATCACCACAGACAATAGGGGGATATTTGCTTTCTTTTATCTTACGAGCCATAAGGTCGGCTTGAACGGCACGCTTGACCATGCCGTTTGTGTAGTTACCATAGATGGCACGAATAAACGCATTTTCCTCAACATTGGCACCTTGCATCTCCATCTTTGCAAATTTACGGAGCGTGCGGTTGAAACCTGTTGTCTCAAGATGGGCATTAAATACACGAACCATTTTGCCGTTGATATCAATGTCTGCCCACATGGCACTATTGTTGGTTACACCAAAGTCAATTGTCTCAGAAGATCTGATTGGAAAACGACTGAATACTACCATGTCGTTCTTCCCCTTTGCCATATATGGGAAGTAGGTCTTGTAACTCTGGGTGTTGTTTTTGTCACCGCTCATCTCCATATATTCCTGAATGCACAGGATGTCAACATTCTGGCGTCGCATTTCGGAGAGGATGTCTTCTGCCTTGAAACCTGAGATCTCGCGTCCGAACATTGCAACATTATAGCTCGCTATCTTAAAGCCAGACTGACTGGTATCAGGATTGAACAGCCCTAATTGATATACTGTTCCTATGTATGGCAAGCTACACAAAAGCGTGATGAAGGGAATGGCTGCCCAGTGCCAGCGACGGCGTATAAGCCAATAGGCAAGGACAATAATATTTCCTGCAACAAGAAACGGCAGGACATATACAATCATTGCGATAGCTGTCTCGTGGACAGGATTGAAGTTTCCACCGAAAAGTCCGAAAAATGTAAATATGGCCACCAAAATAGTGATGACCAAAATCATTAAAGAAAAATACTTATAAACAGCAAGCTTACCCATGTCTGAAATTATTCGCCAATATATTTCTTGACAGTCTCTATAAGATCTTCAACACGGAACGGCTTTGCCATGAACTCATCACATCCGGCTAACTTCGCTTCGCGTATGTTCTCTTCAAATGCGTAGGCACTGAGTGCAATGACTGGTACGTCGTGGTTTACCTCTTTTATAATACGTGTAGCGTCAAGACCATTCATTTCGGGCATGCGTATGTCCATGAGAATGAGATCGGGCTTTTCGTCTTCATTCATTGTTACTGCTTCAATGCCGTTGTGAGCACGCAGCAGACGATAGCGCTTGTTCAGTACAATGCGAACGAGCTCATAGTTGCTCTCCTCATCTTCTGCTACAAGTATGGTCTTCAGATTGGACTCGTCAGTAGAATTCTTAGCTCTAATAGTGCGTACGTTTGTCATTGCACGGTTGCTGGTTGATATGCCACCTACCGTACCGTGGAAAGGCATGTTGAATGTGAACGTAGAGCCAACGCCCATTTCTGATTCAACACTGATAGTGCCGCCCATCTTCTCTACAATAATCTTACATAGAGCCAGACCGAGACCATAGCCCTTTTGCTGTTCGGCATCCTTAGAGGCGTATGCGTCAAATATGTGACCTATGAAATCGGGAGAAATACCTGAACCGGTGTCTTTTACATAGAAAGAGATGGTCTGGCCATCATCCTTGAAATTGTAACCGAAGACAATGGAACCGCGTGGTGTATGCTTAAGGGCATTCGAAATGAGGTTTGAGAATACCTGAGTGAGACGGTTCTCGTCAGTGGTCATTGTTACTGACATGTTTGGAACAGTAGCCTTCAGACTTACTGTTTCAGGACAGCGGAACTTGAACAGTTGCTTTATGCTGCTCATGAGTCCCTGAAGGTCTGTAGGCGCCTTCTTGATTTCAATCTCTCCAGACTCCACACGACTAAGGTCAAGAATCTCGTTCACAAGACTAAGCAGACGGCTATTATTACTCTCAATAATCTCCATGAATTTCATGCGCTCTTCGGCAGAGTCTGTCTCAGCCATGATGCGTGAAAAACCTTCGATAGCATTAAGAGGCGTCCTAATCTCATGTGACATGTTGGCAAGGAATAATGATTTCATGCGGCTCTCCTTCATGGCTTTAGCCGCTTTCTTCTCATATTCCGTCAATTTCTTGTTGGCCTGCTCCAGTTGTTGCTGAGCAATCTGTAATTTGTGATTAGCATCGGCATAGCGTTGAAGCAAAATTTCCTTTTGATCTTGATCCATCGTCCTTTTGTTTGCGTTCTAAAATGCAATTTTTGCTTTAAAACGCCACAAATTTACATTGTTTTTTTCTTACATAGGTCTAAAAATAGCAAAAAGTGGTTCAGAATCCGTTATTTCTTGATGTAAATCGCGCAAATTACACTAAATTGATTGCTTTTTCAACCTCTTTTAGCCTTTTCCCATGCTCCGCTGCTCTTATGAGAACGCAGGTAACTGATGCCTCGGAATACATTGATGTTCATGAAAAGGAAGTAATAAGGGACATAAAGAAGCTTGTTTTTCTTGCCTCTTGATGCCATAAGATAGCCCATGAATGCCGATAAATAGAATAATATTTGCAGTATCCATATTACGGTATATACGGTGCCACCTTTCATCATGACGAGTGCCACATTGAGAGGTATGAGTGCGAGAAGGGCAAAAGGAGTGATGCTCCATCGCAACACACGGTGTGATACAAACAGGAAACTCGTGATAGGATATTTGAATGGATTCATCAGAGAGCGCAGCCACCAGATGCTCTGTAGTCCGCCTGCAGCAATACGACGCTTGCGCTTTGATTCTTCTTCCATGTTGGCAGAGCCATATTCCATAGCATATGCATCGCTTGTATATGCAATCTTGTATCCTTTCTTGAGTATGAGCATTGAAATCATGAAGTCATCAAGGAGGGCGTTACTTGGCGCTGCCTCATAGACGCTCATACGTACGGCGAACAGCTCACCTGCAGCGCCCATTGCGGAATAGAGCGCACTGTCCCAGCGCTTCAGGGTGCTCTCGTATTTCCAGTAGATACCTTCACCTTCAGCTGCAGCCTGACCTTCATGCCGAGCAGCAACGCGTTTCTCACCACTGACGCATCCCACGTCTTCTCTCATGAATAGGCGTACTATTTCTTTTATGCTGCCTGGGTTGAGCATGGTGTTGGCATCAGTAAATACCACATATTCTGACTTGTTGACTTGCAGACCATGTTGCATGGCGGCTGCTTTTCCACGACGTTCGGGAGAGAAAACGAGTGTAATCTCATCACCGTATTCAGAAAGCAGCTCATTGCTGTGGTCGCTGGAGCCATCGGTCACCCACATGACACAGAGCTTGTCTTTCGGGTAGTCGAGCTGGCGTATATTCTCCATTTTCTCCTTAATGATTTCTTCTTCATTGAAGGCGCAAATCATAAGTGTCACATCAGGGAATTGTGACTCGTCTGCAGGGAGAACGGGCTTCTGCTCTTTCTTGCAGAACAACTGCTTAAGTTTCAGCAGCAAGAAGAGAAGAATTCCATAGCCGAGATAAGTATAAAATACTAATACCAAGCAAGCCCAAAAGGCAATCTTTAATGACTCCATGTATTATGCGTTTTAAGAATTAGTCGATACCAAACAAGACTTTCAAGCCTCCGTCAACACCGGAGAAGCCCATGAATGCAAGGCTGAGAAGTCCTGCCGTGACGAGTACTATTGCCATGCCCTGCATGCCTTTGGGAATGTTGGCAAGTTCCAACTGCTCGCGTATGCCGGCAAAAACAGTTAGGGCAAGACCGAAACCAATGGCGGTAGAGAAAGCATAAACAACAGACTGCAGAAGATTGAAGTCTTTCTGTATGACGAGTATAGCGACACCAAGCACGGCACAGTTGGTCGTTATGAGTGGCAGGAAGATGCCAAGTGCTTGATAGAGGGCAGGGGACACCTTCTTCAGAATAATCTCTACCATCTGAACAAGTGATGCTATGACTAGGATAAATGCTATTGTCTGTAGATACTGTAATCCGAAGGCATCAAGTACGAACTTTTGTACTAGCCATGTGACAATCGTTGCCAGCGTGAGGACGAATGCAACAGCTGCTGACATGCCTAACGAAGTGTCTATTTTCTTTGATACGCCAAGAAATGGGCATATACCGAGAAACTGTGACAACACAATGTTGTTTACGAATATGGCAGAAATGAATATGAGAACAAATTCCATAGATTCTTACATTTTTTTATAACGATATTACGATGTTCTGATGTCGGGTTTTATGCATTGCTGCGCATCTTGTTCACAATCGCAATGAGGAAGCCAAGCGTGATGAATGCGCCTGGAGGTAATACGAAGAGAAGAATGTTGTAAGTCTCTGGTATTAAGGTAAATCCAAAGACAGAACCTGAGCCTAGGATCTCACGGAATATGCCAAGTAACGTCAGACCTAAGGTGAATCCTAAACCTATACCTATACCGTCGAAGAGTGATGCCAGAGGACTCTGTTTAGCAGCAAAGGCTTCGGCACGTCCGAGGATGACGCAGTTTACAACAATAAGGGGAATGAATAATCCGAGAGCTGCATCAATGTCAGGCAGGTAGGCTTTAATAATCATCTGTAGTATTGTTACGAAAGCTGCTATAATGACGATGAATACCGGAATTCGTACCTTATCGGGCGTTAAGCTCTTCATACATGATATGACTACGTTAGTGCAGATAAGTACTGCCATGGTAGCCAAGCCCATAGCCATACCGTTTGTGGCACTGGTGGTAGTGGCAAGTGTGGGACACATGCCGAGCATCAAGACAAACGTAGGGTTCTCTTTTACGATGCCGTTCTTAATTATTTCTATGTAGTTCATAATTGTCAGTCTTTTTTGTTTTCAGCATTTGAAGTTGCACCGCTTACACCATCTACAGACTGTGACTTGTAAGCATTATAAGCGTTGTTTACTGCTGTGAGGAAGGCACGGCTAGTAATGGTAGATGCTGTTATAGCTTCAACCTGCTGTTCATCGCCTTTATTGTCCTTTGTTACTCCGAGTGGCTTTTCGCCAGGCTTCTTGCCCACGATATCGCCTTTCTCGCCTTTCTGGAACCACTTGTCGGCTTTGGCTCCCAAACCAGGTGTCTCAGCATGCTCGAGAAGTGTGTAGCCAAGTACGGCACCGTCAGGAGTGAAACCTACGAGTACCCTAAGATTGCCTCCAAAACCTCCTGTAGTGCTCTCTACGGCAGCACCCAAGTTGGTACCTTTGCTATCCTTCGCCTTATATATAATAAAGGTGAGCTCTTTGCCTTTTGAGTCATGTTGCTTCACTGTGTCAGGACTGTCAACTACAACATCGTCACTCGCCATTACGGTTTTGATACCATCAGCCAGTGCTTTTTCTTTCTGTTCATTTATTGGACCGCTTGTCAGATTGTTGACATAGGCAAGGATGGCTCCCATTATTACTGCTACACCAGTAAGTACCAGCGTCATGTTCAGTAAAGATGATTCAAGTTTCTTCATTGTCTTTGTCCTCCTTTATTTATTAGCGGGTACTTCACCGAAGCGCTTGGGCTTGATGTAATTGTTAATGAGTGGGGTGAAGGCATTCATTATGAGAATGGCAAATGACATGCCTTCAGGATAAGCACCCCAGTTACGGATAATGACTGTCAGCAGACCGATACAAATACCGTAGATTATCTGGCCTTTTGGCGTCATTGGGGAAGTGACGTAGTCTGTAGCCATAAAGAATGCTCCAAGCATGAGACCACCGCTCAAGATAACCGTTGTAGGATCGGCATAGATCGGGTTGACAAGATGTAGAATCATGCTGAACACGAATACTGTCGCAATGATGCTCACTGGTATATGCCATGTGACGATTTTGCGCCAAAGCATAAACAACAAACCAGCGATAAGAGCAAGACCGCAAATCTCGCCAATGGTACCAGCGCCTCCTCCCATTGAGTAGTCGCCAAGGAGCATGCTAAATGCATCTGGCAACTTGTTGAGCACTTCCACATCTCCATTTTTAATGGCTTCCTTCATTATGGCCAGAGGAGTGGCACCTGTCGTTGCGTCAGTGTAGCTTGTCCATTGTCCTGAAACAGGCCATGAAGTCATCTGTGCAGGGAAGGCAACAAGTAGTGCGCATCTACCTACCAAAGCTGGATTGAAAATATTACTACCAAGTCCTCCAAAGGTCATCTTGCCTACGCCGATGGCAAACAATGCACCTATTATTATTATCCAAATAGGAAGATTTGATGGGAGGTTCATGCCTAACAAGATACCTGTCAGCGCTGCTGAACCGTCTAGAATGGTGTTACGGGGATTCTTGAGCATGAATGTGTTTATAGCCCACTCTAAGAATACGCAGGCTGCCACACTTGTCGTGCAAACGATGACCGAACCAAGTCCGAAGTAATAGAACGAGACAAGCAGCGCGGGCAACAAGGCTATCATAACGCCGTACATGTTGCGCTCCACTGAGTCTGTTCCGTGGGCGTGTGGCGAAAGTGAAACAATGAGTTTACTCATTTTCTTATATGTTTTTTCTTTTGTTCTGTTATTGTTTATTTTTTCGCTGCTCTGCTGCGAATGATTCCCATGACCGTACCCTTGCCTTGACGTATATTGTCAAGCAATGGACGGTGAGCAGGGCATGTAAACTGACATGATCCACATTCTATACAGCTGACAATGTCTTCGTGTTCGGCTCTCTCCCAGTTCTTCACTTCACTGAGCTTTGCCAATAGATATGGCTCAAGACCCATAGGACATGCACTAACGCATTTTGCACAGCGTATGCAGGGCTCAGCCTCTTTGCGCCTGGCATCGTCACCAGAGAGAATGGTAACGGAGTTCGTGCCTTTGCAGACAGGTACCTCTGTGGTTGTCAGGGCTTTACCCATCATCGGACCACCTGCAAGCAACTTATTGTCGCCTTCCGGCATTCCGCCACAGGCTTCAATGAGATCATTCATTGGCGTTCCCATGCGAACAAGGAAGTTTCCTGGATTCTTAAGTAACTTTCCGGTTACGGTGGTATAACGCTCAAACAGTGGCTTGTTTTTCATTACAGCCTCATACACAGCATAGGCTGTACCTACGTTCTGGACAATGGCACCAACATTAACTGGTATTGCAGGAGGCGCTGGTACTTGACGGCGTATCACAGCATCGACGAGTTGTTTCTCGCCTCCTTGTGGATAGCGCTGTTTCAGAGGCACCACCTCTACTTGGGTAGAAAGAGGAGAATTTAATTCTGCAAGTTTTTTCGTAAGAAGCTCAATAGCAGCGGGCTTGTTCGTTTCAATGCCTATATAGCCTTTGGTTACTTTAGCAGCCTTCATGAGAAGCTCAAGACCAACAAGGATCTCGTCCGCCTTTTCCATCATCAGACGATAGTCTGCTGTGATGTAAGGTTCGCACTCAACGGCATTGATGATTACACATTCTGCTTTAGCCGTTGGTGGAGGGCATAGCTTTATAAAGGTCGGGAAGCCTGCACCACCCATGCCGGTGACGCCTGCTTTCTTTATTCTCTCGACTATCTCTTCAGGCGTAAGCTCAGGATGGTCTTTCACTTGTTCCAATCTAGTAGAACGGTCAATGCGTTCTTCCCAATCGTCGCCTTCGACATTAATAATAATAGCAGGCTTGCGATAACCGGTGGCGTCAATAGCAGTATCTACTTTGAAAACAGTACCACTGACAGAAGAATAAATAGGTGCTGAAACGAAACCTCCTGCCTCGGCAATGAGCGTTCCAACTTTTACCTTGTCACCTTTCTGTACTACAGGCTTGGCTGGCGCACCAATGTGCTGGCTAAGTGGGAAGATGGCTTGCTTAGGTAGTGCTGCCACTTTTGTGGCAACCTCATGGGTAAGCTTATTCTCTTCGGGGTGGATACCACCTATACTGAATGTCCTAATATTCATGCTTGTGCCTCCTTTTCTTCTTTGTTAGTTTCAGCTTTCTTTACAGGTGCTGGGGTGGGGAAGTTTACGTCGTGAATTGCCTTCGTTGGACAAACAGTAACGCATTTGCGGCACAGACGGCATTTCTCGAAGTCTATGTATGAACAGTTGCCTTCTACAGTGATTGCTCCGAAAGGACACTCTTTCTCACACTTGCCACAACCAATACAGCTCACCTTGCATGCTTTCATAGAAATTGCTCCTTTGTCCTTGTTGACGCATGATACAAAGACGCGACGGCCCTTAGGCCCCTTCTTGCGAAGCTCAATGATGTTTCGTGGACAAGCCTTTACGCATGCACCACATGCTGTACACTTATCTTCGTTGACCTCTGGTATTCCTGTCTCGGCATTCATTTGTATAGCGTCAAACTGACAAGCTTTAACACAGTCGCCACAGCCGAGGCATCCGTATCCGCATAACGTCTCTCCTGCACCACAGGCATGCATCGCTGCACATGTGCGAAGACCGCAGTATTCTGCTACCTTCGGACGATTGTCGCATGTTCCGTTGCATCTTACTACCGCAACCTTTGGCTCTCCGTTGGCGATTGCCATCTCGAGAAGGCTTGCTACCTTACCCATTGTTTCTGCTCCGCCTACAGGACAGAATAGTCCGTCAAGGCTTCCAGCATCAGCACCTTTGACGAGTGCGTCAGCCATACCACCGCATCCGGGATATCCGCAGCCACCACAGTTTGCACCAGGCAGTAGCTCGTTAACCTGAGAGATACGAGGGTCTTCGAACACAGCAAATTTCTTGGAACAGATATATAGAACCAACGCTGCCGTCAGTCCAATGGCTCCAAGAACAATTACTGCAATTAGAATTAAATTCATAAGTGTTTGTTTTTATAATATTTGTTTGTTATTGTTATACTTTGTTCCTCTATTCAGTTTTCGAAAGAGTAAATGTTATGTCCTTTTCTATCCAATTTCGTAATGAGTAGACGATTAAATAATAAGGTATAAGTAATAGTAGTGAATAAATAGCAGCTGTCTCGTCGTTGAATTTCAGTAACTTGAATGCCAAAATTGCTGCGATTAGAATTATTAGCGGAAGAATGAACCCTATTTGCAATGCGAGTTTTGCAGATGTCTTTGTCGTGCTTACAATAACTGTTTGGCCAACGTCATATTCACTTGCATTACTGTATACATCAATAATCTTTTCTTTAGACTCCGATGCGTTGCAATGGGCAGCTACTTTACAGGCAGCACATGAAGTGGATTGGGTAATCTTAACCCTTATGTGCTCACCGTTTATATCTTCAATTATTCCTAGATGTTTTATGTAGTTGTCCATAGCTTGTTTTGCAAAACATGTCTTTTGCAATGCAAAATTACAACAAAATTGCGAAAAATAAGTAAGCGACATGAATATTTTTTGATTTTTGTCCGTAAACGTTTGCAATTATCAATCTTTTTCGTACTTTTGCAGGACTATCAAACAATTAGAATTGAGATGGAACCAACAGAACAAACTTTAGTCCAAGTAGAAAGAATTGTAAGGAAAATAGCAGAAAAGTTCCCTTCGTCAGAAGATGCTTCTGTCCTTACTGATATACATATATGTGTGTCTCAGGAGAATGGAGAGGTCATGGTCTATGACGATGACGATAAGGAGATAACTCGAAGCGTTGTGGAACAGTGGATTAATGCTGCTGACGATGATTTTTACGAGCAGGTTGCAGCCATCTTCCGTAAAGTGTTGGGAGAGCATACGGGGCTTATTGACAAGATGTCTGTTATGAAACCCTATGCTTTCGTGCTTGAAAGCGATGACCGTGATGAACAGCATGAACTATATGTTGTTGATGACGAAACAATGATAATTGATCCTATCGTCATGAATGATCTCAGTGAAGATTGCATCCGCTAACGAGGAAACAACCTCTGAAGCGCTAAAGAAAGAGTTCTTTGAAAGATTTACATAGACAGTGAAGTAGTACAAGAAGCGCGGTGCTTTTATTATTTTATAGTATTAGTGCCGTGGGTAATATGAAGTCAACCGTCAATACTGTCCTTCGGGACGGTTTTTGAGAATGAGAAGCTTTACCAGAGATACTATTCGGATATGGCGTCCTTGAGTACAGAACAATCAGCATGGTTCGCTGCTTTTTTTTGCAGTGTCCTTGCTATTAAAGAAATAACTTTTACAGTGAAGAGTTTGATCCTGGCTCAGGATGAACGCTAGCTACAGGCTTAACACATGCAAGTCGAGGGGCAGCATGTTGGTTGCTTGCAACCAGCGATGGCGACCGGCGCACGGGTGAGTAACGCGTATCCAACCTTCCCCTTAGTAGGGCATAGCCCGGCGAAAGTCGAATTAATACCCTATGTTTTCCTTGGATGGCATCTGATGAGGAACAAAGATTTATCGCTAAGGGATGGGGATGCGTCTGATTAGGCAGTCGGCGGGGTAACGGCCCACCGAGCCAACGATCAGTAGGGGTTCTGAGAGGAAGGTCCCCCACATTGGAACTGAGACACGGTCCAAACTCCTACGGGAGGCAGCAGTGAGGAATATTGGTCAATGGACGAGAGTCTGAACCAGCCAAGTAGCGTGCAGGATGACGGCCCTATGGGTTGTAAACTGCTTTTGTCGGGGAATAAAGTTCACTACGTGTAGTGTTTTGTATGTACCCGAAGAATAAGGACCGGCTAATTCCGTGCCAGCAGCCGCGGTAATACGGAAGGTCCGGGCGTTATCCGGATTTATTGGGTTTAAAGGGAGCGCAGGCTGTTTTTTAAGCGTGACGTGAAATGTAGGGGCTCAACCTGTGCAGTGCGTCGCGAACTGGAGAACTTGAGTGCACTCGAGGAAGGCGGAATTTGTGGTGTAGCGGTGAAATGCTTAGATATCACGAAGAACTCCGATTGCGAAGGCAGCCTTCCAGCGTGTAACTGACGCTAAAGCTCGAAAGTGCGGGTATCGAACAGGATTAGATACCCTGGTAGTCCGCACGGTAAACGATGGATGCCCGCTGTTGGCGATACAATGTCAGCGGCCAAGCGAAAGCGTTAAGCATCCCACCTGGGGAGTACGCCGGCAACGGTGAAACTCAAAGGAATTGACGGGGGCCCGCACAAGCGGAGGAACATGTGGTTTAATTCGATGATACGCGAGGAACCTTACCCGGGCTTGAACTGCAGGAGAACGATTCAGAGATGATGAGGTCCTTCGGGACTCCTGTGGAGGTGCTGCATGGTTGTCGTCAGCTCGTGCCGTGAGGTGTCGGCTTAAGTGCCATAACGAGCGCAACCCTTTCTGGTAGTTGCCATCAGGTAATGCTGGGCACTCTGCCAGTACTGCCACCGTAAGGTGTGAGGAAGGTGGGGATGACGTCAAATCAGCACGGCCCTTACGTCCGGGGCTACACACGTGTTACAATGGGTGGTACAGAGAGTTGGTTGCAGGCAATTGCGATCTAATCCTTAAAGCCATCCTCAGTTCGGATTGGGGTCTGCAACCCGACCCCATGAAGCTGGATTCGCTAGTAATCGCGCATCAGCCATGGCGCGGTGAATACGTTCCCGGGCCTTGTACACACCGCCCGTCAAGCCATGAAAGCCGGGGGCACCTGAAGTCCGTGACCGCAAGGGTCGGCCTAGGGTGAAACTGGTAATTGGGGCTAAGTCGTAACAAGGTAGCCGTACCGGAAGGTGCGGCTGGAACACCTCCTTTCTGGAGTGTGTGGACGAGACGCAAGTCAAGTCAACACGCTAATAAAGAGGACGCTGAATAGTTAGGTAAGCAAGGTTGATTGTCAACCCTTCAGCTTTCTTGTATACTTCTTCTGTTTATCTAGAGAATAGTTGAGGCCGGGCAGGGGTACCCCCTCTGACCACTAAGAGTCCTATAGCTCAGTTGGTTAGAGCGCCACACTGATAATGTGGAGGTCGGCAGTTCAAGTCTGCCTGGGACTACGGTGTGAGTCGGTTCTTACCTCTCACCTCTTACCTCTCACCTCTTTTACGGGGGATTAGCTCAGCTGGCTAGAGCACCTGCTTTGCAAGCAGGGGGTCAACGGTTCGAATCCGTTATTCTCCACCAAGTGGTGCGAACAGGATAGACGCAGTCAATCCTGAGCCCGACACAAGGAGGGCGTTCGCGACACGGCGATCTTTGACATATTGAGACACAAGACTGTAAGTAAAGACTTTTTATTAAGTCAGACTGAAGATTAGATAATAAATCTCAACAATTTACAGCTGAAAGTATGAGCATTCTCTCTGTGGTAGCTATGGTTTATATAGTTACTATAGATTAAAAGAGAAGTTATGGCGAAAGAAAGTTAGGGCGTCTGGTGGATGCCTTGGCTCTCGGAGGCGATGAAGGACGTGATAAGCTGCGATAAGCCGTGTGTAGGTGCAAATGACCTTTGATGCGCGGATTTCCGAATGGGACAACCCAGCTGTCTGAAGGACAGTTATCACCATCTCTGATATGGTGAGGCGAACGCGGGGAACTGAAACATCTTAGTACCCGCAGGAAGAGAAAATAACAATGATTCCCCCAGTAGTGGCGAGCGACCGGGGAAGAGCCTAAACCGCCTGTGTAGCAATGCACAGCCGGGGTTGTAGGACCACGCCGTGGATTACTTGTTGTGAGGAGAACGTTCTGGAAAGAACGATCGTAGAAGGTGACAATCCTGTATCCGAAGCGACCTTAGTCCTAGTGGTATCCTGAGTAACGCGGAGCACGAGTAATTCTGCGCGAATCCGCCGGGCCCATCCGGCAAGGCTAAATACTCCCGAGAGACCGATAGTGTACCAGTACCGTGAGGGAAAGGTGAAAAGCACCCCTAGCAGGGGAGTGAAATAGTACCTGAAACCAGTCGCCTACAAGCGGTCGGAGCTGCTTTTGCAGTGACGGCGTGCCTTTTGCATAATGAACCTACGAGTTACCATCACCGGCGAGGTTAAGTCACTCTGTGACGCAACCGCAGTGAAAGCGAGGCTGAATAGGCCGTTTAGTCGGTGGGGGTAGACGCGAAACCGAGTGATCTACACATGTCCAGGATGAAGTCCCGGTAACACGGGATGGAGGTCCGCACTGATAAGCGTTGAAAAGCTTCCGGATGAGGTGTGTGTAGGAGTGAAAGGCCAATCAAACTCGGAGATAGCTCGTACTCCCCGAAAGGCATTTAGGTGCCGCGTGTGGTAATCAGCATGAGAGGTAGAGCGACCGATAGGTCAAGAGGGCTTCACCGCCTATCGAGACCTGACGAACTCCGAATGCTCATGCTCCGCAGCCATGCAGTAAGGGGGCGGGTGCTAAGGTCCGTCCCCGAGAGGAGAAGAATCCAGACCGCCGTCTAAGGTCCCGGAATCCTGTCTGAGTTAGTCTAACGAAGTCTGGCCTCGATGACAGCTAGGATGTTGGCTTGGAAGCAGCCATTCATTCAAAGAGTGCGTAACAGCTCACTAGTCGAGAGGCCGGGCGTGGATAATAATCGGGTATAAGACAGGTACCGAAGGCGCGGGATAGCAATAATAAAAGTATCGGTAGGGGAGCATTCCAGTTGCCTTGAAGGCGTGTTGACGATGCACGCTGGAGCGTCTGGAAAAGCAAATGTAGGTATAAGTAACGATAAGAGGGGTGAGATTCCCCTCCGCCGTAAGACTAAGGTTTCCCGGGCTATGTCATTCAGCCCGGGGTTAGTCGGGTCCTAAGTCTCAGCCGAACGGCGATGGCGATGGCCGACACGGTTAATATTCCGTGACTTCCCTTTGGAGCGATTGTGGAGACGGAGGAGTGACACTGCCGCGCACCGACGGATGTGTGCGTTGACGGCATTAGGCAATGAGGCTGGCAGGCAAATCCACCAGTTGAGCTGAGTGCCTATAGTACGGCAGCCCTTTCGGGGGCAGCCGAGTGCAGGTAACCCTACTCCCTAGAAAATCCGCTAAGCTTATCCACTGGGAACCCGTACCGCAAACGGACACACGTAGTCGGGTAGAACATACTAAGGCGTTGAGAGAGTCGTGGCTAAGGAACTAGGCAAACTGACCCTGTAACTTCGGGATAAAGGGTCCTCACTTTGGTGAGGCGCAGAGAATAGGTCCAGGCAACTGTTTAACAAAAACACAGGGCTGTGCAAACTCGCAAGATGAGGTATACAGCCTGACACCTGCCCGGTGCTGGAAGGTTAAGAGGAGAAGTCAACCTTTTTGGCGAAGCTTTGAATTGAAGCCCCAGTAAACGGCGGCCGTAACTATAACGGTCCTAAGGTAGCGAAATTCCTTGTCGGGTAAGTTCCGACCTGCACGAATGGTGTAATGATCCGGACGCTGTCTCGGCCACGATCTCAGTGAAATTGTAGTATCGGTGAAGATGCCGATTACCCGCGATGGGACGAAAAGACCCCGTGAACCTTTACTACAGCTTAGCACTGACCTTGGTCATCGGATGTGTAGGATAGGCCGGAGGCTTTGAATCGGGTGCGCCAGCATTCGTGGAGCCATCCTTGAAATACGGCCCTTCTGCTGCCTGAGGTCTAACGGGTTGATATCCGGACACTGCTTGGTGGGTAGTTTGACTGGGGTGGTCGCCTCCAAAAGCGTAACGGAGGCTTCCAAAGGTGCCCTCGGGCCGATTGGTAACCGGCCTTACAGAGTGCAATGGCATAAGGGCGCTTGACTGGGAGGCAGACATGCCGAGCAGGCAGGAAACTGGGGCATAGTGATCCGGCGGAGCCGTGTGGAAGGTCCGTCGCTCAAAGGATAAAAGGTACTCCGGGGATAACAGGCTGATCCCCCCCAAGAGCTCATATCGACGGGGTGGTTTGGCACCTCGATGTCGGCTCGTCACATCCTGGGGCTGGAGAAGGTCCCAAGGGTTGGGCTGTTCGCCCATTAAAGTGGCACGCGAGCTGGGTTCAGAACGTCGTGAGACAGTTCGGTCTCTATCTATCGTGGGCGCAGGAGTCTTGAGTGGATCGGTCACTAGTACGAGAGGACCGTGATTGACCGACCTCCGGTCTGCCAGTTGTACCGCCAGGTGCACCGCTGGGTATCCGCGTCGGGTTCGGATAAGCGCTGAAAGCATCTAAGTGCGAAGCCGGCCACAAGATTAGGGCTCCATTGAGGGTCGTCGTAGACTACGACGTTGATAGGGTGCAGGTGTAAAGACAGTGATGTCAAAGCCGAGCACTACTAATTGCCCGAGATCTTTCGCCTCTGGCGCATATTTTCTGCTGTAAGTCAGTCGCGCTTTCGCGCTGCTTATTGTTCTTGTGTTGATATGTCAACCCCTATTTTCAGGTGGTTATTGCGGCGGGGTCCCACCTCTTCCCATTCCGAACAGAGAAGTTAAGCCCGCTTGCGCCGATGGTACTGCAATGCAATGCGGGAGAGTAGGAAGCCGCCATCTTTTCATGAGAGACTATAGTCACAGCGACTGTAGTCTCTCTTTTTTGTTATCGACTGTAGAGGGTGTAAGACTATAGACTACAGTTTTTTTGACTATAGACTTTTGACTATAGACTTTTGACTATAGACTTTAGACTACAGACTTCAGACTTTAGACTACAGACTTTAGATTTATAGACTTTGGGGATTCGTTATTATATATTATTGTGTATTTAGGTAATTGTGCCTTTTTGAGTAAGGTGAATCATTATTTCGTGGAAAATAGTTGGTAGAAAGGAAAAAATACTATATTTTTGCAAAATAGTAAGATGTAAAACTATAAATTATTGTTTGTCTATTAATAAGAATACGATATGATACTGATTGCTGATAGTGGAAGCACTAAGACTGATTGGACAATGGTTCACTCGGCTCATCCATTGTTGGGATGTCAAGTAATTGCTACTTTCCATACTCAAGGTATTACACCCATACACCAGACTGCTGCCGATATTAGGCGGATACTGGAACAGGAGTTATTGTCTTCGATTTCCATTTTCCCTCGTGCCCAGCTTATTAACTCTGGTATTCTTGAAGGCTCGTTGCTTCAAAGGCTTGACATATTTTTCTATGGCTCAGGTTGTACTCCTGCTCATGTGCCTATGATGCAACAGTTGTTGGCTGAAGTTCTTACGCCTAATTCTGTAGAAGTACATAGTGACTTGATGGCATCAGCGCGTGCGCTGTGTCAGCATGAAGCAGGAATAGCATGTATCTTGGGAACAGGTGCAAACAGTTGTTTGTTTGATGGTGAACAGATTGTCCAGAACACTCCTGCCCTTGGTTATATCCTTGGTGATGAAGGTAGTGGTTCTGTGCTTGGAAGGATGTTCTTGAATGCTATTTTCAAGCGTCCTGAACTGGCTGATGTTCGTGATCAGTATCTACAGGAGCATAAGTTTACCCAGACAGACGTTATACAGAAGGTTTATCGTGAGCCTATGGCTAATCGTTTCCTGGCAACAACATCTTTGTTCATTCATGAGCATTTGGATAATCCTCTGTTGCGTCAGTTGGTTGTTGATAATTTCCGCTCTTTCTTCCAGCGTAATATCGCACCATACGGTCGAAAGGATCTCCCTGTTCACTTTGTGGGCTCTATGGCCCATCATTATCCTGACGAGCTGCAGGAAGCAGCTGCAAAGGAAGGATTTACAATAGGGCGTACCGTTCAGAGTCCACTTGAAGGATTGATCTTATATCATAGTGGAGCGCAAAAAATCATTGATATGCGTGAAGAAGCCCGATAAACTATTCTTGGAGTGATATTAACTTCTTTCGGAGAGAAGTTTAACTTTACTTGGAGAGATGTTTAACTTCTCTATAAGCGTTGTTAAACATCTCTCCGAGATTTCTTTTTATACGTTTTTACCATTCGTCGTCTTCGTTGCCCACGATGCCGTTTTTGATGGCTTCTTCAATTTTGTCCATCACGGCGTTTGAGTATGCGTGGGTCATGATAAGCGCCTTTGAACATGTACGCTTCTTAGAGTCCTTCTCTACGAATGGGTAGTGTTTGGCTATCTCCCATTGCTCGTCATAGAGACGACGGTCGGTTTTGTCATCTTTCATGCGTTTGCCATCGCTCCATACATTTTGGTGGCTCTGACGATTGTCGCTGTTATCAAGCAGTCCGCCAATCCATCCAGCATCCTCGGCTTTTAGGATGTCGTAGTTCTGCACAGTGTATGTTACGCGAATGCGTCCCTCTTTAATGTCAATTCTGATGACAGGAGTAATGCTTACTATATAGCGGTTCAATGTGCCTGTATGGTCAGCAATGCCGTCTATTGGCGATGAGATGATGATGCAGCCGGCATCCTTGTCGTTAAGCGTTATGGCGTTCTTATCCTTAAAGGTTGCTGTAGCCCAATAGTTTAGTGCTACGTATAGTTGCTGCTTGGTCTTGCCAGGAGCCTCAATGACCTGTTGGTATGTCAGTGATTCATTCTTGTCGAGCTTAAGTGTGCCTGCCAGATTCTTTGCTGCATCGAGCCATTTGTCACCATAGCGTTCCTTCGCATATTTCTCAAGGTCTGCATTTTTCATTATTTGTGCCTGTGTTGCTATTCCGAAGAGCATCGAAAAAGCAAAAATAAGTGTTCTCTTCATCATAATAAATGTTGTTTTTGGTATATTACTACGGCAAAAGTACGAATAAATGGACGAATAGCCAAAAAGAAAGCGATGATTTTTTCGTAATACTCAAAAATGGTGATTTTGTTTTGTACTATTGCATGATTCGCTGAAAAGTACTACTTTTGCATTAACAAAAATAGATGATATATGAAGAATCAGAAGATGTATGAGGCCGATGACAAGATGATAACGCTCATACGTGACAATTACGACCTGCTTCAGATGCTTGGCTCTTTTGACATCAGTCTTGGCTTTGGTGATAAGACAGTGCAGGAGACTTGCGAGGATAACGGTGTTGACACTTATACTTTTCTTGCAGTTGTAAACTTTACTATTAACGGTAGTGGAGAGTATGAGGGTGACGAGCAGCTGTCTGTCCCGACCCTTATGCATTACTTGGAGGCGAGCCATGCTTACTATTTGGACTTCCAATTGCCATTCATCAAGCGTGAGCTTAGCGATAGCCTTAATCCTAATGATTCGTTAGGTCAATTGATTCTGCGCTTCTATGATGACTATTCTCACGAGATTCGCCGTCACATGCAGTATGAGCAGAAGACTCTCTTCCCTTATGTTCAGTCACTTATTGACGGAAGACCTTCTGGCGAGTATAGCATTGAGACTTTCTCCAAGCATCATCGCGAGGCCGACAAGAAACTGCGTGAATTGAAGCTACTCATTATTAAGTATCTGCCCACCGACGGACTTCATAACAATATGTTGACTGCCACGTTGCATGACATCTATGATAACGAGGAGTGGCTTCGCCAGCACTCCATGGTAGAGGATCATATCTTCGTACCGGCAATACGTCGTCTTGAGAAGCTTGTTAAGCAGAGTGATGTGACAAGGAATATAAGTGATATGGTGTTTAAAGGAGCTGGTCAGAGCTCTGAGGCACTCTCTGATCGTGAGAAGGATGTCATCGTATCACTGGTTCAGGGCATGTCTAACAAGGAGATTGCCGACCATCTGTGTATCTCGGTGAATACCGTCATCACTCACCGTCGTAATATTGCGCGCAAGCTTCAGATACATTCGCCTGCAGGACTGACCATCTATGCAATCATTAACGGATTTGTAGATATTAGCTCTGTTAAGCTGTAACGTTAAGAAATTTACTTTATACAATAAGTCGAGGACGGTGTAACACTGCCCTCGACTTTTTTGTTTAAACACTTTTCTGCTTGGTTGCTTTAGCGTGCAGAAACATATTTGTGCAGAGTGCTACGAACGGCACCGTTGCCAGCAAACAGTTCCTTAACCATTCCCTCAATCTGCTCGCCCAGACCAGCCTCGTAGAGGTCGAGTCCGAATACATCCTTGCGGCTGTAGAGCTTCTTCAGTGGGCTCCAGTCCTGATTGGCCTTGCCAATCTCCAGAGGAGCTACGATAGCCTGCAGTTCCTCGAGCATTGGGTCGGGTGAACAATCGAATGCTGTACCATCATCCTTGATACCCTTCAGGTAGCGGGCGTAACCTGCCAGTGTGAGTGGGATGAGTACCAGATTGCTCTTATCAAGTCCGCGAGCGATGTACTTCTTCAGTGTCTCACCGAAGCGGATAGGCAGCTTCTGGCTGGTATCCATAGCGATACGCTGAGGAGCATCGGGCATGAATGGGTTAGGCAGACGACGATTGATAACAGCGCCGATAAACTCGTAGGGGTTCAGTACGCCTGGATCAACTACTACAGGCATTGCCTCGATATAGCCCAACTTCTGAACGAATGGACGCAAGTCCTCATCGGCCATCTCGGCAGAAATCAGAGTGTAGCCCAGCATGCAACCATAGATACTCATAGCTGTGTGCAGAGGGTTCAGACAGGTAGTAACCTTCATGGTCTCTACCTTATCTACAGTTTCGCGAGTGGTGTAGAGTGCGCCACCCAGATCCAATGGTGGGCGACCGTTGGTATAGTTGTCCTCTATTACGAGATACTGCACTTCTTCGGCATTTACGAATGGAGCTGTGAAGGTGTGCTTCTCGGTCTCGATGTAGTTGTTGTCGTCGAAACCATCAGCAGCCAGCATCTCCTTTACCTTCTCGTGTGGGCGAGGGGTAATCTTATCAATCATCGACCAAGGGAAGGTAATCTTCTTCTCATCCTTCAGATAGTCGAGGAAAGCGGCAGGTACCAGTCCGTCCTTCACCCAGCGCTCGGCATAGGCAAATACGCCAGCCTTTACCTTATCGCCATTGTGCGAGCAGTTGTCCATGCTCTGAACGGTAAGTGGCAACTGTCCTGCGTTGAAACGCTCAAGCAGCAGGGCGCAAACCTTACCCATAGCGAATACGGGTTTCAGTCCGCGAGCCAGATCGGCCTCGTTGTAGGTGTAACCCTTCTCGGTGATGGTGAACGAAATCATCTGCAGACTTGGGTTCTTGAAGATTTCTACCAGACGGTTCCAATCCTCAAACTGTGGGTCAGCCTTCAGGGCTTCGGTCACGCTGGCGATAACCTTCTTCTCGATAGAACCGTCTGAGCAGAGGTTCACGCAAAGCGAGAGGTTGTTGTATGGAGCATAAGCCTTGTCGATAACCTCGAAGTCGAAAGTCTCGGCTACGATTACACCACGATCGTATTTACCTGTGTTCAGGGCGTCGTTCAGGATGGCAGCAGGGAAAGCGCGGAAGATGTTTCCACCACCGAAGTGTACCCATGTGGGTTCCTTGGCTGTCTTCTCGCGAACGGCCTTGATATCGAACTTAGGAAGCTGGTAGCCTTTGGCTTCCCATTCTGCGGCATTGAACTGGCCGCTAAGTATATCGTTGAGTTTCATAATTGTTGTTGTTTTGTTATCTGTTTTTAAAGCCCCTCCTCTTTGGGAGGGGGTGGGGTAGGCTTTTTTAATCAAAGAATCCTGGCTGTTTGTATTCGATGCCTAATTCGCGATCAACGGTGGCGAGGATACCCTGTACCTGACCGAGGGCGAACATACGACCCAAGAGGGTGTAACCGGCATTGTGACCGTGACTGCTCTCGTCCATGATACCTCCAGGTTCATCGGTAAATGTCATACCGTGATCTACACGCATTGGCAACTCTGGGTTCTCCTTCTCGAAGATACGGCACAGCTCGATCAGGTCGGCACGACCACCCAGGTGAGAGGCCTCAGTGAAGTCGCCATTGGGGAAGATGTGGCATGAACGCAGGTGAACAAAGTGTGTGCGAGAAGCAAACTTCTTGGCCAACTCAACCACATTGTTATATGCACCAGCACTCAAAGAACCAGCACAGAATGTCAGACCGTTATGCTTGTTGGGCACAGCATCCAGGAACCACTGGATATCCTCCTCAGTACGTACGATGCGTGGCAATCCGAGAATCTCGATAGGGGGATCGTCGGGGTGAACACACATGTTCATGTTGCACTCCTCGCAAACAGGCATGATAGCCTCGAGGAAGTACTTCATGTTGGCACGCAGCTTAGCCTTGTCGATGCCCTTATACAGATCGAGGAACTCGCGGAACTTCTGTACTGGAGCCTCGTCGTTCTCGCTGAAGTTACCGCTTACGAATCCCTGAGTCTTGATTACGATGTTCTCAACCAGTTTGTGGTCCTTCTCAGGAGTCATGGTCTTAGCCAGCTCGTCGCACTCGGCGATTACGCTACGACCCTTGCCCCAACCCTCGGGGAACTGGAACTTCTCCCATTCCTCGCGAGCGCCTGGACGCTTCAGGATATAGATGTCGAAATAAGCAAATTCGGCATAGTTGAAGTACAGGTTTGTTGCACCGTTTGGATTGTCGTGGAATAAGTCGGTGCGAGCCCAGTCGAGTACGGGCATAAAGTTGTAGCAGATGCAGTGAATGCCCTCTGCTGCCAGGTTGCGCAGGCTCTCCTTATATACCTCTATCTGGTGGTCGCGATCAGGACCTCCATATTTGATTGTCTCAACTACGGGTAGCGACTCTACTACGCTCCAGCGCATGCCGTAGCTCTCGATGTACTCGCGCAGGTCGCGAATCTTCTCTCGAGTCCATACTTCACCCAGAGGCACATCGTGAAGTGCTGTGACGATACCTTCAACACCGATTTGTCTCAACTGTGCAAGAGTAATTTTGTCCTTCTTGCCAAACCATCTCCATGTTCTTTCCATAAAAAAGCTGTTATTAGAATTTGTCGTTTTAAGTTTGTTTTTCTGCCTGCAAAGGTACGAAAATCCTATAATAGAAGAAACAACAATTAGTAAAATGTCATGTAATCGTTTGCAATTTCAGTCTCTTTTAATTTTTTAATTAATATATTTCACAATTCTTCATTTTTCTCATTACCTTTGCATACGAATTAGACAAAGACTTATGGTACGTAATATTTTCAAAGGGCTTGGCATTGCGCTGATAACACCCTTTCTTCCGAATGGCGAAGTTGACTATGACGCTTTGATGCGTTTGGTAGATTATCAACTGGATAACGGAGCCGACTTTTTCTGTATCTTAGCTACTACTGGCGAAACACCAACACTTACGCCAGAGGAGAAGTTGAAAATCAAGAATCTTATTGTTGACCGTGTGCGCGGACGTGTGCCCATTCTTATGGGATGTGGCGGAAACAATACCGCTGCCGTGATACGTGAGCTTCAGGAAGGCGACTTCCGAGGCATCGACGGTGTGCTAAGCGTATGCCCATACTATAACAAGCCATCTCAGGAAGGTCTTTACCAGCACTTCAAAGCCATTGCAGCAGCCACCAAGCTGCCAGTAGTATTATATAATGTACCTGGGCGCACGGGCGTGAACCTACAGGCAGCCACCACTGTCCGTCTGGCTCGCGATTGCAAGAACATCGTTGCCATCAAAGAGGCCTCGGGCAATCTGGAGCAGGTCGATGAGATAATAAAGAACAAACCCAATGACTTCGATGTCATCTCTGGCGATGACTCGCTTACGTTCCCAATGGTATCTTGCGGTGCAGTAGGTGTTATCTCAGTTATCGGCAATGCCCTTCCTAAGGAGTTCTCTAAGATGATTCGTTTGCAGATGCGTGGCGAATACGACCCAGCTCGCAAGATTCACCACCGTTTCACAGACCTGTTCTCATTGCTCTTCGTCGATGGCAACCCCGCCGGTGTCAAGGCTATGCTCCACGAGATGGGCTTCATTGAGAACGTGCTCCGTCTGCCACTTGTTCCTACACGCATTTCCACGCTGCAGCGTATGTCGGAAATCATGAAGGAGCTCAAGATCTGATTCTGAATCAGGATACACATTATTATATATATAGATGAAGCAAACAAAGATTGTTGCCAGCATCAGCGATCGTCGGTGTGATACCGATTTTATCAGGAAGCTTTTTTATGCTGGCATGAATGTAGTCAGGATGAACACAGCGCATGCTCCAGAAGAGGGCATCCGCAAGATAGTAAAGAATACACGTGCCGTGAGCCATCATATCGGCTTGCTCATTGATACCAAGGGCCCTGAAATCCGCACCACTGGGTGCGAACAGCCCATTGAGTATAAGGCAGGCGATGTGGTTAAGATTTTCGGACGTCCTGAGATGGACACCACTCACGACATTATCAATCTCTCTTATTCAGATTTCGCTGCCGACATCCATGAGGGCGACCACGTTCTGTTTGACGATGGTGCTCTGTCTATGGAGGTCATGGGCATCAATGGACCTCAGGTAGTGGCTAGGGTAGAGAACGACGGTGTGCTGGGCTCTCACAAGAGTGTCAACGTGCCAGGCGTTCATATCGCCTTGCCAGCTCTGACCGAGCGTGACCGTAAGATGATTATGCTCGCCATTGAGCTCGACATCGATTTTATTGCCCACTCCTTTGTGCGCTCTGCAGCCGATGTGCGTGCCGTCCAGGCTCTGCTCGATGCCTATAATTCCGACATTAAGATTATCTCTAAGATTGAGAATCAGGAGGGTGTTGATAATATTGATGAGATTATCGAGGCCTCCTATGGCATTATGGTTGCCCGTGGTGACTTGGGCATCGAGGTGCCCATTGAGCGTATCCCTGGTATTCAGCGCAAGATTATCCACAAGTGCGTGCAGGCTAAGAAACCTGTCATCGTGGCTACGCAGATGCTGCACTCCATGATACAGAACCCTCGTCCTACTCGTGCCGAGGTGACTGATATTGCCAACGCCATCTATTCACGCACCGATGCTTTGATGCTTTCAGGAGAGACTGCAAGCGGAAAATATCCTGTCGAGGCAGTTGAGACTATGGCCTCTATTGCCGAGCAGGCTGAGCTTGAGAAGATTCAGGTTCACGACTATGTCATTCAGATGAGCAATAGCGGCGATGTGCGCGAGTTTCTGGCTCACAGCGCTATTGAGGCTACTGAAAAGCTGGGCGTCAAGGGCATCATCTGTAACTCAGGTACTGGTATCACCGTGCGCCATCTGGCTTCGTTCCGTGGTCCTCATCCTGTGTTGGCCATCTGTTATAAGGAGCGTTTGCAGCGCGAGCTGGCGTTGTCCTATGGTGTGATACCTGTCTATCAGAAAGAGCAGATATCACGTGAGGAGCTGTTCCGTGCGGCTGTCCGTATGCTCCGACAAAAAGGCTATCTTACCGATGGTGATAAGATAGCCTGTCTGAGTGGTAGGGAAGGCGACTCTAAGTCGCTCGAGATAAATGATGTTAGTGAAGTGTTGCAGTAAGCACACTTCACTAATTTTTTATTTTACCAATACCTTCTGTCCTTTTACAACATAGATGCCTGGCTGCAGAGAGTTCACTGCATTTGCATTGATGCCGGCAGCAACCTTCTGTCCGCCCAGTGTGAACACGTCAACCTTCTCGCCGTTCTTTGCAATAGCGTTGATGCTTGTTGTCTCGCCAGCTGCCACGTGGTTTGTTATGAGGCGTGAAGCAGTCTCTGACTGAAGCTGAATGTAGCAGCGTGTTGCAAGGAAGCCGCTCAGCGAGCCGTCAACCTTTGCAAACTTAGCCTCTGCATTGTCTTTTGCCAGAATGCCCCAGAAACCGATGCCAGCTGTCTTTGCCTGCACACCGCTCATCACTACGCTCTCGCCGCGCTGTGTGGTAAGTGCTATCGCAGCCTGTCCGCCTTTGACGCATGCTTCCTTCGTCAGGGTTTTGTTGCATGGCTCTCCTGTGAAATAGAGTATGTATGGCATGTTAGCTGTCATGCCTTCTGCCTTGCAGTCCTGGAAGTTCAGCTGGATGTCGTTGCCAACATTCTCCACGCTGACAAGCTTCTCCAGTCGGCAGTCGTTGCCGAAGGTCTCATTAAGTTCTTCCTCAGTTACGTCGAAAGGCAGTGCCACGGTGTTCCATCCTGTAAACATGTAGCGGTTTACGGTTACATCACAGATGGTGCCGTCATACTTCTCAACATTTGTTCCGTTGTATGTGCTTACATACAACTTCTTCTGTGCACTTGCTGTCAGTGAAAGTGCAGCAGTCAGGGCAATAATGTAGAACTTCTTCATAATGATAACTGTTTTATAGTTTGTGGTTTGTTTATTGCATGAAAACTTGATGTTGCAAAAATAGTAAATTAATTGTTACGCTCAAAATTTTCAGCCAACATTTTTTGTTATCTTATGAAAAGTAGCTCTCTGTACTTCGGCAGAGTCCACAGTCCGTCCTCGACAATCATCTCCAGATGATCGGCCTCGTCGCGAATGGCTTCCATGTGCGGACACACCGTGTCATGATATTGTATGGCGCGCTGATGAATGTCTTTCGTGCGGTTTGCCACTCTGCGGGCATCGGTCAGTTCTTCCACGAGCTGTTCAATGCGCTCTGTGCGCTCGGCAATCTCTTCTATGAGCTTCATGTTACGTGCCGACAGACGGTTGGCCTTGTCTTCCGTGAACACACTCTTCATGCCCTGCACGTTCTTGATGAGCTGGCTCTGATAGTGAGTAGCTACGGGTATGATGTGGTTCATGGCGAGGTCGCCCAAGACGCGTGCCTCTATCTGTACAGTCTTCACATACATCTCCCATTTCACCTCGTTGCGTGCCTCAAGCTCCTTGCGGTTCATAACCTTGGTGCTTTCAAACATCTTCACCGATTCCTTGTCAAGGTAGTGCTCAAAGATTATTGGGCACGACTTCTCCACGTCCAGTCCGCGCTTTGCGGCTTCCTTCACCCATTCGTCAGAATAGCCATTGCCGTCGAAGCGCACAGGCTTGCAGGTCTTTATGTCGTCCTTCAGTATCTGCAGAATGGCGCTTATCTTGTTCTCGCCTTTGGCAATACGCTTGTCCACGCGCTGTTTGAATGACTGCAGGGCCTCTGCCATAGCTGCGTTAAGAGCTATCATTGCCGAGGCGCAGTTTACACTTGATCCAGGAGCACGGAACTCGAAGCGGTTACCCGTGAATGCAAATGGCGATGTTCGGTTGCGGTCGGTGTTGTCAACAATGAGGTCTGGAATCTGTGGTATGTCTATCTCCATGCCCTGCTTACCCTTCAGGTTGAACAGCTCGTTCTTGTCGCTCTGCTCAATGTGGTCCAGCAGCTCTGTAAGCTGTGTTCCCAGGAAGCTGGATATTATTGATGGAGGAGCCTCGTTGCCGCCCAGACGGTGAGCGTTTGTGGCGCTCATTATCGATGCCTTCAGCAGTCCGTTGTGATGATACACGGCCATCAGCGTCTCCACGATGAATGTTATGAAGCGCAGGTTCTCCTCTGGAGTGGTGCCAGGTGCGTGGAGCAGTACGCCGGTATCGGTAGAAAGACTCCAGTTGTTGTGCTTGCCGCTGCCGTTTATTCCCTCGAAAGGCTTCTCGTGGAGCAGCACACGGAAGCCGTGCTTGCGAGCCACTTTCTTCATGAGCGACATGAGCAGCATGTTATGGTCAACGGCAAGGTTGCACTCCTCGAATATAGGTGCCAGCTCAAACTGGTTCGGAGCCACCTCGTTGTGGCGCGTCTTACACGGTATCGACAGTTCGAGAGCCTGAATCTCCAGATCCTTCATGAATGCCTGCACACGGTCGGGTATGGTTCCGAAATAGTGGTCGTCCATCTGCTGGTTCTTTGCGCTCTCGTGTCCCATCAGCGTGCGACCTGTCAGCATCAGGTCGGGTCGGGCAGAGTAGAGCCCCTCGTCCACGAGGAAGTACTCCTGCTCCCAGCCCAGGTTCACCTGCACCTTCTTAACATCGTCGTAGAAGAACTTGCATACATCCGTTGCAGCCTTTCCTACGGCGTGGAGCGCACGCAGCAGCGGAGCCTTGTAGTCAAGCGCTTCGCCCGTATATGAAATAAATATGGTGGGAATACAAAGTGTGTCGTCAATGATGAACACTGGCGATGTGGGATCCCATGCTGAATAGCCTCGCGCCTCGAACGTGTTACGTATGCCTCCGTTGGGGAACGATGAGGCGTCGGGCTCCTGCTGTACGAGCAGCTTGCCACTGAACTTCTCCATCATGCCTCCCTTTCCGTCGTGTTCCACGAAGGCGTCGTGTTTCTCTGCCGTTCCCTCTGTCAGAGGCTGGAACCAGTGTGTGTAGTGGGTGCATCCCATTTCTGTTGCCCACTGCTTCATGCCAGCAGCCACTGCATCGGCTATCGAACGGTCCAGTCGTGCACCGTTGTCAATAACATCGATAAGCTTGTCGTAAACGTCCTTTGGCAGGTACTTGTACATTTTCTCACGGTTAAACACATACTTGCCAAAGTATTCTGATGGTCTCTCACTTGGGGCCTGCACGTCAAGTGCTCTTTTCTTGAAGGCCTCTTCAACTACCTGAAATCTTAAGTTGTTTGCCATTGTTGTGTTGAATTTCGCTGCAAAGGTACGATTAAGCGAGCGAAATGCAAAAGGAAAACTCGTTTTTCTTTTCATTTCCGAGCGAAAGTACCTTAGAGACGAAGTCTCAAAGTACGATTAAGCGAGCGAAAAAGCCAAAAGAACGGCTCTTTTTTTAGTGAAAGAAACCGTTCTTTTTTGCAGATTGATTGCTTGTAGTTTAATTCAGGCGGAACGTGACTGGTAGAGTGTATTTTACACGTACTTCCTTGCCGTTCTGTTTACCAGGGACCCATTTTGGCATCGTTTTAACCACACGTATAGCCTCCTCTTTCAGCTGTTCATCGGCATTGTTGACAACCTTTACATTGCTTATGGTGCCGTCTTTCTCAACAACAAACTGTACGATGACACGACCTTGAATACCATTCTTAGAGGCTTCTACAGGGTATTTTACATTCGCCGACAAGTATTTCATCAACTCAACTTGACCGCCAGGAAATAGTGGCATCTGTTCTACTACGTCGAAGACTTTATCGGGCTCAGACACATTCTTAGAGACCACACCATTAGGAGCCTTGACATCTACTGTTGGCTTTTTAGATTGTTCGGTCTTCTGCTCGGCCTTCACCTCGATGGTCTTTTGGCCAACCTTCACCTGCGCATTGGTCTTACCTTTCTTTACAACCTTCTGTGGAGGCGTCTGTGGCTCGTTATATACGTAGTCGTTTACGGTCTCTGCCTGCAGAGCCAATGTTGTACCCACGATGGGCAGAAGTGCTAACAGCTTCAGCAAGCTGGTGCGACTGGAATTCTTATGTAGCATCATATTTATGCGGCTTTTAAGGGTACTGTGACTGATACCGTTGGCTACTGAGTACCCGCAGCGGCTCACGGCTTTTTGGATAAGCAGATACTGATACTGGCGCATATTGATGCCTTGAGAGAGTACCGCTGCGTCGGCTTCATACTCGTGGATGGTGCGCAAATCCTGGCGCAGCATCCACATGGCGGGGTTGAACCATTGCAGGGCTGTTAACGTGTCAACGAGGAGCAGGTCGAGCGAGTGGTGCTGGCGTATGTGTCCTCGTTCATGGGCGAGAATAAATGTCTCGCCATTATCCTCTATGTGAGGGCTGTGGTCTTTGCGAGAAATAACGATGTAGCGCATCCAGCTGAATGGCGATACGCTGCCATCGACGATACAGATAGTGGTGCCGTCAGGTTGGACATGACGCTCGCTGCGCATTATAAGTTTCCATACACTAATGATGCTGAAGAGCGTCTTGCCAAGTGTAGCCATCATGCCGGCGAAGAATACTGCGATGACTAATGTTTGCCAGAGTGGAGTTTGTGGCTCTGAGTTTTCAACAGCCATCGTTGCTATACTGCCATATTCCATGTTTGGCTCTGCTATCGTCTCCAAGACTACCGTGCGGTGCATCGTGATGATGCAGAGAGGCAACACAAACGATGCTAAAGACGTGAAGAGTAACACCATGCGGTTCACTCGGTGAAACGTTTCGTGGCTCAGCAGCAGACGATAGAACATATAGAATACTGCAATGAGAATGGCCACTCTCAGGTCGTAGATAAGGAACTGCATCATACTCTTGGTCTTTTGGTTTCAGGTTTAGGTTTTGGGGATGATTGTGATTAATTGTTGCTTTCTATCTTTTCTATCAGCTCTTTCAGCTCGTCCACTGAAATCTTCTCTTCTTTCACGAAGGCCGAGACG
The DNA here is from genome assembly GCF_023217965.1 of Prevotella sp. E13-27. Classification (NCBI taxonomy): domain Bacteria; kingdom Pseudomonadati; phylum Bacteroidota; class Bacteroidia; order Bacteroidales; family Prevotellaceae; genus Prevotella; species Prevotella sp. E13-27. Next base: position 1,528,753 of record NZ_JALPSC010000002.1, on the reverse strand, counting down.
GCGCTCATGTAGGAGTCGTTGAAGTAGTCGCGTATGATGCCTCCAAGACTCGAACGCCCATACTCCTTCTCAGTAACGAGTGGGAAGTACTGGTAGGATGTGCCATATTGCTTGTGGTCAAGGAAACCTTTCTTTTCAAGTATGCGTACAGTCGTTGACAGCGTGTTGAAGTGGGGCCGTGGCTCGTCGTAGTAATCTAAGAGCTCTTTGACGAACATCGGACCGTGCTGCCAATACAGCTCCATTATTTCCCGTTCTTTGGCTGTTAGTCGTTTCATTGTTTTTAGTTCGTTTTGTTTAGCGTTTTAATTAGCGCCAGTATCTGTATCCGTTGGCAAAGTAACTAAAAAGTTTAGTTCGATGTAACTAAAACGTTTAGTTTTTAAATTTAATTAAGTAGTTTGCGCCCTATTTTTTAGTTGTTCACACATGTTTTTCGGAAAAGTGCTCATATCTTCTATAACTATTCTTTGCGTTCTTACCAATCACTTGTGGCGTTCTTACTAAACGCCGTTTGCGTTCTTGCTAAACACTCACTTGTGTTTTTATGATGCATCTCAATCACATTTATTAAAACGGGAATTGTTTTCAATTTTTTTTTCGTACCTTTGCATTATGAAAAGAACTGAAGACGATTATTACAAGGAAAGCAAGCGGCTTAGGGCTGAAGTTCTTGTACAGGCAGAAACATTAAAGGTATAGGTTGGCGAACTGTCTCGGCAACTAAAGAATTGCTTCAAAAAGGAACTCCGCTTTAATGGCCTTGCTTGCCGGACCAACCGGGGCTATCCATCTGAAGCGGAGTTTAAAAGTGCTTCTATTTAGTCGCTTGCCGGACCAACCGGGGCTTAGTCCAAATAGGTTCCTTTCACGCTGCAAAGATAGGCAAAAATAGCTTATCATCCAAACATTTCTTCCTTTTTCTTCCTAATTTCTCTATTATTTATTCAAGTTTCTCAAATTGTTTTTTAACCACGAATTACACGAATTGAACGAATTTATTGCTGCACACAATAACCGAATTTATAACAAATCACACGAATAGGAATCGCTGGCGATTCCTTGCTGAGCCAGCCAATTCGTTTAATTCGTTGCATCTATGATGCATAGTTTTCAAGTCGTTCTGCATAGAAATATTCGTGAAATTCGTAAAATTCGTGGTCGTTATATACATGCGAAAGTTGTATTATTTATTAACCATTCTCGCTGATTATTTCCTTGCGGCACGTGACGTTGCAACAACTGGCTGAAAATTCAACTTGTTGAATCTGCGAATTGTTTAGACAGAATTTCGATGTGTTATAGTCAAGACTGCGATGTAGTTCTAACTATATAATTTTACAAACTCGTCGACTTTGATGACCAAACTCGTCGACTTTGGTCACCAAACTCGACGAGTTTGGTTTTCAAGATAGTAAGAACTATATTACAAGGATGCCAAAACTATATTACAGAACTGCCAGAACAAGAGCACCAAACTAAGAATACAATTAAGTAGATTAGAGAGAACTGTTACTTTTATTCGAGAGAAGTTAAACATCTCTCGGAGTAAAGTTAAACATCTCTCAAAGCAAAGTTAAACTTCTCTCGGAGTAAAGTTAAACTTCTCTCAGAGCAAAGTTAATTATCTCTTTAAACGAAGTCCTGCAATCGGCAGGAAACTCATTTTTTGCCATTTTTTGTTATGGCTTTCAATTATATTTCTTAACTTTGCGCCATCGCTTGTTGGCCTTAAGGGGCAAAGCCAGCCTCTCGTTTCTTCTATATATCCAGACTTATTGTTCAAAAAATGCTCTTTGTTCACGGATAATGAACGTGCATTGTATGTTGAACACGAAATCAGCCCCAATTATCATTATTTCTTAGTAATTCCACCAACGACATCATCATTTTCGATGCTATGCTCGGTTTTCTTGACGTTGGCTTTAAGAGACCCGAAGCGCCAAGTGACGGAGAGGCTGAACGAACGGGCACGATTCCACGACTTCTGATAATCGCGATAGTCGCCATTGACGGTCTCGGCCTCTGATGTCCAGTATTTGTTGAATGGGGCGTTAGCACCAAGGCGCACCGTCAGGCGGTCATCCTTGAGGAACGAGCGTTGCAGGGAGAAGTAGTAACCATAATAGGAATGTTGCATGTAGTAGATGCCTGAGGGACTATGGCCAACCTTGCCGTATGTGACTGCATAGAAAAGCAACTTCCAAGGTAGCTTTTGAGAGAGGTTCGCATAGAAGTTGTCAGACCACCCAAAGGTGCGATAGCCAAGGTTGGGGTTCTCGTTGTGCTCGTAGCGCAGATTATTGTTGATGACAATCGTCGTACCATCGAATGGCCTCCACTGTACGTATTGCTCTATCGAGAATCGACGATAGCGAAGGATGTTATCGTATGTGTTATATCGGATGTCGTTTTTAGCGGTCTGAATGGAGCTGATGCCGCCTGAACTGAAGTTATAGGCAGGGGCAATCTGTAGTGTCAGATGAGGTAGGATATACGAATAGATAAGACTGATACGCTGCGTTCGTGAGCTCACTAGGTTAGGATTGCCCTGTTGGACAACCATTGGCGACGTCACGACAGCAGGATTCAGATAGGATATGCCTGGACGGTTGATGCTTGTAGTATAGCTCAACTTCAACGATTGTGCATCCGTCATCTGGTACTTCAGCGAGGCCTGTGGCACCCAGTCGTTCAGATGTTTGTCGTAGGTATTGCCTTTCCCATCTGGATATTCACCCTGCATATAGCTGTGTTCATAGCGCAGCCCGGCCCGTGCTGACCACTTTTCGTGATTGTAGATGTAGTCAGCGTATGCAGCGAGTACACGGGTGGTATGTCTGAACTCATCGTTGGTGAGAAGGTCGATACCATAGAAGTCCTGCTTATTGTGGCTGTTGTTGTTGCGATCGATATATTTCGTACCAATCTCAAGCTTGTGACCCTTGCCCAATGGACGCAGCCAGTCTGCTTGGAACGTGTGTTCTGTAAATCGCTCACGTTCTGTCTGGAGACTGCCTGTATAGTTGAAAGGAGCATTGACTATTTCTGTGTACATATTCTCCTGGTCCGAATGTTGACGCGTCAGGGCGAGCATGTACGAGAGAGTGAGCCGCTCGCCCTTCCGACGCGTCTTGTGCTCGTAATCGAGCCTTCCGTTCCAGGAGTGATGGCTGTAGCCGGGCATCCAGTAGTGGTTATTAAATCGATAGAGAATATCGTTTGACGAGTTGCTCAGCGACGTCCGGCTATCACCCTGCACGTTGAGCTTGTAGAAGTATCCCCCAAATGAGGCTGACAGCAGGTTTAGCGAGTCGATGTCGTAGCTCGCATTGATGTCTGCATAATGGATGGAGCCTGGATTCGTACCGTCAGACTGAGACAGCATTCGATTGCCCGTATCAAGATAAGTACGGTCTGTATAGGTACTGTTCTCTGTCTCGCGGCTCGACATTCCTCCGTAGCCGTATTCAACAGATGTCAGCAGCTTACCAATCTGTCCCGTCAGCGAGCCGTAGAAGTTTGGATGATTCAGTGAGTTATAGGTAGCCGATATTACACCCGTCATGCCTTGCATCTTTGAACCATCAACCATCACGATATTCAGGATGGCATCCACGCCTTCGGCATCCTCGCGTGCTCCAGGATCGGTAATCACTTCGATACGCTTTACCATCGAGGCGGGCATCGACTTGAAGGTTTCCATGGCATTCTTCGACAGGCTGGGGTCATAATGCCCATTCTTGTATATCTTATAGCTGCTATTGCCCTTGACAAGTATATTGTCTTGTCCGTCGACCGTCACCATAGGCACCTTGCGAAGCATATCCATTACCGTCTGCGTCTTCGATTCCTCGTCAGCTTGGACATCATAGCCTATGCGGTCTATTTCCTGTTTGACAAGCTGCTTCTGTGCCTTGATTACCACACCATCGAGTTCTTTACTCCATGTGATGGAATCGCTCTTTACTTTAGTCGTATCCGTTTTCGTTTGAGCTGTAGATTCCCCTGCTCCCACTGTCATCAACAGCAGGAGTGCCATTATTCCAATATGTTTCATCGGTTTACTTCTTTAGTCGTTCGATACTCGCTTGGAACATTTCTTGTAAGAATTCATCGTTGGTAGCCTTCATCACTTTTTCAAGTTCTTTGATTACCATCTTCTTCTCCATATCGTCCAGTGCGTCGGCCTTCTTACACATCTTGTATATGTGTGAGGCATAGTAATTGGATGCTGTGCTATTGGGGTTCCTCAGGAAGAGATTCTTGAAGGTGTTGAACTGGCTGAGCCATGATTCAGAACCGATGCTACTGCTAACAAAGGTGGAGTCGCTGCCAAAGGCTGACAGACCCTCGCCCATCGAGAAGAATTTGTTAAATAAATCGGAATCTCCATACGAAAAGCCGTTAGCACTCAGTTTCACGTCATTGCCGTTGATTCTAATGATTCTCCCCTTTTTCTCGCCCTCACGATACTGTTGCGTAGTAGCGTAGGTTACGATTAGCTTTCCTACAATTTCTTTTTCGTCTTTACGCCATTCCATAGCGTATGCATAACGATGGGTCTTGGTCATATCTTCCGGATCAAGGAAAAGCGCGTAGATATAGCGAGAACCCTTGATGTCGCCCAAGGGATAGCCGCTGTCATCACCACCTACGGCCAAACTCGTGTAGTCGTATGACTTCTTGCTTGTAGCAGATGCCGTTTTCATGCTGTAGGCTTTCTCTTTGTCCTGTTCAAAGGCACGCTCTACATCCTCAACCAAGTCGTGGTGGGATGCGGGTATTGTAAACTCGTAGACATCTAATTGTCCCTCCTTGACTCCCGTTCCCGGGTTCTTGTTCAGTTTGTGACTACTTTCCACTTGTGCCGGTTCACTTGTTATCAATACGTTGAAAGCACGCTTGATAAACCCTTGTGCATGGGCTGTCAGGGGCATCAGCATTAGGATGCCTGCTGCCAGAAATAGTTTATTCTTCATAAGCCAAATACTTTGTTTGTTCGTTAATATATAGGATGGTACCGTCTTCTTGTTCCACAGGGACATACCCGAGAGACAACAGCCGTGCCTCTGTGAGTTCTTGCCGACATTGTGCAATCTGCTCTTCTGCCTCTTGTAGTCCTTTTGCTGCATCAGCCATCAGGGTGTATGCCTTGGCATAGTCATTGATGGTGGGTTCTGTCTTACGCAGACGGCGTTTCCTGGACTGCATGGGACTGGGCTCGTCACGCATGATTTCTACAGAATCGGCCTTTTCTTTCATTTCTGTCACTCTCGGCTGCATCGTCTTTGCAGTGTCTGTCTTAGCCGTCAGATATGTGCCTTCAGGTTGCAGGCCAACTTGCTTAGTTGGTACTGAAATATATAGCAAACCTGCGACAGCTGCAGCAGCTACACCCCAGAAAGCCCATCTTCTCTTTTGCTGTTTTGGTTTCATCGCCTCTATCTCGCTAAAGAGTTGCCGATAGTCCTCCCATTCTTCGGGTACATTTCCATGATGGAAGTAGTCTGCAAGGATGTCTTCTTCCTCGAGAGTCGAAGTGCCGTCCATATACTTGTCCAGCAGCTTTGCAATATAATCCTTTGTGTACTTTATCATCGTTTATTCCTCCGTTTTATTTCTTCCAATAATGTTCGTCTTGCCCTTGCCAGGAGCGTGCTTACTGATGTCGTTTCGATACCCAATAGTTGGGCAATCTCTTCGTGGCTCCGCCGTTCCTCTTGGCGCATATATAATAAGGTGCGTTGCGTGGTGGGCAGTTGCTGTAGTTTCATCGTGAGCCATTCCTCGTTTTCCTTTGACTCCAGTTCTTCTTGCGGACTGCTGGTAAGACTGACGATGGTGGCCTCCTCAAGCGATTCGGCTGTCCGCCGCCTCTGGAGATCCCTCAGCGTGTGTTTCGCCATCAGCGTAACGATAGCCTCTACTGACCGGAACCGCTCCAGTTCGTCGTGCATCTGCCACAGACGGAGCATCACATCCTGTGCGATGTCCTCTGCCATATCTTCGCCCGCCCCGTAGTGTCGGCTCACATTGAGCGCTTTCTCTCGCCACGTGCGGGCTTTCTGTTCAAATGCACTTCTTTCCATTTATTCTTTGCTACACCTATTAGACGCATATATCGCTCAAAACCAAACAGACTTTAGCAGAGTTTAACAGATTAACCTTTTCTAAGAATCCCAAGTATAATCAGCAGATAGCCTGCGAGACAAAACATCGGGGCGATGACAATTCTGCGGGTTGAGAAGATGGCAGGGTTAACAGCGGTGTTTTGCCATATTGCTCGCGGTTCAGATAGCTGCCCAAAGAGAAGATGTTATCAGGCGCATTCTCACACATCGGTGTCTGGGCATTGGCTCTAATGAAGATAACACCATAGCTACTGTAGCCGATGAGCATCATCAGCAGTGCCGACAGGAGATTAACCATCAGCGCCACTTGCGACGGATCACTGGCCAGTTGTGAGAACAGGTTGGCGGCTAACATAAAGACTGGTGCGCCAGGCGGGTGTCCAATCTCCAACTTATAGCCACACGCAATGAATTCAGGACAATCCCACAGACTGGCCGTTGGCTCTACAGTCAGTCCATAGACAATAGCGGTAATGGCAAAGACAAGCCACGCCATGCAAGTGTTAATTCTCGAAAAAGATGTTTGATTCATCATACGTTTGCCTTTTTTCCGGCAAAGGTATGAAGACTATCAATTGTCACCAAAAATACTTTCTGACATTTGTCTGACATTAATCTGACAAGCGCCTATCTACCTGACTTTCAGACCGTATGACTTTCCCCTGTCTGACTCGATTTTGAGGTTGGAATGTTCTTCTATGATAGGCTTCAGGCGTCGGATAAGGGTGTAAAGTGTCTCGCTTGTATCGGGTTTCTTGGGCCAAAGCGCATCGCAAATCTCTGCTTTCGACAACTGATGCGAGGGCGACTGCCACAGCATCTCCATCAGCTGCTGCTGCATCGGGGTTAGCTTTACTTCGCAGCCTTTGGCATTGACGAACCGCCCATCTTGCAGAGCCAAGCCGCCATAAAGTCCTAATGCTGACAGCCGCCTATGCTGATACAGGCAGAACAGGCTCCACAAAAGCACCATCGACCATAGAATCATCGAAGGACGCTGGTCAGAGAGTGAGAGAATCGTGGCTGTCGACACTTGCGGACGAGGACGGAATCCTTTCTTGGTGTCCACCGCCAAAACTGCATTTCCTCTCAACCCCTCTATTTGCAGATGACTGTTGAACACCTGAATAGTGTCAGCACTGATCACGTCCGACTGCTGTTCATCCAGAGCCTTGGCCAATGCCTGATTCACATCCTCGGTCACCAGCTTCTCCGTTGTCTTATAACTCGTCAGGCTCACCATACTCGAAGCGATTATCAGTGCAAAGAGCACCACTACTGCGTATTTCTGTTTCATAAAATCACATTATTAGTATCAGAATACACACGCCCATCCGAATTTACGGACGAGTTCTTGTAACAGATTCCTGTCACGAATAGGGATTGTAACCGAGACAGTCTCTCGCTGGTTATCACGTTCAGCGATATTGGCTGTATCGAGGTCATGCTGTGTCTGCATGTTCATCCAAATGTCAGCAGGGATGCCAAGTGCTTTCTCCAAGGCTACAGCCACGTTGAGCGATACCGAACGTTTACCGTTGATGGTCTCGCTGAGTACGGATGCCTTGATGCCAGTCTCGTCAGCGAGTTGCTTCTGTGTCATACCACGTTCTTTAAGTTCATCCTTAATCATTTCACCAGGATGTGTAGCAATAAATGGGGTTAGAACTTTCTTACTCATAATGCTTGGAAATTTCAAATATCAATGCGTTTACAATTATTCCGCTTTCATCGGGAGAACTATAGAAGAACAGGCGGTACTGATCGTTAATCCATACAGCATCTACACCATTCAGATCACCTTTCTTCTTCTCATAGTGGAGCGACTTAATAAGGAATAGATCTTCCAGTCGCCGAGCAGCTTTAAGATAGTTAACCACCTTGATGAATCGTTTCACAATGTCCTTGGACAGCTTCTTATACTGGCTGTCCTTGGTTGTTCCTGTGGTGTACAACTCCTCTAATGCCGCATTATCGAATTCAATGTTCATTGTCTAAAATGATTAAGACGGTGCAAAGATAATGAGAATTTTCAAAAGATTATCAAATTTGCGAATTTTTTAAGATTTCTTGCGAATTTTATTAAAAATTCGGTTCTGCATCGCCACGCAGGAAGGTAATCCATCCATCCTTGTCTTTGAAGTAAAATCCTTCGAATCGAAACGTCGTTTCGTCGGCGTAGTCGAAGGTAGCGATATTGGAATAGGCCATATGTCCACTATTAGCACCTTCATATTGAGCATTCAAAAACAGGCAGTTGTGCTTCTCGCCATTTTCCCCTTCCGGGCTGTAGTAACTCAGTTTCCATGTACCTGAGAAAGTTCCTTCCAAAGGCTCCACATTCTCCCAATCGGTATAGAGTTGCTCGCCGTCGATAGTGACGAGCTTGCGGGTTTGCCATTTGCGCAGACCTGTCAGCGTTCCATCAGATTCAAACGTCAGCCGCTCGAAGAATCGTTGCCGCTCGCCGATGCGTTCAAGGTACCATGTACCGACAAGTAGCGGTCCATATTGCTCCCGCAGTTGCTCTGTCTTTTCGTGTGCCTCTGGGTTTGTCCATTGTGGGGCGCTGCTGCATGAGGCGAGAGAGATGATGGTGAACAGTCCGAAGATAATTACTATCTTGTTCATATCAAATTTTATTTCAAGATTATCCGTCCATTTTTGATGTAGATTCCATGATGTGGTTCAACAACCTTTCGGCCCTGGAGGTCATAGATCGGGGATTCTTTCTGGTCAGATGCGACGCTACGAATGTCTGTGGTGCTCTTGGCAACAAGTTCTGCCTTGGAAACCTCATAGACACCTGACTCGGAATAAATGACAAGGCGATTACCATATTGCTGCAGGTCGTTTATCCTATCATGCTCCCTTTTGGATGTCATTACCTGTGACGGATGCCATGAATGTCCGCCATCGGTGGAACACATCAGTTTTATGCAAGCATCCTTCTGGCCATTTCGCCCCAGACATCCCGCCATATATACCGTGTCGGGATGCTCGTTGTCGAATGCTGAGAAGATCCAGTAGGCCATGCGTGTTTCATCGCCCCAATAGTTCTGACAGCTCCACGTCTGGCCGTTGTCGTCGGAGAGGAATACGCATCCTTCGCCGCCTGCCAGCCAACGGTCGGGGTTGGTGGGATGGAATGTCGGCTGGTGAACGCAGTTGTCACCGGGGAAGCCGAGTGAATTGCCGTGGTCGTTCCATGTCTGGCCACCGTCGTAACTGATTTTGATATGGCCTTCAAAAATAATTCCTTCTCCACTATTGTAGATGATGTTCGGACGTGCAGGGTGAAAGCCGATGAAAGTTGCCGCAGGGTTCCCATAAACGAATTCCGTCAGGCACTCCCAAGTCTGACCAAAGTCTGTAGAGAGTAATATGCCTTGACCGTTTGACGAGACCATCAGTGTGTTCTGGTCTGTAGGATGGCTTGCCAGACTAAAAAAACGCTCGTATTCCTTCTTGCTGGGGATTCCAGGTGTTACGTCCTCGTAAGTCTGCCCGCCGTCGTGCGACAGGAGCAGGAAACTGCCGCCCTCATTACTGCGCAAGGCCAGAATGTCGCTGCCACGTCGGGCATAGTCCTGTAGCGGCACGCCCTCGAAGCCTACAAGTTGCCACGCGCTGTTGTCTGCCGAAAGGTCTTTGGCATAGAGGCCCTGATTGGTGCAGACGAATAGCCTATCACTCTCGACGTGCATTCTGGGCTGGGAGAAATTGCCTTGCCGCTCACCTCCGTTGAAGCCGAGGTCGAGGGGATGGAAAAGCTGGGCCGAGGCGTCAAAGGGAAGAATGAGGAGAACAATTAAGATGTAGCTCCTGAATTTCATCAGTTTCATTTTCATCTTGATATTTGTCTAATATAGTAAACGCTGTTTAAATGAGAAAATTGCATCTCGACAGGATATAATGGTGTGAATAGAAACAGGGAATGTTATTGATTTAGGGCTTGACGTAGCAAATACCACGCAGATGTAGTATAGAAGTTACGTAAATATGGGATATTGGCAAAGAAAGTCCATTGGCAACGGGGATTTATGTGAAACTTTTGCTTGTAGTGTGGGTTGATGAGCCAAAGGGTGCGTTGGCAGATGGCGTAGTTTGTTTCAGAAACCAAGCGCTCGAATTTCTCGACGGTCATACGTGAATCTCGAATGCTCATTAGTTCATTGATGTTATTGGAACTGGCTCCACTTAACTTTAGCAATGCTTGGTAAAGAGGTTTGGGCAAAAGGTGGATGAAAGGCAGTTTGGAGCCAAAGCCAACAGCTATTTGCTGATGTCCTCCGAAAGGGTTGTGCCAGGTGGGGAAGCCGAAGAACACGATACCACTCTGTTTGAGAAAGTGTTTGATATGAAGCATAAAATCCTTTTTGTAAGACGGCTCGATATGTTCTATAACATCATGAATGAGTATGAGGTCGAACTTGTCTGTTTCGGTTTTGGGAACTTCTGTAAGGAGGAAATCTTGGCAGATAAATGTGCCTTTCTGATGACGCTCTGTAAAGAAATCCTGTGCCTCTTCAATGCGCTTCTGACAGATGTCTATTCCTGTCACCTTACAGCCTTTTTCTGCGAAGGGAAGCAGGTTGCCTCCCTCGCCACATCCGATTTCCAGGACACGGGTGGCAGGTGTAAGCGTAATATCTGCTTTCACGTAGTCAAGGTAGAACTCGCGGGCTGTGCTTGCCAACTCGCAGAAATATTGTTTCCTGTTAAGATGTCTCTGTTGCATTTTCTTTTCTTGTTTTGCTTCTCTATAAGGATAGATACCACAAGGCAAGAAAAGACTGCACAGATTTTAGAGGGAAATTACCAAGTGACGCGAATGCCCAGCGGCACGGAGAACGTGAACGGATGCTCCGTGCGGTAGGTCTCTATGCTTCCGCCCGTCGGGATATAGTATTGCAGGCTGGGTTCGACAAAGAAACCGAGGTTGGGCGTGAGATTATACTGCAGGCCGAGGCCTGTTCCAACAGACCACTGCTGTGGTGCGTTCAGAGCGCTCTTTTCGGTAGCCTCCTTTTTGCCATTCAAGTAATAGTTAGTGTTCAGCGGAGTATAGACAGGTATTTCCAACTTTACACCCATGCTTCCGTAGATGCTCCATTGCCTACGATTATATATATTATACAAGCCCTTTAACGGTATGCCGAGGTAGTGGATGGTCTGCTGCTCGTCGATGGCGTTTCCGTCGCTGCCCACCTCAAATTCAGATTTCAGACGGCTATAGTTTATTCCCGTTTCCAGTCCGAAGTTGCTATTGAACTTATATCTCAATGCCAAAGACCAAGTGATAGGCATATAGTGATGGCTCTTGCGCACTATTTCGTCAGTACCAGGTTGGCTGGCATTGTTCTTCGCAATATTAAGGATGACATCGTGGTTGTCGCCTCCGTCGGGATATTCTGACAGATAATCGGCGTAATCACTCCATTTCTTGAAGTCAACGAGCTTCATTTCCATACGCTCGCTGGTGATAGATCCATTCTTAACCATCCCCTTGAAAGCGAATGGACTATATTGGCTCTGCTCGTAGATGCTTCCACTAAATGACATATCCAGTGACCAATTCGACTGTATGCTCTCTTCCACCTTTCGATTCTCAGGTGATAAGTCAGCAATATGCGTATCGCTGTTGTGACGCATTTCTGGCAACGGCTCGTTATTGATGATCATAGTGTCCGAAGGTTCTACAGTGTGTGGAATCGTATCGGTGGCGGTGATGCTGTCTCTTGGCTGTTGAATGTTGGGAACCGCCGCCGTTCTGCGAGTCGTGTCTCTTAGCGCTATAGAAATCACTGGGCGCGTCACATTCGGACTCGTCGGCTCGGTCGATTTGTTCTTGTTATTATCTTGCCTCGTTACTATTGGCGTAATATCGTCTGACTGCTTATCAATCTTAAAGAAGAAATATGCGATAGGAAGCAGCAACGGCAGAAGCCATAGCAACCAGTAGTGTGCGAGCGTCTTTTGCAGCATCTTCTTGGCTCGTGATAGTTGAGAAGAAGACGAATGGGCTGCAATGCCCATGATTTCTGCAATTTCCTTGTGCGACATTTCCTCAATGACCGACAACTTGAACACCTGACCATAGCCGTTTGGCAGTGCATCGACAGCGGCCATCAGTTCGGCCATCGTCGGCAAAGGCTTTTCTTTAGGCTGCGCTGTCTCTTGGACCAACTCCTCTTCTGTGAGCGTCGAAAGAGGAAGCATAGTTGGATCATGGTGACGCTGCATATACCGTCTGGCCACATTAGTTGTGATGCTTGTCAGCCATGCTTCGAAGCGTTGTGGATTGCGCAATTGGTCCATCTTGGCAAAGGCCAGCAAAAATGCATCATGTGCCAATTCCTCTGCCACTTGTCGATTGCCTACGATGCGTTGGCATATCCCCGTCATCTGCCGGTGATATGCCTTATACAGGCTTCCAAGTGCATCCTCGTCGCCTTGTCGCCATCTTTCTATGAGTTCTTCTATGTCCATAAGAAACATTCTGCCTCTATTGACATAGATACCACTTTCCCAAAAAGGCTGCACGGGAATTATAACTTTTTTTCAAACATGGGTCACTTTATTTCTTTTAAGCAACCAAATAGCAGTTATATCGCTCATCTCTTCGTGTTCCCGTTCTCCTGCATCAAGAATTTCCGAATCTTTTCTTTGCTTGGCAACTGTAACTCATATCGGGCAACAAATAGTTGGGGGGAATGGGGTAAGTAAATCACTCTGGACGACTCGCCCGTCTCCCCAGCATTTCGCCGCGCTCCATCACGCGCCACTCCCCGTGCTCCATGCAGTACTCCCGTAGAAACTCCAGGTCCAGCCCCTCCTTGTAGGTGTTAAATTGCTTGTTTGGTGTCATATTCGTCAACTATCTGATTCGTGGGTACAAAGGTAGTCATTTTTCAACACAAATCGTTTCTCTTTGTTATATCACAGTCTTGTTTTAGACAATATTTGCTTAAATTACGCGCGAAACGTCAAATATATGCCTTCTTCTCAATAAAAATGTGTACATTTGCAAGGTAAAATGAGAATTTATATAGGATGGAATTAAAGACTCTGATAGCTGAATGTACAGTATACGACTTCAAGGTGATGCTTGAAGAAAAGAAACCTAAAAGCTGGTTGAAGAGCATAAGCGCTTTTCCAATGGCTTGGGTGGTTCCATTTTCTTTGGTATTGATAATGATGGAATTGTTAAAGGACTTGATGATGTGCAGCATGTATGTGAGACTATCAGTAGCAGGATTCGTGACTATATGGATCCCCTGCCAGAGGTGGAGATGATTCCCCATGATATAGATGGTCTGCACATCTTGCAACTCAAAGTCAACGCAGGGCATTATATCCCATATTACTACGTTGGAGATGGTCAGCGTATTGCATTTGTCCGAGTTGGTGATGAGAGTCTTCCTGCCACGGCAGAGCAAATGGTACGTTTAGTACTGAAAGGTTCTAATAAAACCTACGATTCCCTTCACACAGATTATAAAGCGGAAGACTATGCTTTCACGATATTGGCGAATACTTTCAAAGACCGCACTAAACAAGAATGGGACAAAAAATATCTCTTGTCGTTTGGGCTGGTAACTGGCACAGGGAACCTTACGAATGCGGGCGCACTGTTTGCCGATGATTGCCCACTCTGGCAGTCTCGCCTTTATTGTACCCGATGGGATGGAAAGGAAAAGGGCCTATATGGAGAAACGAGGTAGCGGACTCACACGCATCTGTAATGAGACCAAAGCATTAGATGGATACAAGGATGAACTGAAGCCTGTGTTCAAATCTACTCCGACTCAATTTCAAACCATCATTTTTGCCTCTTCCGACGCCCCGAATGTCGGAGACCATGACGGAGACGTGTCGGAGACGAAACTTACTGAGCGTCAGCAGAAAATCCTGAATCTCATCAAAGAGTCTCCGACAATTACTGGCAAACAAATGTCGGAGACTTTGTCGGTGAGCCAACGCACCATCGAACGCGACCTCTCTGCGTTACAAAAAAATGGTGTTCTGAAGCGTGACGGCAAGGACAATGATGGTGTGTGGGTGGTGCTTGAAAAAAAAGACTAGATATTTGCTTTCAAGAAGATTAGCTATAGATAAAACAATAAAGTATGAGCATAAGATCGCCATATTATCTAGTGTGCTTATTTGGCAATTAGGGAGTTAATATGAAACAAGCAGATGCACAGGTGGAACTTACGAGTCTTGAATTTATCTCGCTTTTATTAATTCAATGCAACAATATATGAGTGATTGATGACTTCTTCAAAAACTTTTTCATCAATCTTCAAACTAGCCATCAAATGGGCTGCTAATAGTGATATAAAACAATTCGGTGGGGACATTGAGAAATACATGGGGCTTTATCATGACAAACCTAATGCCAATGACTTGATGCTCTATTTCCAGCAAGTTATCAATTGGGTTGAAGCCACTTTTCCCAAGTACGATGCACTGATGAAAGGACTGGACTGGGGACACATCTACGAAACCTTCAAGGATAAAAAAGATATAGATACTGATGCACTCCAAAAGGAACTGGAACGACTTTGGATGGATGATGACGTGACACACAAAGCTGGGGCATATGAATATGTGCTTGGAGGTGAAGAGAAACTTCTGAATATCCGTAAATTCACACCAGCAATGGCAAAAGCTGCATATACTAGACAACAAGGTATCTGTCCTGATTGTGGAAATTGAATCTGCGAATTGTTTAGACAGAATTTCGATGTGTTATAGTCAAGACTGCGATGTAGTTCTAACTATATAATTTTACAAACTCGTCGAGTTTGGTGACCAAAGTCGACGAGTTTGGTCGCCAAAGTCGTCGATTTTGGTTTTCAAGATAGTAAGAACTAGATTACAAGGATGCCAAAACTATACTACAGAACTGACAGAACAAGAACGCAAAACGAGCTACTGATCATCAGTGGCTCGCTTTGGATTATAGTATGTAAGGGGATGACCCTTGACATATTAGCATAAGTTATCTTCCCTCTCCCATCATCTGTTAGGCGAGACGATCACCCTGCTGTCTTGGAAAACACCAAAATGAAGTTGTATTCTTTCTGTCTTCAATCGATTCCCAAGAAGGGATTGTTCTGTTCCCAGTAAGGGAACATTTTTGAAAGTATAGCGTGTTGAAAATTTAGCGCTTCTTGTTGATGAACATCGAACAGTTTTATTTCGTGTCCTGATTTTTGTTGACTTTCAAACGGAAGTGCCCCATCCCTCCCGTCGGATGGTGCTGAGCCCTTTAAATAAAGGGATTCCGCGAATTTCATCCCTCCCGTCATCCCTCCCTTCATCTCCACCTTCATCTCCACCCCATCCCTCCCATGTTATCTAAGTTTCGGTTGTTCTTCATTTCATAAACATATAATTGCCGTTAATTTAACCATTAATTACATGATAATTAATGTCGAAAATATTCTGTTTGATTTGGTTAGATTTGTTTAATTTCTCGCCGCAGGCGACTCCATTTGCTTTAGTGTCCCTTTGGGCAGCGTTCGGCGACGAAGTCATGGGAGGGTTATGGGAGGGTTATGGGAGGGATTAAAAAAATCCCTCCCGTGCTCAAACCCTTTATACATCGGCGTTTCCAGCGATTATGGGAGGGATGATGGATTTTTCCGCTACTCTTTTATTACTTCGATGTAGAAGCTAAACGGACGGAAGCCGTCGTTGCAGCTAATCATGGCACTCATGGGGTTCTTCATCCAACCATCGTAGAAATATGTCAGGAGTCCCCGGTGATCAAGACTATAGAAATCAGGTGGAGGGACACACAAGTCCCTCCACGATTTCTTATTGATTTATAGCATTCATATCAGCGCCTTTTTCGTGTTTATTATAATTTTCCCATTCCTTTCCTGTAAATTCAACAAAATTATTAAGCAAATCAATAGTACCATATTTTTTCGCCAAGTTAATCTTAATATTATAAGAGGAGATGTTATCAGTATAATTACCATCAAACCACGTATAAAAATTAGCAATTTCTCCAGAACGGACTTCACGTCCACGTTCTTTTTCCGTCTTCAAAACATTTCCATCTTCATCCATGACTGATACTTCAAGTGAGTAACTATCATGTGGATAGTTAAATTTACTATCATTCCGAAGGTCAATATTTAGGCTGTATTCATCATCGCTGCGCTTAACAACACATGCAGCAACTACAAGATTGCCTTGCTTTGCCTTTGGATTATTGGCTATGAGATAGTCCAGAAACTCTTTATTATTAAATATCTGGTTAATTTCCATGTCTGACATTTTAGGATCTAATGCGCCAGTATTTTGGAAAACAGTTATCCATACTTCGTTCCAATCTACAAAGCCATGACTGTCAGTAATAATAAAATTACCATCAGTTTGTTTTTTTACATCAAATGTGATTTCGCTTGGCAACACAATCTGGTAAGTGGAGTCTGCCTCTTTAAAATTAATTTGAGCACCTTCAGCATCAACTATTACTGTTCCAAGGTCATTTAACGAAGGATATATAGCAGCAATTTTTTCATCATCTCCATTAGTTTGAGCTTCTACCAAATCGCTTAACAATGTCTCAACTTTTTGTTTGTCGGACTTGCAGGAGGTTATTCCAATAACCACCATGCAAAGAAATAATAATTTTTTCATAATTGCTTTCCTTTCTCTATTTGTGATAATTAATACCAACTTACGGAATCTAATTTTCCGTTTCTAATCCAAAAACTTCCTATTCTTGATCCTTTAAAATAGAAGTAGTATTTCTTTGAATTACCACCATCATACGTTAATTCAGTAGTGACAATGTAGTAGTCATAGGCTTTTCGCCAGTTATTCCACGCGTCAAAAACAGACTTTGACCTACCTGTTCTTATAACGGTTTTTAATGGAGTTTCAACAGGATCAAAACCATACTTTCTCTTGAATTTTGCGATTTCCGCCTTAAAGTTCTTTTCCGCCGCAGCTTCTTTTGCTTCTTTCTTTTTCACTAAAGTATTTTTGGAATAATAATGTCCATCGAAAAACCAGCCAATTTCAGGATAACCTGTTTCTGATTCTTCTTTAACTGAAATATGTCGAGGCTTATTTAAACCATAGTATGATAAATTAAACGATTCTTCCTTTAAATAGTCATTAGTATTAAAGTCATAATCAGGCCAGGCGATTGACAATTTTTCTTTTATTAACTTTGTAACTTCGTCATCTGACAGATTGGAAACTCCTGCAGATTTCGGACAATACATATTACAAATATCTTTTGGTGCTCCCAGTTTCTTGAGCCCAACTAATTCTGTAACTTTTGTAGAACATGTCATTGAATAGTCAGATATCCCAATACCATCTGGAAACATAATTCGCCAACATTCATCGCCATCTAAATAAAAGCCCTGTGGAAAAATCACCTTCTTATCACTAACCTTATAGCTCACATCTGATTTGATAGTATCATTCATGATACAAACCTCATCCATTTTACATTGAACCATTCCACCATTGGCCATCACATCCTGACTCATGCCCAGCACCATAAACAGTGCCACAAAAGACATCATAAAAATTTTCTTGCTCATAAGTTACTAAGTTTTTAAGTTAATAATTATTTTATTTCATACAAATGAGATTGTTGAGTCTTTATTCCCATTTTATTAAAATATTCATTTATACCCGCATTGTATATTTTTTGCAATATTGGATATTCTTTTCTTCGTGGCGAATCTGAGAAAGGAGGAAGCGGTTCCAATAATACTCTTGACACGAAAGACTTATAATCAATATTGTCGAATGTCTCAGCAGAATCAATACCATTCACATCTGAAACAGCAAAGATACGTATTTCTCGTTCTGTAGAAAACGCTTTTCTTTTCAAGCTCATCACATTCAGGTAACTTTCTAGATTTAGTTTTAGACCAGATAGCCCAGCACTTTTAACCAGAGAAACAATATCCTTTTTGTCCATAGAATAATCGCAAACAGAAATGTAAAACGTCCATTTACCATTATTCTCGCTGACCACCTTGGATAGAGTATTTACTAATTTGTCAAATAGAATTTCTATTCTTACCAGCCGTTCGCTACTTTTATAAGCTTTCCATGCCCACTCTTCACCTATACTTCCATTATAAGTGAAGCATAAGCATTTAACATTATGCTGTTTATACAAACCATAAAATGCACTTTCAAATGGATCGTCCCATTGTGTTGGTGATAAGAATGTTAATGTATTGTTGTTAAGATCAGTGAACAACCTTGAGAATGGTAAATAACGGAAAAAAGTTAAAGGCCATTTTGAATCAACGTCAAGTTCTGTTTCACCCATGACTTTGCAGACAGTTTTTCCACTCCCATCGAAAATTATTCTGTCTGACACATACACACCATTTGCTCTTTTAATATAAGATTGATTCGGTATCATAGATATAGTTATTACGAAGTTATTCGATTCATTATACACACAAAGAGTGTGAGCCTCCTCGACATCCTTAGTCTGAAGGTTCTGCAATACCCGTATATGTAAGAATGAAATCAGCTCACACCTGCAGGTATATAAATAGGCTAACTCCATAGCGGAGTGAGCAGTATATATGCTACTGCAGGAGAAGCAGCTTTCAGACTTCTCACCCATATACGTTGAATTTTGCAGATTCTCAGACGGGTCAAAGCTTAATAGCTCTCCTCGATGTTGCCAGTCTGTCTCAACTGACGGGACAAAGGTAAGCAATTTTTTTTGAAAGTTGTATCATTGTGAGCCGATTTTTTTATTCGACTGCAAAAATAACACAATCCAGCAAAACGGGATTGTTCCATTTTGTTCCTTTTTAATTTTTTCGTTTTTTTATTTGCATATTCCTTATATAATTCGTATATTTGCAGCGACAAGTGCCGAAAAGTGTTATAAATGCACACAAATCGGCAGTAAAAAGTGTTTGTATGGATATAAGAAGAGACATTATTGCAGACTTTAAACAGTGGAAGGATGGTCCACAGCGTAAGCCTATTCTGCTACAAGGTGCTCGTCAGATAGGAAAGACCTGGGTGATGGAAGCTTTCGGCAAGGAGTGCTTTGAACAATATGCCAGATTCGATTTCGACCGACAGCCAGAACTGAAAACTGTCTTTCAAGTTTCAAAAAGTCCTGATCGCATTATCAAGGAACTGGCCCTGTATTGTGATGTTCCATTGATAGCAGGGAAGACATTGCTTATTTTTGACGAGATTCAGGAGTGTGAGGAGGCTCTGAATAGTCTCAAATATTTCTGTGAGGAAGCTCCGCAATATCATATCATTGCTGCGGGTTCATTGCTTGGGGTGGCTGTCAAAAGGCGCAGGATGACTGTTCCCGTAGGCAAGGTTCGGGTCATGAGAATGTATCCTGTCTCGTTCCGGGAATTTCTGCGCGTCAGTGATGAACAGACATTTGAATATGTGGAAGGAATAGAATCGCCCACCCATCTTCCTGAGATTATATTGAACAAACTGAAATTGGAATATCGCCGTTACATGATATGCGGAGGAATGCCTGAAGCTGTTGTTGCCATGCTCAACAATCAAGGAATGCAATCTGTGGACGATGTCCTACAAGGCATTTTGGATTTGTACGAACTCGATTTTGCCAAGTATGCAGAACCACGTGAAATTCCACGTATTCGTGCCATCTGGCACTCCTTGCCTTCACAGTTGGGTAAAGAGAACCGTAAGTTCATATTCAAGGTTATCAAGACGGGGGCTCGCTCCAAAGATTATGAGGATTCGTTGCTATGGTTAGAAGATGCAGGCATGATTTATCGCATCAACAACGTTTCCAAGCCAGGCATGCCGTTGAAGGCCTATGAAGAGCCAGATGCCTTTAAGGTATATGCCTGCGATTGTGGCCTGTTGCGTCAGCTTGCTCATCTGCCTGCCAGTACCATCATGGATTCTAGTTCCAACTATACAGAATTCAAGGGCGCTATGGCAGAGAATGCTGTGTTGCAATCGCTAATGCCGATGATGAACAATCAAATGCCACATTATTGGTCGCCTGATAGCAAAGCAGAATTGGAACTGCTGATTCAGTGGAAGGACGAGATTATTCCTATTGAGGTGAAAGCCGAAAACTGCATCAGCGGGAGGAGCCTGAGTGTGTATAACGACAAATATCATCCTCTGCACCGCATCCGCTTCTCTTTCCTTAATCTACAGTCAAACGGTGGGCTGCTCAGTTGTCCATCACCTCTGGCTGAGTGGTTCTGGAAATGGATTTAAAATGACATATCAGCAATGACGCATCATTACGACTCTTCCGCTTCGGGCTATATCTTGGATTCGTTCGAGGGCATCAGCCAGACGTTTACTGATGTGAAGATTCTGAGCACATCGGAAGTCAACGTCGTGGCAAAAGCTAAGCGCTATGGGCGCTGGTGGCTGCTGAAGGGACTGCGCAAGGAGGTGGCAGCAGAAGCGGGCTATCAGCAACGGCTGCGCAAGGAGCTGGAGATACTGATGCTGCTGCAGCATCCGAATGTGGTGGCGGCTTACGGCATAGAGGTTGTTGAAGGCCTGGGACGCTGCATCGTGATGGAGTATGTCGATGGCGTGACACTCAAGGAGTGGCTGGCAGAAAAGCCTTCACGACGGATGAGGCTCAGGGTGGTGCAAGAGATCATGGATGCTATGTCCTATCTCCATACGAAAGGCATTGTTCACCGCGACTTGAAGCCTACAAACATTATCGTCACAGGCAACGGCAGTCATGTGAAGCTGATAGACCTCGGACTGGCTGACACAGATAGCCACACCATATTGAAACAACCAGCAGGAACGCCACGTTATATGTCGCCGGAACAGATGCAGACGACTGTGGCCGATGCGCGCAACGACATCTACAGCTTGGGCATCATCATGCAGCAAATGAAATTGGGATGGCGATACCATTATATAATAAAAAGGTGTTTACGGCCCATCGATCATCGTTATCAGCAAATGGCTGAACTGCAACATGCTATCCGTTCAACTAACAGTCGTATCAGGAGAATGGCCGTATGGTTGGGGGCTATACTCATCATGGCTCTGATACTGCTAATAGGCTTACAAATGCGAAGGGCCAAGGAACAGGACGAAAGACTGGCTGCAATTCACGCAAGCTATCAGCAACAACTGGAAGCGCAACAGCAAAAGCTGAAGCAGTTGGGTGATTCTACAACAGAACTAAAGTTTTACAACCAGCAGCAGAGACAGAGAGAAATCGCCTTGGAAACGAGTAGGATAAAAGTAGAGAATGCCATCAGCAAAGGGAAGGCTCTCATTGACAAAACCATGCGTCAGACAAACATCGACAAGCATCTGGACACACTGACCAATATTCTCTATATATGGAGCGACTTTACGTTCAGAAGTCAGTCGGGCGAAAGAGCAATAGAGAATTATTTTAAACAGATGGATTCTTCTTTTAGCGACGCTGAGAAGGATGAGATAAGAAAAGTAATGTATCGACACAACGAAGCTATTGTTGCGAAATGGAGAAAAAGAATAGTCAGTATCAGCAAATAGGAACCTGTGAAAAACTCCGTTCGGAAATTGAAACGGCACTGAAAAAGAAACTGCAGACCCCGAAGGACTTCGAGTTCCTGCGAGAGCGACTTTATGAACGGTTGCATATTCTTGTCAGCCGCACCACGCTGATGCGCTTTTGGGGCTATATCAACGAAGATGTTTCTCCGCGAAAGGCAACACTGGATATTCTGGCACAATTCCTGGGCTTTCAGGACTGGGATGGCTACTGTCAGAACTGTCTTCTGCCTAAAGAACAACAGAGTAGCCCTGTGATGAGCAGACGACTGAGTGTGGCTAAGGAACTGGTCGAAGGAGAATATTTGCGACTTACTTGGAAACCAGAAAGAATCTGCGACATAGAGTATCTGGGCAACCTGCAATTCCGTGTCGTTGCATCAGAGAACACGCGTCTGAAAACAGGTGACACCTTTGAATGCAGCCTAATCATAGAAGGGGAGCCTCTCTATCTTGATAATCTCAAACAGGGAGATCAACCCCCGATTGCCTATGTCTGTGGTAAAAAGATTGGTGTGTTTTATGAAAAGACAACAGGGGTAGATGAAATGTCTCGCTCTTGATTAGATGGTTTGAAAACAGGGCGAGTGTGTCTCGCTATTGATTAGTTAGCAATCTCATACCTAATTCAGGTATCAGATTATAAAGACGCGAGTGTTTATCATACTTTGAATCAAAGCCCTGTAACTGTGAACTACTTTTCGAAAGATTAATGATAAGGGAGTAACTAATCTGATAATAATTTGAAGAAAAGCATTGTTTTTCAAAATATTATTTGTAATTTTGCAACAGAAATTCAAAATGGTAGTTTGAAGATTAATGAATAAGGCGGTTTTAAAACAGATAATGGCATCCAATCAGAGGGATGTAGAGAATTATCAGGTAATACCTCGTGAGTTACCTTCCGACGAGTTCGAAAGGCGTGTGTTCATCGGTGTTCGCAGAGCAGGCAAATCATTCATGCTCTATCAGAAGATGCAACAGATGCTTGCCGAAGGACGCGGTTGGGACGGTATGCTCTATCTTAATTTTGAGGATGACCGTCTGGCAGATTTCACTGCTGAGGACTTTGAGTTGATTCTGGAGTGTCATGCCGAGATGTACGACCAGCGTCCCATGCTCTTCCTTGACGAAGTGCAGAACATCGACGGCTGGGAGAAGTTTGCGCGTCGTATGGCTGATGCAAAGTATCGGGTCTGGATTACTGGTAGCAACGCAAAGATGTTATCATCAGAGATTATGACCACCCTTGGAGGCCGTTACCTTACCACTGAGGTCTACCCATATAGCTTTCAGGAGTTCCTTATTGTCAATGAAGTGCCTTTCGATGAACATGCCCTGTTAGCCACCGAATCACGTGCCAAGATGCTGCGCGCGTGGAGTGAGTACCTGCATTGGGGAGGACTGCCAGAGTCTGTTGGTCTCAGCGTAAAGCGTGACTACCTGACCAGTACCCTCCAGAAGATTTATCTGGGCGATATTGTTAGCCGTAATAAAATCTCCAATGCCAACCTCCTGCGTCTGCTGCTTAAGAAGCTGGCCGAGAGCGTTAAGCAGCCCGTTTCCTACAACCGGCTCTCCAACGTTCTGTCGTCGGTGAGCGGAAAGATTACCATGCCCACCGTCAGCAAGTACATCGAATATAGCGAGGACGCATGGCTACTCCTGCGTCTGCGCAACGTATCTGCTGCCTTTGCCGACAAGGAGACTTTGTGCAAATACTACTTTGTAGACAACGGAGTACTCAACCTTTTCCTGCTTGATGGCGATACTTCGCTTCTTGAAAACCTCACCGCCCTGACCATGTTCCGCAAGTATGGTCATGACAAGGATAACGAGCGTGTGTTCTTCTACAATGACAAGGTCGAGGTGGATTTCTATGTTCCAGAAGATAAGTTGGCCGTACAGGCATCCTATAGCATCACCCAGGCAGAATCCACTTTTGACCGTGAACTTGATGCCCTGAAAAAACTGCCAAAGGTTTTGCCTTGTGACCGTCGCGTCATCCTGACCTACGATGAGTCGGACACTATCACCGATGAGTTTGGCACTATTGAGGTCATGCCACTTTGGAAGTGGATTCTCGAACTTTAATAATGAGTATATAAGCTAAAAAACAAGGTACCGCCTGCGGGAATGCAAGATAATTGATTAATAGATGTTATTCTGAAATCTTCCACAGGTCATTGAGCTTCTGCTGGACGGCGGGAGCAAGGGCGGGGATGTTGTGGGCACGCTCGAACTGGCGGATGTTCTGATAGGTCATCTTCATCTTGTTGTCCTTTTTCTTCTGTTTCAGTTCGGCCTTATCGACATAGGCACGCTCGATGGTGAACACCTGTACGCAGTAGATGTTGTGGACGCTCTTACCTTCTTTGTTATCCTTATCGAAACTAATCATTAGCTGCGACATGACGAAGTCCTCGGGGGCACAATGGCCGTCCTCATCTATCTTGTAAAGGATGAAGTCGGCATCCTTACGGTTTCTCTCCTTGGCGTCTTCGGCTTCGCGCTTCTTCAGTTTCTTTTCCTTGCCCTGGGCTTCCAGTTTGTGGGCAACCATCTTGTGACCCTCGTAGGTGAAGCGGCGCTGCTCAGTCTCTTTGTTGTCGATGATATAGCCAATGGTTCCCTTGAAGTCGCTGATGCGCTTGCGCCCATTGCCCTCGTCGATAATCTTCACTTGGATGTCCTTTCCGCTATCTTTTATTCTCTCCTCTAGCGTCCTCATCTTGATATGGCTGTTCTTGTCGAGCTTGCCTCCAATTATGCTGTTTAAGAGAGTCTTGATAACGCCGTAGGTGGCCTTCGAGGCGGTGGAGGTGTTGGCAGAGAGCTTCTTCTTTGCACGGTCTATGACATTGTCGGTAAGGCCTGCACGGTAGTAGAAGACGCCATACTCATCGTCGTAGAAATAGGCGCGGTAGTAGGTCTGTGCATAGACATAGGGCTTCTTCTTTACCACAATCTCGGGCAGTCCGAAGTCGGCATCCTCGAGGGTGATGACACAATTGTTACCACTGACTTTATACAGTTGAGGCTTAAATGCCACGTGGCTCAAGGAAATGGTCTCAGCTCCTTTCACATCTTCCAGAACGCCGTCGATGTCGGTGATGCCGATATACTTGGCATCGGTGGTCATTACTGAGACATAGGACACAGGCTGGCCGTTTTTGTCTATCGTACGGATTTTCTGTGCTGTGGCAATCGCCGTAGCCATAATAAAGACTACGGCAATGGATAAGAACTTCTTCATTGTTAGTGGCTTAGTCTATGAAACGTCGGGTGATGTCGCCGTAGTTCTCTATGCGACGGTCACGAAGGAAAGGCCACCAACGGCGCACCTGCTCAGCACGCTCAATGTCTATGCTGACTATGATGCTCTCTTCTTCGTCGGTTGAGGCTTCGTAGTGAATCTCGCCCTGAGGACCACAGACGAAAGAGGTGCCCCAGAACTGTATGCCGTTAGTCTGCTGGCTGGGGTCTTCCTCATGGCCAACACGGTTGACGGCTACGACGGGCAGTCCGTTGGCAACGGCGTGACCACGCATTACGGTCTGCCAAGCCATGCGCTGACGCTGCTGCTCCTCTGGAGCGTCGCTGCTCTCATAGCCTATGGCTGTGGGGTAGATGAGCAGTTTGGCACCCTGAAGGGCCATGAGACGTGCTGCCTCTGGATACCACTGATCCCAGCATACGAGCACGCCAAGACGTCCTACCGAGGTGTTGATGGGACGGAAGCCGAGGTCGCCAGGGGTGAAATAGAACTTCTCGTAGTAGGCTGGATCGTCGGGTATGTGCATCTTGCGATACTTGCCGGCTATGGTTCCGTCTTTTTCGAAGACAACAGCGGTGTTGTGGTAGAGACCTGCTGCGCGACGCTCAAAGAGAGAGGTGACGAGCACTATGCCCAGCTCTTTTGCCAGTCGGCCGTAGATGTCGGTAGAGGGGCCAGGGATGGGCTCAGCGAGGTCGAAGTTGTCAACGCTCTCTACCTGACAGAAGTAGAGTGAGTTGTGAAGTTCTTGCAGAACGACAAGCTCTGCACCTCGCTGGGCAAGGTCGCGAATGCCGTCGCACAGACGCTCTATGTTATTTACTGTGTCAGCAGTGTTGTGCTGCTGCAGGAATCCTATTTTGAGTTCTTTCATTGTCTTTTGAATTATGGTTATTTGACATATACCCCTTCTGGGAACTGCATGGTGCAGCAGTGAAGTGAACCGTGCTGTTTTATTATTGAACGGCAGTCGATGCCTATGATGTCGCGGCCGGGGAATGCTTCGGCTATGACGGCGAGGGCCTGACGGTCGAGGTCTTCCTGATGATAGGTGGGGCAGAGTACTGCACCGTTGATGATGAGGAAGTTGGCATAGGTGGCAGGCAGACGCTCGCGTTTACGACGTCCGTGCTCCGTGTAGTAGTCGTAGATGGGACGAGGGGAGGGCAGCCTGAGCAGACGATAGGGCTTGCCGTCAATAGTACGGAAGGTCTTAAGCTGCTCTTCCATGAGATGGAGCTCGTGGTATTGCTCGTCGGCAGGGTCATCGCAACCTACATATAATAATGTGTCGTCAGGACAGATGCGTACCAGCGTGTCAATGTGTCCGTCGGTGTCGTCGCCAGTGAGCTGTCCGTGGTCAATCCAAAGCACGCGCTCTGCACAGAGATACTGCTTCAGACGGGCTTCGATCTCGTCTTTCGTCAGTGGCTGGTTGCGATGAGGCGCAAGAAGACAGCAACTGGTGGTGAAGATGGTGCCTCGTCCGTCGCTCTCTATGCTTCCGCCTTCGAGTACGAAGTCAAGGTGGTCAACATATTCACCCTTAAACCGTCCCTCATCGAAAAGACGACGGTTGAGAGCGTTGTCAAGGTCGGAACGGAACTTCTCGCCCCATCCGTTGAAACAGAAGTCGAGGAGGAGGGGAGAGGCGTCTTGGGAACTGACAAGTGTCAGGAAACCATGATCGCGTGCCCAGGTGTCGTTTGATGGAGGACCAACGATGAGCAACGGCTCGTAGCGTTGTATCGCTTCTGCCATTTCGTTGTAGGTCTTTTCTATCTCCTTGAGCATGGGAGCCCAGTCAGTGTTGGCGTGTGGCCAAGTAAGCTGTATCCCGCTTTGTGGCTCCCATTCGGCAGGGAGCCTGTACTGTTTTTCGTTTTGCATGGTGCAAAATTACGTAAACTTAAGTGAAAAGCCAAAAGAAAACGAGTTTTCCTTTTGCTTTTTCCTCGCTTAATCGTATCTTTGCATCATATTTTTAAAGTAGAGTAATGATTCTTGAACTCAATGATGTGCTGACAGAGAACGAAAGTCACACGCTTTCGTTTATGGCGAGCTCTGGAGAGCTGATGTGCATTACTGGCGGTACTGCTGCCAGCAGGACTCGATGGCTGCTTGCCATCCAGGGCTTCAGTCACATCTCTCACGGATATGTGTGCATAGACGGCGAGCCACTGACGGAACGCACGGCACAATCGTTTCGCGAGCTTATGGCTTATGCTCCAGAGCGCCTTACCACGCTTGGAGAGGTGACGAAGTACGAGCCACCTACGGTGCAGGATGTGTTTAGCCTGAAAGCAAACAGGGATATACCTATATCGAACGGTATATTGGGCGAGGAGATGCGCAGAACGGGTGCCGATGTCAGTGATGGGCGTGTACAGTTGCTTGCTGTTGCAGTGTTGCTGGACAAGAAGATTCTGCTTGTGGATAATCCTCCCAAAGAGACGAGTGGCTATTTGAAGAATCTTGCAAAACAGGGAAAGGTGGTAGTCGTAACAAGTGACGAGGACGAGATAATTAGTGCTGCCGACCAGGTGGTGGAAATATAAACTGAGATATTAATTATGCAGTTAAGTGATATTTCTTTGTTGGGCGTTGCCATCGTAGTAGTGATGATGGCTTGTTGCGGAGGCCTGTTCATAATGTTGGACAAGCGTATGGCTTCGCGCATGGGACGTGTTCTGATATATTATACCCTGAGCCTGGTCGTGGCGTGTCTGTATATCATGGGACTCTTCAAGGTCGGACAATGGTGGGCGAGCCTGCTGTGGTCGCTGCCATTGGTGGCTGTTACTGCATTGCTCACATTGCGTAAAGCTCATGTTCCTGCAAAGAAACTTTACTGGTATGTTGCGCTTTCAGAGTTTCTCGCCATGATAATTGGATGTGGAATTATTACTCTTACACTGCCTGTTGAGAGCCATGTGGCGATTATCGTGTCGCAGGCTCTGTTGGCAGGCATGATGATAAAGTCTGTATCATCGGCTATAAGAAGCTATACAGGAAGCCTCGCTAACACGCAGGAACATATCCAGTATATGCTGGCTAACGGCGCTAATCATAATGAAGCTATAATGCCAAGCGTGAAGCGTGCACTTCGTGGGGCTGTCGTCCCGTTGCTTTACCGCATGACACGCCCTGTGGCTATGGCGTTGCCACTATTACTCTGTGGATTATTGCTTGGTGGCGTGTCGCCTATAGTAGCTGTAGTGGTGGTGATGGTGGCAACGTGTGTGTCGTTTGCCTGCTGTCTGTTGACTGTCATTATCTGCCTTGTCACCTTTGACAAGGTGCTTTTCGACCGCTCTGGAAAATATATAGGATAATGAACATAGAGCCAATAGCTTTCTTCCGTTCGCCGCTGACATCGAAGTTCGGCATTCCTCGTCAAGGGGGGCTTGCTTCGTCGTTGGAGGGAAGGATTGTGCTTGAGCCTGCCTATAGGCACGAAGAGGCCGTAAGAGGACTTGAAGCGTTCAGCCACCTATGGCTGATATGGGAGTTCTCGGCTAATAGCCATGAATCTTCGGGGCTTACCGTGCGACCTCCACGTCTGGGAGGAAACGAGAGGGTGGGGGTGTTCGCTTCACGTTCGCCGTTCCGTCCGAACAGGCTTGGGCTTACCTCAGTTGAGATAAGCCGAGTTGACAATGATTGCGCCAACGCTCCTGTGATATGGGTGAAAGGTGCCGACTTGATGGATGGTACGCCTATCTATGACATAAAACCATATGTGGCTTATGCCGACTGTCACCCTGAAGCGAAATCGGGCTTC
>NZ_JALPSC010000001.1:2100000-2228937 GCF_023217965.1 Prevotella sp. E13-27 | reverse complement strand
TCATGGTTGAACCAGATGGTACATATTTTCCGCTTGTTACCATTTCTCCTTCGCTTTTACCACGCAAGTATTTAACATCAAGGTTAATCCTTGGATTGTCATTTCGCTTCTCTCCGTCTCGAAGTTGACAGATGTTTTGCATTGATGTCATAGCCCACCCATTAGGTAACTTCTGATAATGGGGGTTAGCCGTACATTATTATATTGTTACTGTACTCATTTAAATAAATGATGATATGGTAACAAAGTTCAAAACATTCCTTAGCAAGTCGGACTTGGCTAGGAACACCGTCAATTCTTATGTTTGGACGGTCAATTATTACCTTTCCACATACGGAGAGGTGAACAAGAAAAACCTCTTAGCCTACAAAGGCTATTTGGTAGAGCATTTCAAACCGCAGACTGTCAATCTTCGTCTGCAAGGTATTAACAAGTTCCTGGAGTTCTGCAAGCAAGACAAATTGAAAGTGAAGTTTGTCAAGGTGCAGCAAAAGAACTTTCTGGAGAACGTCATTAGCAACGCTGACTACAAATTCCTGAAAAGGAAGCTGAAGGAGGATGGCCATACTGAATGGTACTTCGTGGTATGGTTTATGGCAGCGACTGGTGCAAGGGTAAGCGAATTGTTGCAGATAAAAGCAGAGCATGTGGAAATGGGGTATCTCGACATCTATAGCAAAGGTGGCAAGTTGCGTCGTTTGTATATCCCGAAGTCTCTTTGTGTGGAAGCGAAAACATGGATAGAGAGTAGAAACATCAAATCTGGTTATCTGTTCCTCAATAAATATGGAGAACGGATAACAACTCGCGGAATATCACAGCAACTTAAACATTTTGCTCAGAAATATGGACTTGACAAAAAAGTAGTCTATCCTCATTCCTTCCGTCACCGTTTTGCTAAGAACTTCCTTGACCGTTACAATGATATTGCCCTCCTTGCTGACCTCATGGGGCATGAAAGTATTGAAACCACAAGAATCTACCTTCGAAAAACTGCAAGTGAACAACAGAAGATAGTAGACCGAATTGTAAATTGGTAAATCAACAAAGAGTCCCCGACAACATCTAAGCTGTTAGGGATTCTTTGATTTTATCAAGAGTATTGAAATATCTATCAATTTCTTCTACGATACGTTTTTGTTCATTTTGGGGAGGGAGAGGAATTAACAAATTATCCAAAACACCTATATATAGTTCTTTTTGGTTTGTTGACCCAGCCAAGTTGTCTTCAAGATAACGCTGAGTTCCTTTAGATGATAAATAAGCATGAATGTATTTTGATTCTATGCTGTCAAATGTCCTTATAACCGACACGTGCGAATCAGGAACGGCGAAAGGGTATGTTCCGAGACAGTCGCTGTGAAACACTCTTGTCCTGCCTACAGTTCCAGTGCCTGTTGAGTTCATAAGCACGTCACCTTCTCGCAACTTATATATATCATCCCATTTTGATAATGTGCTGGGATCCAAAAAGCGAGCCTGTTCAAGGGAAATATCTCCATTATACAAATTGCACTTTTGAGCGAAAACAGGATATTTCCGCTCTTCTGAATATTTGGGCGATTTACCTCGTGACAGGAAAGAACAAAGCGCTCCAAGCTTAATCCAGCACCAACTTTGAGGAATATCAAAGGGATAATGGGGGTTATCACAAGGAATTTCGATATTCGAGTTGATACGTTTAAGTAACTCAATGGCTGGTTCATCGGTTGGATCTTGTGATACCAATTCTCCACAAATAGCCATCCTCAACACTTCTTGTTTGGCTTTTGTAATGGTATTGATAATATCCTTCTTGTTGGATTCAATACTTTCAACTAAATGAAGCCAATAGTTTCCGGTTTCAACGATACGCTTTTGTTCTTCAATGGGAGGAATGGGAATATAAAACTGACCAAGTTTTTGAGAGTTTATGTTTGACTGGTTTACTCCATCTGTTTTAACAAAGTTGCACCAGTCCCTCTCATATTGACTATTCATCACCATATTCACATATTCACAATCCAAGAAAATAGGAGTCATACGAATAATGTAACCAGCATAAATAGATGGTACTTCGCCTCTATAGATCGCAGTTTTTCCAACCCATTCGCTACTATTAGTCCGATTAAACAGTATATCTCCTGCCTTTAATCGGAGTTTTTCAATATCTGCCTTATTAGAAGTGTAAACCAAATCAGAATAGTCAATAGTCCCTTTTCTTGTAATATTGCCCATTCTTAGAACAGCAATATCTCCAGAAGACTTTGATTTCTCTGATGTTCCGTATTGCAAAGATGGAGTGACTTCTTCTATTGTAGTCCATACCCAACTTTCAGGAATCTCGAAAGGCAGGTTCTCATAATGGGACGTATCGGAAGCAGACTTCTTGGAACGCTTAATCTTCCCTTCCTTGATTAAGCGTTCTTTTTCTGCCTTGATTCGTTCCAATAGTACAGATGCAGGCTCGTCATTAGGGTCTTGTGGAACCAACTTACCACGAATGGCAAGGTCGAGTATCTTTTGGCGAAGTTTCTTTGTGTCCATTAGCTTTCAAGATTTTCAAGAAGTTTCTCCAGTTCTGCAACAGCCTCAGTGATGTTGTTGCTTTTCTCTTTGATGATACTGATAAGCTCTGGCAACGAGAGATCTTCGCTCTCTTCACCTTGTTTTATCCAAGTAATATCAAGACTGGTCTTGTCACGTCCCAGCACCTCGTCGTATGTGAACTTACGCCAACGACCATCTGGATTGCTCTCTGCATGATAGGTTTCCTGACGATGGTGACGGTCATCGGGACGATAGCAATCCACAAAATCCTGAAGGTCAGTCTCGCGCAAAGGATTTTGTTTCAGCGTATGCTTGACATTGGTACGATAGTCGTAAATCCAGACCTCTTTAGTCTGGGCATTCTCTGAGGTGGGTTTCTTCTCAAAGAATAGCACATTAGCCTTTACACCCTGGGCATAGAACAATCCTGTAGGCAGACGGAGAATTGTATGCAGGTCGCAAGTCTTTAACAGGTTCTTGCGGATAGTTTCACCTGCACCACCTTCAAACAGTACGTTATCAGGAAGCACGACGGCAGCTGTTCCACCAACTTTCAGCAGCGATTTGATGTGTTGTAAGAAGTTCAATTGTTTATTGGACGTGGTAGCTATAAAGTCTGCCCTTACATAATTGTCTTGTGCTTTTTTGAGCTTTGTGACCATTTCACCAGTTTCCTTATCCTCTTCCTGTACCTCAATCGTCGTTGATGACTTCTTTCCGAAAGGAGGATTGGTCATCACATATTCACAAAGATCATTGTCACCAGGAGCAGAAGCAAGCGAATCTGCACACTTGATGGGAGGCACACCGCCAAACTCACCGATACCATGCAACAGCAAGTTCATCAGACAGAGTCGATAGGTGTTAGGAACAATCTCGGTTCCATAAAAAGTATGCAGTTTCAAGTCATCGGTCTGCTTGCCTGTCATCGTTGTGTATTTTCCTTGCAAAAAATCTTTAGCAGCAAGTAAGAAACCTCCAGAACCGCAGCATGGGTCTACGATGACCTTTCCAAGTTCGGGATTGACGCATTTTACAATGGTCTTAATCAGGGCACGAGGGGTGAAATACTGCCCTGCACCAGACTTAGTGTCCTGAGCAATACGTTCCAACAGGCTTTCATAGATGTCGCCTTTCACGTCTTCACTCAGGGAGTTCCATTGTGTGCCGTCAATCATCTGGATAACCTTACGCAGATGTTCTGGAGTTTGTATCTTATTCTGTGCGCCACGGTAAATCTCGCCAATCATACCTGTTTTCTTAGAGAGAAGGGAGAGAATCTTTCCATAGTGTTCCTTCAGTTCCTCGCCTGACTTCGACATGAGCAGTGACCAGTCACAATCGGTAGGAAGTTCCAGATTGCGCCAGTTGTTCCACCGGAGTTCTTCGGGCATCTTCATGTCCTCGTCAACCATTTTGAGGAAAAGAAGATAGGTTATCTGCTCCAAGTAGTCACTATTTGAAACGCCGCCATCAAACAGAATGCCAGCGATATTCCATACTTTGTTGCTTATTGTAGAATCTGCCATTTGGGTCTTATGCTACTAATTTCTGGTTTAACTCAATGATGATGTCTTTCCACTGACTACCAAAGAGGCTGTAGTATTTTGCCGTTCCTCCGAGCTTGTTAAACTCACCGCTCTTTAGAGCATCAACGTGGAAACTGGCATTGATGGCAATATAGTCGCGTATCATTTCCAGCCACTTCATCTGTTCTTCTGTAAACGGGGCTGTTCCTGCACCACGGACACCTCCCTTGTTGGCATTACGCTCGAAGATCCATTCCTTGTAGCGTTTTTTCACCATATCTGCAAAGGGGTATATCTCTGGTATCTGTCCCCACTCATACTTGATAATCTGAATGATGTCAACCAGTTCCTTAAGAACAGTTTTCTTGCGGGTCATATCTGAGTATGCCGAGAATATCAAACTACCATTGAGCATATTGTTGTAACGTTGCATCTTGTCGTAAAGCTCATGTATCATTGCTTCGGTAATGTGGCGGTTTCGATAGTCCTGATGATATATGATGTTGAGAGCTGTTATCTCGTCTTTATTGGTCTCAATAAACTCTTTCAGGGTCTCACGAACCTTAGCTTTGGTCTCCGCCACGTCGGTTTCAAAACCTGCGTATGTCAGATGATCCAATGCTGGATCAATGGTCTGGTCGTTAGAGTTACGGACGTTCATCAGGAAATCACGGACTTTCGGCTCATAGATGGGTTTTGCTGCTTCAAGGCAACGTTTCTTGATAACATCCTTTCTTACTTCTTCCTTATCTACGGGCGAAAGGGTAGGATATTCGGGATGTTCAGTCTTTATCGTATCTTCTATCCTATCAACATCATGTACGTTCTTAATATTAGTAGACAGCTGTCGAAGTGACGTTCCTCCAGATACCTTCTTGAATTCCTCACGCTCCTTGTCGGTAAGTACCCTGTCAATATGTTCAAGTCGTGTACCAAGGGTGCTGAAGGTTTCTTCCGATATGTCTCCAGTCACCACCGCATCAAGCAGTGACTTGAATGAGACGGTTGGTTTCACATCACCACCACATTTCTTCTTGGCAGCACATTTGTCAGATTTGGTTACGCCCACAGCATCTACAATCACATACCCTAATTTGGGGGTACTTGCTGACGGCGAAGCCTGTTTCAGACTTTCCAAGTCCATTGTCCTCCTTGCCCTTCCCAGCATCTGCTCATAGTAGTTCTCACTGCGGATGTCACGCATAAACAGAAGTATCTCAATGGCTTTTACATCAGTACCTGTTGCTATCTTGTTCACTGTTACAGCCACACGAGGATAGAATTCATTGCGGAAAGCATAGAGTAGTGAGGTTTCGTTTTCTTCGGACTTGAAAGTTATCTTCTTGCAGAAGTCGTTACCTTCATTGAACACCTCTTTCACCAAAGCAACAATATCGTCTGCATGACTGTCGTTCTTGGCAAATATGAGCGTCTTTGGCAATTCCTTCCTGTCCTTGTAGTATTCCCATTTCTTCCAGTTATCCTTGAAAGTCTTTAGGATTACC
The DNA here is from genome assembly GCF_023217965.1 of Prevotella sp. E13-27. Taxonomy (NCBI): domain Bacteria; kingdom Pseudomonadati; phylum Bacteroidota; class Bacteroidia; order Bacteroidales; family Prevotellaceae; genus Prevotella; species Prevotella sp. E13-27. The sequence goes on along the minus strand of NZ_JALPSC010000001.1, from coordinate 2,223,374 downwards.
CTGATTTGCGATTTATTGACTACGGAGTTGTCAAGGTCTTTCCCATCGTAAGCTATATCTTCATCTGTTGACTCCCAACGCTGTTTCCTTGTCCGTTTGTCACGAATCTCTATCTGCTGGTTAATCTTTGCAACGATGCCGCCCTGTTTGGTCTTTTCCGTTTCTATGCTGAAAGTACCAAGTGCGCCCACGTTCACACCATCTGAAACAGCTTCCTCATGGGTGTATTCACTTACAACATTCTCGTCAAAGAAGGCGTATGTATGTTGGTTCGGAGTAGCGGTCAGTCCAATAAGGAAAGCATCGAAATACTCCAGCACTTGCCTCCATTGGTTGTAAATGGAACGGTGGCACTCGTCTATAATGATAAAATCGAAGAACTCTGGTGGATATTCTGAATTGTATTTCACCTCTCGCTCTGTTCCTGTTGTTGTACCTGGTTCATCGTCCACGTCATCTGGCATGGAAGATAGGTTTCCTGTCAGCATAGAATATACACGCTGAATCGTACTTATGCAGATTTGGGTGCTTTGAGGAATGTTCGATGTCTGAATGCGCTGAATGTTATATAGGGCATTCAGTTTCTCTGTGCTATCGTAAGGCTGGTAGTTCTTGTATTCCGTTTCGGCTTGCATTCCAAGGTTCTTCGTGTCAACAAGAAATAGTATTCGCTTGGCTTTTGCGAACTTCAACAGCCGATATGTGTTGGTGATGGCGGTATAGGTTTTTCCTGCACCAGTTGCCATCTGAACCAATGAACGTGGTTTGTTGTTACCGAAAGACTTTTCAAGGTTTAATATAGCCTTTATCTGACATTCACGGAATCCTTCTTCTGGCAGTTCAGGGAACTCTTGCAATCGACCTCGCAGCGTTTTCTTTCCATTGAACTTATAATCTTTTATCCAATACAGTAACTGCTCTGGCCTGTGAAATGAGAACAGCTTACGCACTCTGGGCTTCGGGTCAAGCAAGTCTGTGAAGTGTGTCAATACACCTGTCGCCTCGTAGATGAAGCGCATGTCCTTCTTGGAATAATTGGCCCATTTCAAACCAGAACTTACATATCCTTCATTCTGCTCATGTGCTGCTGTCACAAGGTGAACGCCCTCTTCATCGGGCTTGGCTTCAATTACACCTACAGGAGTACCTTCAATGAAAAGGGCATAATCAACCTCTTCATTGTCACTTGTGAGGTATTCACGGACTGCGACTCCAAGAGACGCAATAGGGTTGAACTCCTGACGATCCTGGATTACCCAACCAGCATCTTCAAGTTTCTTGTCTATTATCTGCCTTGCCTTTTCTTCTGGTGCCATATTGATAGCGTTTAGATGTTACACATGGCCTTGGTTTCATACTTCCGATAAGTGCATATTATCCCAAGTTAGTGCAAAGGTACACATTTTTACCCAAATTCCCCTTAGTTTAAGTTTTAATGCGCCATAATTTAACGAAAATTTCTACTTTTGCCACAATTATGAAGTCTAAAAGAGCGTTTTATGTGTCTACTAACGTCATACTATATAAAGTTACCCCTTCAATGATGCCTTTTTTGCATTTTATTGAATGAAATGGGCTATAATTCATAAAAATAGAGTACCTTTGCATCTGGATTTCATCTGCATGGCTTTATGTTAACAGAAACAGGCAACATAAAAACGGATCAAGAGCATCTGACCATCCTTCCAAATGTAGACTTGGGGATTGGGAGAATCAGAAAACTCTTGTGTTGGTCAGAAGAGCATGAACCTTCTGCTCTTGCTCCTTATCTGCCATGCCTCTTTGAATACATTGCTTTCAGTGAAGGAGTGGTCATTCCGTTCTTTCAGGTTCTTCATGCGAATCTTAAGAAACACATTTATAGTCTCTATGTATATCTGAGAGACAACGGCAAAGAGCCAGAATCTTTTTTGACGCACGATGAAGCCTTTGACTTCTTATGCACATTAGGACATACCGACACCCGTAATATCATTGACCACTACAACAGACTTCCATCAAATGTTTACACAAGTGTCATAAACTCTATTCAGGCCCAGGACAAGACTGCATTTATAGCAGCATTAAAAGAAACAGACTGCCAAGATCTAATGGGAATATTGTGGACGATGCGCTATCTACTGTTTGGAATCAAGAGTGAAAAGGACGTTAGGATAATCAAACGTGGCAAAAAGATTCAGTTGGAAAATCTCTGGCTGACAGATACTGGGTTAGCACCATTTTTCAGAAATATCCCGAAAGAGGAAGAAGAACAGTTCGCCGTAGAAAGGATAAAACTTCTTTGCGGATTCGACACAAAGAGCTTTGCACGCAGACATCGGATAGGTAGGCAACAATACAACTGTGATACAATTGCTGAGACAAGACCATATACCCATTATACTGATAGTAAGAGAAAGCCTTGGAAGCAGTTCTTGTTAGAGTCCGAGAAAGAAGGAACCATATCAATATCCCTTTCATCCATTACATACAACTGCAAAATTCAGACTTACAAAATCCTCCTGTCTGCATTAAGGAGCCACAAAAATGAGATAAGCCAGCGATTCGGAAATGCTGGAGGCAAATCATTCGCTGCTGCTATCGAGCAAAAATGGGAGAATGGAGATTGGGATTATGTGGAATTGGAATGCCAAGACTTTCTGGACTTCATAACCTTATCCCTTCATCAAATGAAATCCGTCTATCATATGGTCGATGGATTGCTCAGTGACGAAGACAAGGATTTACTGAACTGGATTGTGTCATTATACACTGATGATGAGCAACAGACAATTATAGTGGAAGAGCATCAAGACACCAGGCACGAAGATCAAACTTTTGATGGTAACGATAGCATATTCTTAAGGGAGAAAAGGTATGTCACGGTTCTTAACTCAAAACTTAAAGGAAGCAATAGCGAAGAGAAGGATAGAGAACTACCCAAATGTCTGTCTCTGCTATATGACGAACTGACGAAAGAGGGACTTATAGATACGACTTCCTCCAAGTCTCTTTTTGTATATCGTTTCAGCGGACAAGGAGAACCTTATCCACCTTCTTCCAAAATAAACTGGAGAGGAAAGAATGTTCTGTTAGGTCATATTATACGATGCCTGTTGTCAGATGCAAGAAACACTCCAGAGGACATGGGCATAGCAGCAGAGTTCTTTGAGTCGAAGACTGGAAAGCCTATAAATCCAGCCACAGCCAGGTACGTTTCTGTGAACAACTACGAAAAAGAAAGGAACAATCTGGATCCTAATTTTGTGGAAGCAGTAGAGCTTCTTCGCCGTTGTGGATTTATCAACGTAGAATACACCACAAAGCGGAGATAATCACTCTTGAACGGTCAAAAATCGTGCTTTCACCAAGATTCCACGTTAAACTTTCATAAAAGAAAAACGGAACCTCAAACGGAACCTCTAAAGATGAGAAAAACAAAACCCGCTGAAAATCAGCGGGTTTCAATTTAATTAAGCGGAGAGAGAGGGATTCGAACCCCCGGTGCCTCTCAGCACGGCGGTTTTCAAGACCGCTGTAATCGACCACTCTACCATCTCTCCAAATGCCCGATTGCTCAAAAGCGAGTGCAAAGGTAAGGAAAAGTTTTAAAACCATAGCAACATTTACAACAAAACAGCAAAGAGTTAATATTTTTTAACAAGAAAGGCACGTTTTAAAGCCTTGTTTTACCAAATTATAATCGTACCTTTGGCTTCACCGAAGGTACTTTCGCTCGGAAATGAAAAGAAAAACGAGTTTTCCTTTTGCATTTCGCTCGCTTAATCGTACCTTTGCACACAAAACTAATAGATATGGGAAAAGGGAAGCTGGCAAAATTTGCTGATATGGATAGATATGAGAACGTTTTTCAATATCCGTTCTCAGTCATCAGCGACGTGCCATTCGAGATGCGAGGGCACTGGAACGAACAGTATTTTAAGAACAATAACCCGATAGTACTTGAACTGGGATGTGGCAAGGGTGAATACACAGTAGAGTTGGCAAAGCTCTATCCGCAGATGAACTTTATTGGTGTGGACATCAAGGGAGCACGCATGTGGACAGGTGCTACGCAGGCTCTGAACGAGGGATTGAAGAATGTGGCTTTCCTGCGCACAAGCATTGAGATAATAGACCGTTTCTTCGCAGAAGACGAGGTTTGCGAGATATGGCTGACGTTCAGCGACCCACAGATGAAGAATCCACGCAAGCGCCTTACAAGCACATATTTCATGGAACGATACCGTCGTTTCCTCGTAGATGGAGGCATAATACATCTGAAGACCGACTCAAACTTCCTGTTTACATATACCACTTATATGGTGCAGCACAATGAGCTGCCTGTGCTTTTCCGCACAGAAGACCTCTATCATGATGAGCGAATAGACGACGGTACACGCAAGATACTGTCTATCCAGACATACTACGAGTCGATGTGGATTGCCCGTGGGCTTAACATAAAGTACATGAAGTGGCTGCTGCCCCGTGACAAGGAGCTCGAAGAGCCCAACGTTGAGATAGAACTCGACGATTACCGCTCATATCACCGATCGAAGAGAAGCAGTCTCGAAACAAGCAAATAAACACAGTGTCCTCCAACAGTTTCTTGTCAAACTATGGGGGACGCTTCATTTTTATTGAAAACTATTTGGTAGGTTCAAATAAATGATTTATCTTTGCCACTTAGAAAACCTAAAAAGAAAAACATCAGTCTGAAAGACGAATAGTAGAAACCATGCGAAAGACGAACTTCATATATAGAGCTTTCGACCTATACTACGATGGGTTCCGCAGCATGACGCTGGGGAAAACGCTTTGGCTAATCATTATTGTGAAGCTGATTATCATCTTTGCAGTACTGAAATTGTTTTTCTTTCCAAACTACATCAGCCAACATGCCGAAGAGGGCGAAGAAGGTGCGTTTGTGGCTTCGGAACTGATAAATAGAGCTGATAATCCATAAATAGCACAAATAAATTTTTCAAAGAAAGAAGAAACTTAAAACCAATAACACTATGCAAAACGTACTACTGACCATTGATGCAGGCGCGATAGACTGGTCGCGCGCGCAATTTGCACTAACAGCCATATACCATTGGCTATTCGTTCCACTGACACTCGGCCTTGCAGTCATCATGGGCATAACCGAGACGTGCTACTATCGCACGAAGAAACGCTTCTGGAAGGATGTATCGAAATTCTGGCAGAAGCTTTTCGGAGTTAACTTCGCCATGGGTGTTGCAACAGGCATAATACTCGAATTTGAATTTGGCACAAACTGGTCGAACTACTCATGGTTCGTGGGTGACATATTCGGTGCGCCGCTTGCCATTGAGGGAATACTGGCTTTCTTCATGGAGTCAACATTTGTTGCCGTGATGTTCTTCGGATGGAAGAAGGTGTCGCCAGGATTCCATCTGGCTTCTACATGGCTCACAGGACTTGGCGCAACGATATCAGCATGGTGGATTCTTGTGGCAAACGCATGGATGCAATATCCCGTGGGATGTCAGTTCAACCCAATCACCATGCGCCATGAGATGGTGGATTTCTTCGCTGTGGCGCTGTCGCCTTTCGCTATAGACAAGTTCTTCCATACGGTAATCTCGGCATGGATTGTAGGAGCCGTGTTCGTGATGGCTGTGTCATGCTGGTTCCTGCTGAAGAAACGTGAGCAGAAGCTGGCTGTTGAGAGCATGAAGATAGCAGCCATTGTAGGCTTCATAGCTTCTGTAGGCGCTGCTGCCACAGGCCACAAGTCAGCACAAAGCGTAGGTGAGGTGCAGCCCATGAAGCTGGCTGCCATGGAGGCACTGTATAACGGAGGTACTGATCAGGGACTGACAGCAGTGGCATGGGTTAACCCGTTCTGTCAGCCTGACTATGAGAACGAGGAAGAGGCACCACTGAAGGTGGAGATGCCTTACGCTCTGTCGTTCATGGCTACAAACGACATACATGGTTTTGTGCCAGGCATAAACGACATACTTAACGGATATACCAAGCCAGACGGCACAAAGGAGCCATCAATAGACGAGAAGATCAGGCGAGGACAGGACGCCATCATTGCACTGGCCACCTATCGTGAAGGTGTGAAGATGGGACTTCCGGAAGAGGTGCTACGCGAACATTTAGGAACGCTCTATGGCAACCTGCAGTACTTTGGCTACGGCTACCTGCGCGACAAACACGATGCTGTGCCGTTCATACCTGTGAACTTCTGGTCGTTCCGCATCATGGTGGGACTGGGATGTGTGTTCATTCTTTACTTTGCCATCATGATAATCATGTTGTTCCGCATTCCGCTGCTGTCTGTCATAACACGCCGGCTGTTTGCTGCTTTCAACATAATACCAGAGACAGAGGCTGACTCAAACAATGTCACTGCCCTACCCGCCTGGCACTACTGGACAGCCATTGTACTCGTGCCACTGGCCTATATAGCAAGTGAGAGCGGATGGCTCGTAGCAGAGTTCGGTCGTCAGCCATGGACCATTCAGGACATGCTTCCCACATGGGCAGCCGTGAGCGACCTCAACTCAGGAAGTGTCATGATTACTTTCTTCCTCTTCCTCATTCTGTTCACCACAATGCTTGCCGTAGAGATAAGCATACTGCTGAAGCAGATAAAGAAAGGTCCCGACCACAGCAATGCTAACGAATAATGAGATTTTTTTAGACAGGAACACATTAATATAAAAAAGATACTGCTATGACATACGATTTCTTACAACACTACTGGTGTTTCATAGTATCACTATTGGGTGCCATATTGGTCTTTCTACTTTTCGTGCAGGGAGCAAACTCTGTGGCACGCTCACTGGGATATACAGACGAGGGCACTCGCTTAGTATATAACTCTACAGGACGCAAATGGGAGTTCACGTTCACCACACTCGTCACCTTCGGCGGAGCGTTCTTCGCATCGTTCCCGCTGTTCTACAGCACATCGTTTGGTGGCGCCTACTGGCTGTGGATGCTCATTCTCTTCACCTTTGTTCTTCAAGCGGTGAGCTATGAGTTCCAGAACAAGCTGGGCAACTTCCTCGGTCCGAAGACATTCCAGTTCTTCCTTACGCTCAATGGTATTCTCGGCCCACTGCTCCTTGGCGGTGCTGTAGCAACATTTTACGAGGGTTCGAACTTCATCATTGAGAAAGACAACCTTTTAGGAGGTGACGGCATAACACCTGTCATAAGCCATTGGGCAAATGCCTCAAACGGTCTTGATGCCCTGCTCAATCCCTGGGTACTGGTATTTGGACTGGCTGTGATGTTCCTCGCACGTGTGCTTGGTATTCTCTACGTTATGAACAATGTGGCAGACGAAGACATACGCTCACGAGGCAGTGTGCGTCTCTTAGGTTCGGCCATTCCATTCCTTATTCTCTTCGTAGCATATGTTGTGCATCTGCTGCTGAAGGATGGATTTGCCGTTGACCCAACGACAGGCGCCATATACATGGAACCATATAAATATCTGCACAACTTCATAGATATGTGGTATCTGCTCGTGATATTCCTTGTTGGCGTGGTGCTCGTACTCTTCGGCATAGGAAAGACAGTATTCTCAAAGAGTTATATAGGTGGCATATGGCCTGCAGGCATAGGCACAGTGCTTACAGTACTTGCCTTGTTGCTCTGCTCAGCATGGAACAACACCGCTTACTATCCCTCAACAGCAGACCTGCAGTCATCGCTCACGCTGACAAACTCATGTTCGAGCGAATTCACACTACGAACAATGTTCTATGTATCATTCCTCGTTCCGTTCGTACTTGCATATATCATTTATTGCTGGAGAAAGATTGACGCGAAGAAACTGGATAAGGATGAGATAAAGAACGATCATGCATATTAAATAATATCAAGGAAAGAAAATGAAAAGACTATTATGGCTGCTACTGACGCTCGTCAGCCTAAGTGTCAGCGCACAAAGCGCAGACAAGCTCTACGAAGAAGGCAAGAAAGCCTATGATGCGAAAAACTACACTGCGGCATTCCCCAAACTGAAGACTGCAGCAGAGAAAGGACACAAGAAAGCGCAGTACAGGCTGGGACGCTGCTACGACAAAGGCTACGGCACAACAAAGAATGAGCAGCTGGCAGCACAATGGTATGAGAAAGCAGCCAATCAGGGCTATGCAAAGGCTCAGTATCAGTTAGGCAAGTGCTACAAAGACGGCGACGGTGTAGAGAAAGACCGCAAGAAAGCCTTTGCCCTGTTCAAGAAAGCTGCTGAACAAGAGAATGCCGACGCTGAATATGCTGTTGGCAAGGCATACCTTAAAGGAAAAGGTGTAGCAGCAGACAAGGCTCAGGCAAAGAAATGGCTGAAGCGTGCAGTGAGCAACGAGAAAGGTGGAAAGGATATTCTTGCAGAGCTTCGAAAAGAGGCTTCGGAGGGTGATGAGGATGCCAAAGCCATCCTAACGCTGATAGGCAAATGAACACCCTACGACAAGGACAATTTACTCAAAGTGGGTAATAATATCCTTTGTAGGCACTTTATCCCATGAGAACTGAGCCACAAGTTCCTTAGCGCTGACGGGGTCTGGCTTTGGCTGAAGACCTGCAAGAAAGGCTAAGAGGCCTAATAGTTCCGAAGATTGATAGCGCGACCGCAGTGACCCAATGTCAAGACTGCGGTCGCGTTTTGATAGTCTCTGACAATCGGAGTTACACAGCAGTGGCAGGTGTATGAACTGGGGAGAGGCGAAACCTAACAGACGTGCCAAATACATCTGCTGAGGTGAAGAGAGAAGAAGGTCACGGCCACGCACTACTTCAGTAACACCCATCAATGCATCATCAACAACGACAGCCAGTTGGTAAGCCCAGGCGCCATCCTTACGACGTATGATAAAGTCACCAACCTGTTCTGTGAGATTAACGCTAAAACATCCATAGTGACCATCGGTAAAGGGAATATCCTCATCGGGCACTATAAGCCTTGTGGCAGCAGCCTTACCTGGCTGTGGTGGCAGGTTACGACATGTGCCACGATAGACCACACGGCCATCGGTCTCATGAGGAGCCTGAGTAGCCAACAGATCGGCACGAGTGCAGTAACACGGATAGGTCATGCCTTTCTCTGCCAGCTCTTCAAAGTAGCGCTCGTAGATTTCAGAACGATCACTCTGATAGACCGGCTCACCGTCCCACTCCAGTCCGAGCCAACAGAGGTCGTCCATCAGCATCTCCGCATACTCACGGCGTGAACGCTGAGGGTCAATATCCTCAATACGCAACAGCCACTCTCCACCCTTACTCTTCACGGAGAGATAAGAGAGGAGAGCGCTGAAGACATTGCCAAGATGCATCCTTCCTGTAGGAGAAGGTGCAAACCTTCCACGCAGGATGGAAGTATTATCAGTCATTATAGCACTCGAAGATTTTATCAACAATGTTTCTGTTCATCTTCGGAGACAACAGGCTCACAATCCATACGACAGGGAAGCCGCCAAGCATTGCTATAGCGCCACAGTCTATTGGGTTAATAGGATTGCCTGCCAACATGTTAACCACCGTAAGGCCTACGCCCCAGATGAAGCAGGCCCACACAGAAACTGTTGTAACGCCACGCCAATAGAGTCCCAACATAAACGGAGCAAGGAAGGCTCCAGCCAAAGCGCCCCAGGAGATGCCCATGAGCTGTGCAATGAACGTTGGCGGGTTGAGGGCTATCATAAGCGAGATGACAATGAAGAATACTATCAGCACGCGCATGACGACCACCTTGCGATGCTCAACCTTCTCTGACACCTCAGCATTAATTTCACCATCCTGCACCTCACCAGGCAGTGACTTCTTGTCACGATAGATGAGGTCAAGTGTCATTGTTGAACTTGACGTAAGCACGAGCGATGCCAATGTTGACATAGAGGCAGACAACACCAACAACACAACAAGAGCTATAAGAGCTGGAGACAGCTGTACCAACATTGCAGGTACAATGGAGTCGAAAGCTATCTTGCCATTTGCAGCAATGACTGGGTCATAGAGGCGTCCGAAGCCACCAAGGAAATAGCAACCACCTGCCACAACGAATGCGAAGGCGGTAGAAATGATGGTTCCACGCTTTATGGCACTCTCGTCAGTTATGCTATAGAACTTGCCTACCATCTGAGGCAATCCCATGGTTCCAAGAGATGTCAATACGACAACACCCAACAGTCCCCATGGATCGGGTCCGAACCAAGAGGCGAAGCCACCATTGACAGTAGCATCAGCATCAGAAGGAAGAACAGACAGTTTCTCTACTGCTGCCACGAGTCCACCCTGAGCATTGAGCACTGCAACTATAACAGCAACAATACCGAAGAGCATTATGATGCCTTGTATGAAATCATTCATAGCCGTGGCCTTGTAGCCACCGATAATAACATAGACAGCAGTTAGCATTGCCATGATAACTACGCAGTATTCATATGGGATGTTGAAGCCCATCTCAAACAGTGTGGAGATGCCTTTATAAACACCTGCTGTATAGGGGATGAGAAACACGAAGGCAATGACTGAAGCAACAACACGCAGTCCCTGACTATCGAAACGTGTGCCGAAGAAGTCTGGCATGGTGCGGCTCTCTATGTGTTGGGTCATCAGCTTAGTGCGGCGTCCCAAAAGGAGCCAGGCAAGTAGCGAACCAATGACTGCGTTACCAACGCCTATCCAAGTGGAGGACAATCCGTATTTCCATCCGAACTGTCCTGCATAGCCTACGAAGACTACTGCTGAGAAATAGCTCGTGCCAAAAGCGAAAGCCGTAAGCCAAGGACCAACGGAACGTCCACCAAGCACAAAGCCATCAACACTACTGGCCTGTTTGCGTGAGTATAATCCCACGCCAACCATAATAATCAGAAAAACAACTGTTAGGAGAACTTTTATTATCATCGTTTTTGTTTTTTAGTTTTTTATTTTTCCTCGATTAAAAGGCCACCTGCACCTGTGCCTGCAGCCAGTTATAATCCTTTGAACTTATATGCTGGCCACAGAGACAGCGGGTGTACTGCAACTGAAGACGACACTTCTTGTAATACCAGTACTGAAGACCCAACGTAAAATTAGTCTGGTCCCATCCGTCAATGTCAACATTGCGATCGAAATATTCGCCAGAGGCCACAACATCAAGAGCATCGACAACAGGCACGCACAGAGTCATATAACCACCACGGCTCTTCACATTCCCATCTTTACCACCAAGCCATTCAGTACGAAGACTGGCAGGACGCGCATCCTTGTATTTGCTGCCAGTATAGGCTTTTGTCTTATACTCCAAGCCAGCAGAATAGCGATTTCGCTTATAGTTATCGCCAGCCTTGATAGTGGGGTTCCAAGCAACAGTCTTATCATTAACAGCACAGCCTGTTCCAAGATAGCCAGAGCCAACGACACGGAAGCCATCAAAAGGACGCAGCTCAAGTTTGGCAATGAAATCCTTCTGATTGTTCAGGTCTTTGCGATTGATGCCTTGTCCGCTCATGAGTGCCAGCTCATAATGGACGAAGTCCTTAAACAGGTCACCATATACCATGAGACCTTGATCACGACCATAGTTCACACCGTTCAATGGGTCGGGACCCTCACCAGCCAGATAGAGGACTGCCTGAGAATAGACATCAATCAGCTCTAACTGAGTTGGCGACAGAGGGTTCTCCATAGAGAAAGAGTGCTTAAACTGTCCGAAACGTACAGTCAACGACTTATCGTTGGTGACACGATAGTCAGTATAGAATTCCTGAGGCACACTGTTGAAGTCATGCATAAAGAGAAACGACCATCGGTCAGTTATACGTGCCTTTGCCCAAAGAAGGGTTCGTTTCAGATTATAGGAGTTTGTCTTCGTGCCATTAGGATCCTGATATGACCATCCTGCCTGTGCATAACAATTAAATGTTATGCGACTCGTAAAATCTTTTGTCCAATCAACGTCATTGCCCTGCTGAGCGCTGACACTCTGGCTTGTACATACAGACAGCAGCACGACTGTCGCCAAATGTTTTAATAGTCCTTTTCTCATTTTAAAATATGAATATATATCAGTTATTGTTGCCAAAGAATTGGTTTTCTATTCATTTCGGCTGCGAATATACAAACATTTTCGCAATAATATGCAAGAGTAGCAAAGAAAATTGCAAAAAACAAAGCAGCATGTTGCTTTATTTAATTTTTATGCAACACGCTGCTCAAATTATAGGTTATATTGCTTCAAACGAAGCGAAACAAGCAATTACAATTTCACCTCGGTCTTCGAGCCATTATAGCTTACAGTCTGCTTAGTACCGTTGGGAAGTACGATAGTAAAGTTACGCGAAGCAAGCATACCAGGATACTCACCCTTACGATCACCAATGGTCAGAGTGTGGCTACGGTCATTCCACTGGAACGTAATGGTAGAGAAGACGCCCTTCTCGTAGTTGTAGTTATCGCCCTCGTCTTCGTAGAGAACGAACTCGCCATTGGCACCAGGATATATGCGCAGCTCGAGGTTATCCCAAGATTTCTCACCTACATACTGCATCTCAGGGCCAAGAGGCAAAATGCTGCCGGCACGTACGAACATAGGCACACGGTCGATGGATGTCTCGAGAGTCACGTTCTGTCCGCCTTTGTACTGCTTACCTGTCCAGAAGTCATACCACTGAGCGCCCTTTGGCAGATACTTCACGGCTGTTTTATTGGCTGTAAAGTCTATAGCTCCAGCAGAGGTTCCATCGGTGGCAGTCTTGCTATTCCAACCTGTCATCGCATCAGTGCGGATAATCTTCTCCTCAGTATATTGCGCCTTTAGGATAGGTGCAGCAAGAATGCTGCGTCCAAACATGAATTCGTCGGCCATGTTCCAAACCTGCTTGTCGGCTGCGAAGTCGGCAAAAAGAGGACGCATGTAACTGTCGTTGTTATTGGTCACCTGCCAAGCGATGCTATACAGGTAAGGAAGCAAACGATAGCGCAGACGAATCTGCTTCTCAATGGCGTCATATATTGGTTCGCCCTTCTTACCAAACTGCCATATCTCGCGAGGAGCCTCAGTACCGTGACTACGGAAAACAGGGCAGAACAGTCCATACTGCATCCAGCGCACGTAGAGCTCCTGGAACTGTGGGTTCTTTGGTGCCGACTCCTTACCGCGAGTGTTATAGGAGCCACAGAAGAAACCACCGATATCAGTATTGAAGTTGGGGTTACCTGTCAGTGTAAAGCTAAGTCCGGCAGGCACCTGCTTGCGCAGCATATCCCAAGAAGAGTTCACGTCGCCACTCCACATATTTGAGCCATAGTGTTGCTGTCCGGCAAACGATGAACGGGTCATGATGAACACACGTTTCTTCTCTGCTTCCTTGCGCTGTGACTGATAAATGCCGCGAACAGTGGCCAGAGGGAATGCGTTTCGCTGTGAGCGCCAAGTACCGCCATAGACCTTATGATTATAGTCACTCTCCTTCGGATTGAAGAAGTCGGGATCGGTAGAGTCCATCCACCAAGCATCAGTGCCGTAGTCGAAGAGGGTCTTCAGGTACTTCCAGTAGATGGCACGTGCCTCAGGATGGAAAGCATCATAGACACGAACACCTGAAGGAAACTTCATGATGGGAGGCCACACATGGGAGATGCCGCTCTGGGGCCATGTCTCAATGGGCAACAGCAAGCCTTTCTTTTCAAGCTCGCGGAACTGCAGTGTCATAGGTCCGAAGCTCGCCCAGATGGAAATCATGAAATGGGCATGCTTTTTATGAACATTCTGAATCATCTGCTTACCATTACTGAAGTCCTCAGCAAGGAAGTCCATAGCGTTCCACAGGTAGTTAGAGCCCCAGTACTGCCAGTCCTGAATGATTCCGTCGAGGGGCACATTATGGGCACGATACTGGTCAACAATACTTTCTGTCTCCTTTGCACTCTTATAGCGCTCCTTAGACTGCCAGAAGCCGTAGGTCCACAGGGGGAACATGGGCACATCACCGCTGAGGTGGCGCATCTGTGCAATAACGCCATCGGCACTGCCTCCGTACATAAAGTAATAGTCCACGCCTTGACCTGCCTCAGAGGTAAACGACATACCTTCAGCATTGTCCTCGAACACCGTTGGTGAGTAGTTCTCCCAGTAGAGGCCCCAACCCTTGATAGACTGCAGCACATTCTGGAAGTCCTCGAGGTTTGTCTGCTCCATGCGTTTCTTCTCACCTCTACGGTTCATCTTACCATTCTGAATAGTGCCCAGACCGTAGATGGCCTCATCCTTATCAAGGAAGAAAGACTGACTGACCTCAAACTCTCCTGTGTTCTTGCGTATAAGACTCATGCCCTTTTCCTTCAAAAGCACCTTACCCTTATTCGTCATGAAAACAAGGGTCTGTGTCTGAGGTTCGAGCTTAACTGTCAGTTCACTGGTCTTCCAAGTGTTACCCTTCTTGGTTACCTTTACGTCATCGGGCTTCGCAATGACAACAAGACTCTTTGTTGCATCGCCCTTGACAACGTGAACGATTGAGGGAGTGAAGAACTCAATCTTCGTCTCCTGAGCCCCGCAGACAATACTCACCAGCAGGGCGAAAGCTGTTAATAGTTTCTTTTTCATGTTAGTTTAGTTAGGTAAAACTGATGATTATTTCAATTTCTTATTCTTCTCAAAGGTCCAGTCCTTGCGACTTGCAATACCAGGCTTCTTGCCAGTGAACATCTTTGCAGCCTCTTTGTCACCCTTCAACTGCCAGTCGAGCCATGCGAGAGCTACGATGCTGAACTCGCCACCGTGGGGCTGACGATAAGTGCCACCATGACCTACAGGGAAGTTTGCAATACATGCAGGCACGTGCTTGATGAGACGGTAGTCATCCATGCCATTCTCATAGGCAATGTCTTCCTTACCACCCATAATATAAATGATAGGTGTATGGATTTCCTTCAGCTTCGCTTTCTCAGGCATTGGCATGCCACCCATAGCCTGATGAGCGTTGGACTGCTTGAACAGGCCGCTGTTACAGATCATCATTGTAGAGATGCGAGGATCAGCACAGTTATAGAGGGTCTGCAAGCCACCGCACGACATGCCAGAAGCACAGATGTGCTTTACGTCAATCTTCTGATAATAAGGTGAGTTAGGATCGCTATTCTGCGCGATGACCCAGTCGATGCTTTCTATCTGCTGCTGAGCAGAAGACATAGGACCATTGTAGGGGATCTCCTCCATTGGGATGAAGCCAGTAGCCACAACGAGGTAGCCATGAGAGGCAATCTCGTTGAGGAACTTGAAGTGCTCCCATGGTGAGTTGGTGCAGGCACCGTTACCCCATACAAGTACAGGGAGAGGATTGGTCTCATTGAACTGAGAAAGGTCTTGTGGCACAAATACTGTGTGGGCAGGCAGCGAAGGCTCTTCTTTCATTATAGCCTTGAAAGCGCCAGTACCTCCCTGTTCCACTACTTTCTGCTGGGCAGACTCCTTCAGGAAGAAGTCGGTCATCTGCTTAAAGGTCTTCTCGTTGAATGTCACAGGACCATGCTGACCCTTTGGCACTGTGATGAAGTTCTCAAGACAACCAGCCTTCTTTAGTGCAGCAGAGAAATACTCACTCTGGCAGTGGGGCACCACATTGTCGGCATCGCCGTGAATGACGAGGAACTTCGGATTATGGTTGCATACATAGGTGATGGGGCTGATGAGAGCCACCAGTTCGGGATTGTCCTTGGGAGCGCAGCCCATCAGTGCTGCCTCAGGACTCTTCTCGTCCTTCACAGTATTACAGTTCTCCATGTGAGCCATATCGACAGGACCGAACCAGTCAACAACAGCATCAACACAGCTCGAATAGTCGAGGTTTCCGCCTACCCTACCCTCAATATCTACGGTAGTAGAGCCAACGGTATATTTCTTCAGTCCATTAGTAACACCTGCAAGCGATGACAGATGACCACCACTGCTGAAGCCAGTGATGCCAATGAACGAGGTATCGAGCTTATACTCGGCAGCATGGGCACGTATGAAGCGAATAGCCGCTTTTACATCATGAATCTGAGCAGGGAACTTTGCATCGCCACTTGAACGGTGGTTGATGCTCACCACAGCAAAGCCGGCATCATTAAGTGGTTTGCCAATAGACATGTATGCCATCTGCTTGGCATTGTTTGAGAACCACGCACTGCCATAGATGATGACCACTACCTTGTACTTGTCCTGCTTCTTCTCAGGCAGGTAGATGTCGAGACGATGGGCTTCCATACGGTCACCGGCATAGTTTATATCCTTGAAAGTAGCATTGTTGGCAGGCATCTTAAAGCCTGCAGGAGCCTGTGCGTTACCAATAAGTGTCATAACGCACATAACACAGAAAAGAAGTAGTTTCTTCATTTTCGCTAAATCGTAATTAAATGGTTTTATAATATTGGTTGAAGTCTCGAATTCTTTATCTTACCATCACCTTTTTTCCACCTATTATATATATATTAGGGGATTGAAGAGTTGACATGACTCTACGGCCATCGAGGGTGTATATCGCTTCTGAACAGTCATTGACAGGTTTATCACGCATTGGAGTATCAATGCTTGTCATGATATTCTGGTGACGAAGGGCCGAACGTACGGCACGCCAAGCTGGTTTACGCGTCATGCCAGAATCGTAAAGCAACGGACTGGAAGCGCTGCGCCAGCTATCATTGTCTTTCAGTCCCCAGATAACCATGTAAGGACAGTTATCGTTGTGGAGCATAATGTCGGTAACAACACGATATAAACGAGCCTGTTCCTCAAAGTCGGCTGAAGAGGTATTCTTCACGCCCATATCGAGCTCAGTGATGACACACTTCAGATTCATCTCGGCGAAACGCTTGAAAGTCGCATCGAACTTAGCAGAATCGACCTCATCAACAGAGAAATGACACTGAAGACCGACACCATCGATAGGAATATTTCTATTCTGCAGATGCTTCACAAGGTTTGCGAAAGCCACAGACTTAGCCTTGCCTTGATGTTCCACATCATAGTCATTGAGATAGAGCAATATGTTTGGATCAACACGGCGAGCATATACGAAGGCAGAGTCTATATAATCATCACCGATAGCTCGCTGCCACACGGTTTGACGCAAGGTATAGCCCTCTGGATTAGAACGGATGATGCTCTGGTCATCGTCCAAACACTCGTTGACAACATCCCACTCTTTAATGCTTCCCTTGAAATGGTTCATCACTGTGGTGATATGATCCTTCATGATAGCCAGAGCCTCGCTGCGACTCCAGTTCTTGTCGTTTTTCTTTCCGTCACTGCTCAACCACTGAGGCTGTTGCATGTGCCAAACAAGACAGTGGCCACGAACCTTCATGTTATTGTTATTGGCAAGGCTAACGAGATTATCGGCTGCCCACCAATTGTACTCGCCACGATTAGGCTGTAGGGCATCCATCTTCATCTCGTTCTCAGCTACCATCAAATTGAACTGACGACCACCTTCTTCAAGGTCGCTGTCAAGTCCCTTATATGTGCAGAACGCAGCACCAATCAGCTTGCCACACTTCTGAGCATAGTAACGAAGAGTATGGGTATCCTTGGCATCGTCGATACCGTCATCGTAGTAAGGACCCATTGTAGAAACGTCAGGATTATCTGGATTGTCAGGATCATCTGAATCATCAGCATCCTTTAGCGACACTACGCGAGCTTTCAACATACAGGTTCCATCGTTTACTACTTCCTCAAGTTCCCAAGTATATCGGCCTGGCTGACGAAGATTGAAGTGCCATGCGCCAGCAGCAGAGACCATAGACTTAGCCGTAAGCAGCACAAACTCATCACCTACGGAAGCAGTAAACTGTTCGTCGAGGACAAGCTGAATCTCTGGCATCTTTTCACTGGTAGAGAAGTCTTCACAGGTATTGAAGTATTTTACGTTTCCGTTAATATCCAGCAAATCGTGGTTCTCTTTACTGGAAATCTTAAAGCGTAACACCGAAGAAGGATGTACGAACAGATGAGTAGAACGCGATGCAGCATAGTTTTTGAGGGTAAGAGTACCCACACCGTCATTGCCAGGTTCTATCGTGCCGTAATTATCCACATGACCAGCAATATTACCTGTACCACCTAAGACACCATTACTGAACACATAGGCAATAGCCTCAGTATCACTATTCTTTGCTCCCAAGGCACCACGGTAGTTCTTCGTAGCAGCCTCACTAACATTGTTATTGACAAGCACACGACCATTAAGTACTCTGAGAGCACCGTTTAGGTAGTTCTGGTTACCCGTTATGCGAAGCGTTCCTGTACCTTCCTTGATGATACCCAGAGGGGTGTCGTCGCGATAATCGGAAGGACGGATTAAACCGGCAAGCGTTGCATCGGTGTTCAGACAGCCCAAGAGATAATAAGCAGCACGTTGGTTTTTCATATAGCCCTGAAGCGTAGAGCCTTCCTCCGTCTGCAGCTCACCTATGCGGAATCCTGCACCTGCTGTGTTTGCCTCGCAACAGATAGTGGCACCGTTATGGAGCGTCACATGGTTGTTGGCCATTGAACTATTCACCTTACCAGACTTTATGGCATCCTCGATGTTCTCAGGCGAGAACGATTTGCCTCCGTGAGCCAGTACAACTCCCCAGAAGCCTGCATTAGTAGCATTCGCCTTAAATGGATAAATATGGATATCACCTGTATATCCACTCCAGTTAGGCCATGCTGCACCTTTTGAAGTACCTAAGTAACTACGCTCACCACCTGCATAAAGATTCATACGGCCTGTACCAGTGATGGTACTGCTGAAATAGCAGTAGCGTGCCATTTTCACATTGACGGTATCACCTGCAGAGATGGAGAACGCCGTATTGTATGTAATATAATTACTTGAAGTATTGTTACCACTGAAGTCGATAGTACGCTCGCCCGCAGGAGAAAGGCTACAGAAGCTGAAATAGGTAGGCTCGTCATACTTGGCAGGAGAAGCATCCTTCAGATACTTACCTGTGCCTACATTCTTCAATGAGAAGCCCTTACCCTCTTCATATTGGATAGTCCAGACTGCTCCATTCTCAATGTCCTGTCCGTTCTGCTCCTTCAGTCCAAGGATAAAACAGCAATCCTTATCAGCTGGCTGTGTGTTAAGATAGCCAGGACTGCCCCATATGCTGTAGTCAGAACCGTCGGGCTGAACGAGCCTTAACAGATAGCTTCCAGAGACGCTACTCTCTTCCAGCTTGAACATATAACCAGTATTAGTATTGACAAAAGCCTTGTTATAGACATCATAATTCAGATTTTGCTCAGTAGAACCAAAGAGTGCCTTGCCATCCTGTTCGTTTACGATAGCAAACCTATCACCCATGAGCTGAGATACAGAAGAGAAACGGAAGCCTAACACGTCAGATTCGGCATGAATACCGAGCATGCCTCCAAAACAAAACAAAGCTATTGTTATAAAAAAGCTTCTCATATTATTAAGTTATTGAATATCAGGATATTTCTTTTTAGAAACACTTATTTAAACTGCCACCAGTCAAGACGAACATCACCGTTTGTATTGCTGAAACAAATGTAAAGATCGTGAACGCCAACAGCATTCTTTACCTTTGAAGAAAATGCACGATACTTGTTCACTGAGCCCGTGTTCTTAACAGTAACAGTGCCTATGACAGGTCCGTCAACGCTGTCAAGACGAAGTGTTATTACTGCTGTTCCCTCAGCAGATGCGGTAATACTGAACGACTTTGCGCCCTTATCAGACTTTCCTGCAGAGAAGTCAACACCACGCAGACGGATATACTCGCCGTCATTTATGTCGTAGATATACATATTACGCTTACCAGTAGATGCTGGCATATCAGCAATGACTCCAGTGTTGGTTATGTTCATCTTTGATGACTTCAATCCGAAGCCCCAAGCCATTGTCTCTGCCTCAACACGACGATAAGGATTCAGCCATTGGAGCTGCTGCATAGGCTTCTGATCAAGCCAGTAAGGCACTTCCTTTATTGTACCGTCTTCGTTATATGTGATCTCAGTAGCAGTCACCGAACGACGCTCGTGATGCTCAAAGGTTTCGAGATGCATCAAGTCATAGTTCTGGCCGAACACATAGCTGTGTCCCTTATAGTCGCAGATGCCTGGATGATTACCACGGTCTCGCTGGGTAGGGCGCATGATATATCCCTTTGTCTCCCATGGACCTGTAGGATTCTTGCTCATTGCATAGCCGAGAGCTTCAGGACAGCAAGTAGAAGCGTATGCCAGATAATACCAGCCATTCTTCTTATAGAGCCATGGGCCTTCCTGATAGCGATCAATATGCGGAAGTTTTGTTATACCGTTAGAAAGGCTTGCTGCCGATGGCTTGTCCTTCTTCACTGAAACCATGTCGTCGTTAAGCTCACACCAATAAGTATGTGGGTTGCCCCAATACATGTATGTTTTGCCATCATCATCAGTAAACACTGTAGGGTCAATATCGTTCCAGTGCTCCTTCTGCCATACAAGAGGTTCTCCAAGAGGATCCTTGAAAGGTCCGTAAGGTGAGTCACTAACAAGGACTCCGATACCATGGCCATGAAGAGGAGCATAGAGATAGTACTTGCCATTGTGCTCAACAGTCTGAATGGCCCATGCGCCATTGTCACGACTTCTCCAAGAGAAATCCTTCAATGATGCCACGGCGCCATGCTCTGTCCAGTTAACCATGTCTGTTGTACTCCACAACAGCCAGTCGTACATATAGAAACCTGCAGAATTTCTTTCATTGGGATCAGGAATATCTTCTGGTGATGCATCGTGAGATGTATAGAGGAACAGCGTGTCGCCTACAACAAGTGGTGAAGGGTCGGCAGTGAACTTTGTCTGGAAAAGAGGCATATTCACCTGTTCCAGGCCTTCCATCTGCCACCAGTCGAAATTAAAGAGTTTAGGTCCCTTACGACCTTTGAATACAAAGTAGAGGTCATGGATACCTGTGGCATAGGCTGTGAGGTCTATAGTGATATTTTGCCAGTTAAGCCATCCGCCAGTGCCAGGGACATTTACCTGTCCAAGCATCTTACCACCAATACTGTCAATACGTATCTCTATCTGTCCGCCACGGAGTCCGCTTGCCACACGTGCATTGAACGTACGAGGAATGCGCTGACCAAATTCAACATTCTGCAGCTTAATGAAGTCGCCATTATGAATATCGGACACATAGACACCTAGTCCGTTGCCATTCTTTCGTTCTTCGCCATTCAGTTGCCACTGTTCTGTCTTCACTCCTTTTGAGAAAGCCATAGTCTCAGCCTCAACACGCTGGAAGGGATTAAACGTTGCGATGGGCTTCACGCCCTCATCTGTAGGAAGGATGGTTGGAAAACTACCGTCAGCATTATACTTAAACTCCTCAACAGCCACACTACGACCGAAGCCGCCACCCTTAGGCAGCTTTCCTGTGTGATAGAAGAAGTAAGAGTGACCGCGGAAGTCAGCTACGCCACAATGGTTAGTGAACGATTTCGTATCAGACAGTGGCATTATCTCACCTGCATATTTCCATGGTCCTTCAGGCTTATCAGCAGTGCTGTAAGAAATATGCTCAGGCACTCCACCTGCAGCATAGAGAAGCTGATATTTTCCGTTACGTTTCGAGAGCCATGGTCCCTCAACGTATGAGTCCTTGTATTTTTTTCCTTTCTCACGCTTGTTCATGATAGGACCGCCAAAAGCCTCTTCTGTCATGTCGAGCCTACCCAGTTCTCCTGAATAGGAAATCATATCGCGATTCAACTTCAGATAATAGCATTGAGGATTACCCCACATTAACCATGCCTGTCCGTCATCATCAATGAGCACTGTAGGGTCTATATGATCCCATGAGCCATTCTCGAACAGGGGTTTTCCAATGGCATCACGGAAAGGACCTGTTGGAGAGTCAGCCACAGCTACGCCAATAGCCATTCCCTTAGAAAGACGAGAGTGAGCGCATATGTACCAGAAAAATTTTCCGTCACGTTCGATACACTGCGAAGCCCATGCGCGATCATCAGCCCATGAGAAGCTCTCCAATGCCAGGGGCGAGCCGTGGTCCTGCCAGTTCACCATGTCGTTTGAAGAATAAATACGCCAATCCTGCATCCAGAAGAAATCTGCATCATCTTCATCATGTCCAGTGTAAACATACATACGGTCACCATGGACCATAGGTGCTGGGTCACTTGTAAACCAGGTCTGAACAAACGGATTCTGGGCAGTGACTGCCATTGTTGCCATAGCACACGCTACGGTGCTTATAATTCTCATTCTCATCATGAAATAGTTTTGGTAGTAAAAAATCGGTTATTTTACGTTTCAGTTTTTATTATTTATAATAATCCGTGCAAAGATACACATTTTTTATTGTATTTTATGCTATTAATGTATCAGAAACTATAGTAAATGTTTCCCTATTTGCCCAGAATTGTATATCTTTGCACAAAAATTGGAAAAAGCATGAGGAAACTTACAATATTTTTTACATTACTGTTTGCACTTTTCATTACTTCGAGCGTTGACGCGCAACGCTCGAGACGCAAGGCAAAAGCAAGGGTACACCGAGTAATAAAACACCGAAAGTCAAAGAAAGCAGGAAGAATAAAAAGGGTAAAGCCAAAGCCCCCCACAATACACGAGAATCCATACCGTTTGTGCGAGGACACATGCAGTCACATCCACGGCATTGACATGAGCCACTATCAGGGCGAGGTCTTTTGGGATGCAATAGGTCATCACTCAGGCATATCCTACGTTTATCTTAAAGCTACTGAGGGCAGCGACCGTATTGACTCGCGCTACGAACAGAACATTTTCATGGCTCATCAACGAGGAATAAAGGTTGGCTCTTATCATTTTTTCCGCCCAAAGACCGACCTGTCGCTACAACTTGACAACTTCCGAACTCAATGTCTGGCAGCAGAACAAGACCTCATACCAATGCTGGACGTTGAAAGCACGGGGGGCATGGGACGCGAAGAGTTCTGTGACTCGCTGTTGAAATTCCTGAAATATATGGAAGACGCTTATCACCAGAAGCCATTGATATATACAGGACGCAACTTCTACAACAAATATCTTATTGGTAAGCTCAACGACTATCATCTGATGATAGCCATGTATACTGATGAAGAGCCTATACTTGCCGACGAGCGCGACATCTGTTTATGGCAATACACGGGGCGTGGCACGGTTCGCGGAGTCAGAGGTCATATCGACAAGAGCCGCTTCATGGGGAATCACACCCTTGACGACTTGAAGTTTATAAGATAATTATATACTTATCTCTCCTGAGCCGAGACAGCGATGATGCTGTTCATCGTAAATCACACAGAACTGCCCTGGTGCCACGCCATGAATTGGAGCATCAGCATGTACGACAAACGTTCCGTCTGACACCTTTTCCAATGAAGCAGGTAAATAGTCAGCAGTGTGGCGTATCTTAAATGTTATGCGGTTTGGTAGCGACTCACTTTCGAAAAGAGGTGTAAGATAATGAAAGTCTATGACAGGAAAATCCTGCTTATATGCTGTTGCAGGGTCATAGCCATGGCTTACATACAGAACATTCTTCTCCACATCCTTTTTTACCACGAACCAAGGACCGCCTCCAAAGCCCATACCTTTTCGCTGCCCTATCGTGTGGAACCATAGTCCACGGTGTTGTCCTATCAGTCTCCCGGTCTCAAGTTCAATCACATCACCAGGTTTCTCCCCAAGATAGCGACGGATATATTCATTATAATTAATCTTTCCCAAAAAGCAAATGCCCTGAGAGTCCTTACGCTTCGCATTCACAAGATGCTCACGCTCAGCTATTTGGCGCACTTCATCTTTCATATAGTGGCCTATAGGGAATAGAGCTTTTTTCAATTGCCAATCATATATCTGCGCAAGGAAATCGGTCTGGTCTTTCACAGGGTCAGGACTCGTCACCAACCACTTGCGCCCATAATCATCAATCTCTGTTTGTGCATAGTGTCCTGTGGCAATAAGGTCATAATCATGACCGCGCTTTTCATGGAATGCGCCGAACTTTATCAGTCGGTTGCACATCACGTCTGGATTAGGAGTCATTCCCGCCTTCACTTTTTCCATGGTGTAACGTGTCACATTATCCCAATATTCGCGGTGACAGTCAACAACTTCCAAGCGGCATCCATACTTATGTGCCACTGCCGTTGCCATCTCCATATCTTCCTCACTACTACAATCCCATTCTTCGGTTTCCTCAGGACCAATCTTAATGTAGAAACAATCGGGCTTAAGTCCTTTTTCAACCAACTCATGTACCACTACGGCACTGTCCACTCCACCAGAGAGTAATACGGCTATACGCTTATCGTTCAATGACTCTTCCATCATAAATAAAAGACAAAACAGGTTGCAAAATTAGCAACTATTACAGAATTATATGCATAATATCAACAAGTTTTGAGAATTATTAGGATTTAAGTAGTAACGACAGAAATCAATTAATCAATTATCATCAATTTAAAGTTTGTTTTTTCTTTTGTTCGTTCACCATTTATTATTACCTTTGCAGCCATAAATTACACGCGAACTATATTTATAACGTTATAAGGTTCTTTATAAAGTAAAAAAATGGCAGAAGCAAAGAAAATTAAGACTGCTCTTATTTCCGTATTCCACAAGGACGGATTAGACGAATTACTGAAGAAACTGAATGAAGAGGGTGTAAAGTTCCTCTCCACAGGTGGTACACAGACTTTCATTGAGTCTCTTGGTTATGAATGCCAGAAGGTAGAAGATGTTACGACATACCCTTCAATCCTCGGTGGACGTGTTAAGACGCTGCACCCCAAAGTATTTGGCGGAATCCTTGGTCGTCGTGACAATGAGGGTGACCGCGAACAGATGGCGAAATACGAGATTCCTGAGATAGACCTCGTCATTGTTGACCTTTACCCATTTGAGCAGACCGTAGCAAGCGGAGCACCAGAAGCCGACATCATTGAGAAAATCGACATCGGTGGAATATCTCTCATCCGTGCAGGAGCAAAGAATTTTAAAGATGTTGTCATCGTGCCTTCAAAAGCAGAATATGGTGTATTGCTCGACATTCTGAACAAGAAAGGTGCTCAGACCGACATTGAGGATCGTCGCATGTTTGCCACACGCGCTTTCGGTGTCAGCAGTCATTATGACACAGCCATTCACACATGGTTTTCTAAATAATTAAGTATATACATGGGATTTTTTAGTTTCAGACAAGAGCTTGCCATGGACCTTGGCACAGCTAATACTATTATCATCTGCGATGACAAGATTGTTGTCGATGAGCCATCGGTAGTGGCTCTTGATCGCCGCACGGACAAGATGATTGCCGTTGGCGAGAAGGCAAAGATGATGTACGAAAAGACCCACAACGATATTCGTACAATCCGTCCGCTTCGCGATGGCGTAATCGCCGACTTCTCTGCCTGCGAGCAGATGATGCGCGGACTTATTAAGATGGTGCATTCAGGACGACACCTCTTCTCGCCATCACTGCGCATGGTGATTGGCGTTCCCTCAGGTTCTACCGAGGTGGAATTGCGCGCCGTTCGCGACTCAGCAGAACACGCTGATGGCCGCGATGTATATCTAATCTTCGAGCCTATGGCAGCTGCAATAGGTATCGGCATTGATGTTGAAGCGCCTGAAGGCAACATGATTGTTGACATCGGTGGCGGTTCTACTGAGATTGCTGTTATTTCTCTTGGTGGTATCGTAAGCAACAACTCTATCCGTACCGCTGGAGACGACCTGACAGCCGACATTCAGGAGTACATGTCACGTCAGCACAACGTAAAGGTTTCTGAGCGTATGGCCGAGCGCATTAAGATTCACGTAGGTTCTGCCCTTACAGATCTTGGCGACGAAGCACCTGAAGATTATATCGTTCATGGTCCTAACCGTATAACAGCACTCCCAATGGAGGTTCCTGTTTGCTATCAGGAGATTGCTCACTGTCTTGACAAGACCATTGCTAAGATTGAGAACGCAGTCCTCTCAGCTCTTGAGAATACCCTACCCGAGCTCTATGCCGACATCGTAAAGAACGGCATATACCTTACTGGTGGTGGTGCACTGCTTCGCGGTCTGGACAAACGTCTTGAGGCGAAGATTAACATTCCGTTCCACGTTCCCGAAGACCCACTTCATTCAGTTGCTAAGGGAACAGGTGTAGCACTGAAGAACGTTGACCGTTTCTCATTCCTTATGAGATAAACAGAAAGGGAGTCTCTCATTGACTCTCTAACTGACGAGACCATAGAAAAGTGCAAAATCTTTGGACATTCATCACACGACATTTTCACTGGCTGCTCTTCATGATTTTGGAGGCAGTCAGTATTGTCATGCTATTTAGCTATAACAGCTATCAGGCCAGCGTGTGGATATCGTCGGCAAACCTTGTCACGGGTAAGATTTATGAATGGAAAGCCAACGTCACCCATTTCTTTTCACTCTCTGAGCGGAACGAGCAGCTTACCCTAAGGAATACTGAGTTAGAGCAACAAATTGACAAGCTACGTCAACATGTATGCGACCTCACTAGCGACACATCCTATGCCCAACGAATAGAGTTAGAGAACCTGAAACAGTTTGAACTGATACCTGCAAAGGTTGTTTCAAACTCAATAAACAATGCCGACAATCTCATCACTATTGACAAAGGCAGTGATGATGGAGTAATGGCAGATATGGGCGTGGTAAGTGGCAACGGAGTTGTGGGTGTTGTCTATCTGACCAGCAAGAACTATTCAGTGGTAATACCTGTGCTCAACAACCGTTCACGCATCAGCTGTTCCATTCGCGGACAAGAATATTTTGGATATCTCGAATGGAAGGGAGGCGACCCTACACGTGCCTCAGTAGAAGACATTCCACGTCATGCACGCTTCAAGAAAGGTGACTGGATAGAAACGAGCGGCTACTCTTCGATATTTCCTCATGGTGTCACCGTGGGACAGATCGAGAAGATCTTCAACTCTGCCGACGGATTGTCATACCGTTTGCAGGTGAAGCTATCAACCGATTTCTCCAGTCTTCGTGATGTCTGTATCATCAACGATAAGAGTATGGCAGAACGCATGAGGGTTAAAGAAGCAGCCATTGACTCACTCATGCTCATTCAGAAGAAAGAATAAAGGAAATATGACAATAGACACGCTAAAACGCATCGGCACATTCATATTAATATGCTTGGCACAGGTGTTGATATTCAACAACATCCACTTGTTCCGCGTGGCTACCCCACTGATCTATATTTATTTCGTCATAATTTTTCCTCGTAACATGTCGAAGTGGAGCATCCTGCTTTGGAGTTTCTCTATGGGACTGGTTATTGACATGTTCACCAACATGCCTGGCGTGGCAAGTGCGTCAATGACGCTTATTGCTGCCATTCAACCTTATTGGTTGGAGCTATTCATACCTCGAGATGCCGATGAAGCACTTATACCTTCAGTCAAAACGCTTAGATGGGGCACATTCCTCACCTATTCGTCACTATTGGTAATCATCTTCTGCCTAACATATTTTTCACTCGAAGCATTTAATTTCTATAACTTCTTCTACTGGCTGCAATGCGTTCTTGGAACGACACTACTCACAATAATCCTTATTGCTAGTTTTGAAACGATAAAGAAATAGCAGTACAGGCACGTAATTTCACATTTCTCATCCTGAAAAATGAAAGACAACGAACTTGACAATAGAAAATTTGTCATAGGTGGTATAGCTGCACTTATTGTAACAGTCTATATCATCCGTCTTTTCACACTTCAGTTGATGAGCGATGACTACAAGAAGAATGCCGATTCAAACGCATTCTTAAAGAAAGTGGAGTTTCCTTCTCGTGGAATCATACGCGACCGTAACGGTCAATTGCTTGTATTTAACCAGCCTGCCTATGACGTGATGGTTGTGATGAACGAAGCTAAAGACCATCTTGACACTTTAGAGTTCTGCCAGACATTAGGCATCACTCGCGAGAATTTCGAGCAGCGCATGGCAACCATTAAAGACCGTTCAAAGAACCCTGGCTATTCGCGCTTTACACAACAGATGTTCATGAGCCAGCTCAGCGACAAAGATTTCTCTGTCTTCCAAGAAAAGATGTACCGTTTTCCTGGGTTTTATATCCAGCGCCGCACCATCCGTCAATATCAATACCCGTATGCAGCCCATGTCCTAGGCGATATTGCCGAGGTATCACCGTCAGACATCGAAGACGACGATTACTATCAACCAGGTGACTATATCGGCAAGCTTGGCGTAGAGCGCAGCTATGAGAAATACTTGCGTGGAGAGAAAGGCATACAGATTCTGTTGCGCGATGCCCACGGACGCATAAAAGGTAACTATAAGAATGGTGAACTCGACCGTCGTCCCGTACCAGGCAAGGACCTTACTCTTGGCATAGACTATAAGTTGCAGGCACTTGGTGAACGACTTCTCGAAGGAAAGATTGGAGCTATAGTAGCCATAGAGCCGAAAACCGGTGAAGTACTGTGTATGGTCAGCTCCCCCACATACGACCCACGTATGATGGTTGGTCGTAAGCGTTCAAAAAGCCATCGTGAGCTAAGCCGCGACGTATGGAAGCCACTGCTTAACCGTTCCATCATGGGTCTCTACCCTCCCGGCTCTACATTCAAGACCTCTCAAGGATTGACGTTCATGTCGGAAGGTATCATCACTGCACAAACCCAATATCCCTGCTCACATGGTTTCGTCTATAAAGGGCTACGTGTTGGCTGCCATAGTCATGGCGCTCCCCTCACCCTTGTACCTGCCCTTTCCACGTCGTGTAACGGCTATTTCTGCTGGGGTCTCTATTATATGATTGGAAACCGTAAGTACGGCTCTGTGCAGAAAGCCATGGATACTTGGCGTGACTACATGGTGTCAATGGGCTTCGGCTACAAGCTCGGTATAGACCTGCCTGGTGAGAAACGAGGACTTATTCCTAATGCAAAGTTCTATGACAAGGCATATAAAGGATCATGGAACGGACTCACCATCATATCCATCTCTATCGGTCAGGGCGAGGTGCTGCTGACACCTCTACAAATAGCAAACCTCGGTGCAACCATTGCCAACCGAGGCTATTACATCACTCCCCACGTGGTTAAGAAAGTGCAAGGTGAGAAACTTGACACAACCTATACCACGCGTCACTATACGAAAGCCACAAAAGAGAGTTATGACTATGTTGTTCAGGGTATGCGTGCCTCTGCTCTCGGCGGCACATGCCATGAGCTGGCGAAATATGACTTCGAAGCTTGCGGCAAGACAGGTACAGCTCAGAACCGCGGTCATGACCACTCTGTATTCATGGGATTCGCTCCTATGAACAACCCAAAGATTGCCATCGCCGTCTATGTTGAGAACGGAGGTTGGGGAGCCACCTATGGTGTGCCCATCGGTGGACTTATCATGGAGCAATATCTGCACGGTCAGCTGTCAGAAGCCTCCGAACAGAGGGCACAATCCATTCAAGAGAAACACATAAGCTATGGTAACGAGGAACGCTAATGAGAAAGGAGTGCTTCGCTCCTTGGACTGGTGGACAATCACTATTTATGTTGTACTGCTCACCTTCGGATGGGTAAGCGTGTGCGGCGCAAGCTATACCTATGGCGATACAGACCTTCTGTCACTTTCCAGCCGTTCGGGTATGCAAATTATATGGATTGGCACCTCATTGTTCTTAGGTCTAATGCTGTTATTACTTGACGATCGTCTCTACGACACCTTCGCCTACGTGCTCTTTGCCGTGCTTTTACTACTGCTTTTCGCCACCATATTCAATCCTCACAGCATCAAAGGTTCGCGTTCCTGGCTCGTTTTAGGCCCTCTACGCCTGCAACCAGCTGAGTTTGCTAAGTTCGCCACTGCGCTAGCACTGGCAAAATTCATGGGCAAATATGGCTACAACATACACACATGGAAAGACTTTCTCACTACGTTAGCCATTATTCTTACGCCGATGCTGTTCATTGTGATGCAACGTGAAACTGGTTCTGCCCTCGTATATATAAGTCTGTTCCTAGTACTATACCGTGAAGGGATGACTGGAAGCGTGCTATTCACCGGAGTAGCCATGGTGCTTTACTTCGTTGTTGGCATACGCTTTGCCGATGTCAACATGTTTGGCACGCCTACCTCAATAGGCAAATTCACTGTTCTGCTGCTCATTCAGATATTCTCATCGTCAATGGTATGGATATTCTGCAGACAACGGGAAGAAGCCGTTCGTCTTATCACGGCATGTCTGGTACTGACACTACTCGGTCTTGTCTTTTCAGTATATGTCATACCATTTAACATGTTCTGGATGCAGGTAGCCATAACAGTAGTTCTCTTGGGCTATCTTGTATGGCAAGCCCTTGGCTCGCGCATCAACAACTATCTGTGGATAGCGTCTTTCACCTTAGGTTCGCTGTTGTTCTTTAACATGGCAGACTATGCACTAAACAACATACTTGAACCTCACCAGCGCACACGTATTAACGTGCTTCTTGGTTTGGAGCAAGACCTCAAGGGTGCTGGATACAATGTTCACCAAAGTGAAATTGCCATTGGCTCAGGTGGACTTGAGGGAAAAGGTTTCCTTAATGGTACACAGACAAAGCTCAAATATGTGCCAGAACAAGATACAGACTTTATCTTCTGTACCGTAGGAGAAGAAGAGGGATTTGTTGGAGCAGCTGGTGTCTTGCTATTGTTCCTTGCACTAATCCTGCGACTGATACATCTGGCAGAGCGACAAGTACATACATTCGGACGAGTATATGGTTATTGTGTCCTGTCCATATTCCTGTTCCATGTATTCATTAATGTGGGAATGGTTCTCGGACTGACGCCTGTCATCGGAATACCATTACCGTTCTTCTCCTATGGCGGCTCATCACTTTGGGGCTTCACACTATTGCTATTCATTTTTCTCCGTATAGATGCTGGCAGAAATATGAATAGATAGCTGTCATACGCTTCTATTACCTTTGTTGTTATTTAGCAGTATCTTTCTTACGGATAGTCACACCTACTGCAGCAACGCCTTTGATACCATCATCACGCATATTGTGTATAACACAAACTGTTAAAGAGTCGCCTTTAGCGAGCGTAATGTCACGAAGTACTTTTGTCTGATTCTGAAATTTCATGCCCTGTCCGTTTCGATGACCATCGTTAGAAACGATTTCAAAATCCATAGTATCAACACGTTCCCATCCTGACGGCTTAACCCTCTGAATGACAATCATTGAAAAGTTAGTGAATGGATATGCTGAGGTTGTGCGCAACCCTATTTCTTCAGTATAGTCACAACTATCAGCTATTGATTCAAGATAGTAGAAAAGAGTATCAGTCTTTCCCCATCCCCAACCATCGACAGTCATAGACTCATAATGGCTGTAAATAGCTTTACGGTTGCAACCGCTCATTGCCATTGCAACCGTAATTATTAATAGAAAAAGAGTAAAACTATTAGTTGTTTTCCTCATTTCTTGGTCTGTTTCTTTTATGCCTATGATGACGTTCCTCGTTATTTCTTGGACGTTCCTCGTTATTTCTTGAATGCTGCTCTTCCTGATTCTGCTGTAAAGCATCTTCACTCTGACGACTACCTTCAGCTGACTGTTGTTTTTTCTTCTTTTTCTTCTTCGACTTATCAAAACGAGTGATGCTGTCACCTGCCAGCAGGTCAACAGGAGCCTTCTCACGCTGTTCCCTGACATGTTCCTCTGTATGCAGCGACTCCGGTTTCTCACCACGTTTGTTCATCTCTATTATCTCCTTCGCACGTTCAGCACTGATGGTTTCCAGGTTTGCAGCCATGCGTTTGTCAGTGCTATAAGTAAGCTGTCCTGCGAGTATGTCGCGCTTGAAGAGGAAATAATCAGAATCGAGCGTCTGTAACACAATGTCACTATTTGGCAGACGATGACCAGCTTCCACATAATCATCAACCTCGTAGTTAAGACAACACTTCAACTTTGCACACATGCCGGCCAACTTCTGTGGATTGAGTGAGATATCCTGGAAACGTGCAGCACTTGTCGATACTGACACGAAATTCTTCATCCATGTAGCGCAGCAGAGCTCGCGTCCGCAAGGGCCTGTACCGCCTATGCGTCCTGCCTCTTGTCGTGCACCTATCTGCTTCATCTCTATACGCACATGGAAAGCTGCGGCGAGATCTTTAATGAGCTGACGGAAGTCAACGCGCTCGTCGGCAATATAATAGAATATTGCTTTCTGTCCGTCACCCTGATACTCCACGTCACCAATCTTCATCTGCAGTCCCAGTCGCTTAGCTATCTCACGACTCTCGATCATAGTCTCATGCTCACGCGCCTTTGCCTCACGGTACTTGTCCATATCCATCTGACGTGCCAGACGATAGATGCGCTTGATATCATCGCTCGACTTCAGATTAGCTTTCTTCACCTGTAGCTCTACCAGCCGGCCTGTAAGCGTCACCACACCAATATCATGACCTGGGTTTGCCTCTACAGCGACGATGTCACCTTTCTTCAGTGGCAGATTGTTCACATTATGATAATAGCCTTTACGCGTATGTTTGAACTGCACCTCTACCAGGTCGGTTGTCTCAGCGTTACCCGGTACATCTGCCAACCAGTCATAGGTATTCAGCTGACGATCCTGACGACCGACAGCTGCATGACATAGTCCTCTGTCACATCCTGTACGTATTTCTAACTCTCTTTGTTTCTTTTCCATACAATATATTATTATAGAGCATCTGCCCTATTTCTGAATAAGCAATACAATCATCTGCAGAGCAAAGTCGAAGAACACTATCTTCGCATTGGCATTCTGTCCGATATCACGTATAGACTTGTTTGCCAAGTCATATATCTGCAGCACGTTTGCCTCGTTGACGAATCGTGCAAAGTTACGTGCGAAATTCTCCTCAGCCTGAGTCATGTATGTCAGTTCCTCCTTATGGAAGTTATACATGAAGTTCTCACGCACTAGTCTAAGGAAATATTCAAGGAAACGCTTCTGCTTTTCTCGGCCGAAGCCTGCCATTGTCTCGCTCCACTTACGCAAGTCCTTCACCTTGCGTTGATAAGCCAGTCGCATGAGCATTATGAATAGGTCAAGGAACTGTTCGTTCTCTGTTCCTACTTGCAGTTCTTCCATTGCCTTCAGCCACGAGCCATTAGCAAGACGGCTTATGCGCTTTGCTGCATCATCGCTTATGCCACGCCGTTCCACGAGAGCCTTCCTTATTTTTTCCGTCTCTACCCTCTTAACGTCTATTCGCTGCACACGGCTACGAATTGTCTCGAGCAACTTGTCAGGCTCTTCACACACCATGATGAAAACGGTCTGCTGGGGAGGCTCCTCTATGAGCTTCAGCAGCTTATTTGCGCATGCTATGTTCATTCGCTCCGGCAACCATACAACTGAAACCTTATATCCACCTTGGCTTGACTTCAGTGACAGCTTTCTTACAAGTTCATCGCTCTCTCCTGCAGTGATTATTGCCTGTTGGTTTTCTGCACCCATGGCAGTCATCCACTCGTCCATACCGAAATAAGGACTCTGCAAGACCAGCTCACGCCACTCTCTAATGAAGTCATCACTTATTGGCATGTGCTCTGTGCTCATGGAAGGGAGCTTTATTGTTGGAAAGGTGAAGTGCAGGTCTGGATGTTCCAGTTTCTGAAGCATCGGACTCTCAGCAGGCTCCAGTTCTTCACCGAAGCCCAAGCCCATCGCATCATCGGCTTTCTTTGTGAGCAGATGGCATGCGAAAGCAATGGCAAGAGCCTTCTTACCCACGCCCTGCGGTCCGCAAAGCATGATGGCATGTGGCAGACGTTCTTCCCTGACCATCTGCAACAAGCGCTCACGCACCTCTTCCTGTCCTATTACTTCACTGAACCTCATTAAGCTTTTAGCTTCTTCACAATCTCAACCACAGAGCCGACAGCTCCCATTGTGTAGAAATGGATATCGTTTATTCCGTGATTATAAAGTTCTCGACATTGTTCCGTAGTCCACTCTATACCAAGTCTGCGTGCATCATCATCACTCTTGCACTTATCTATCTCCTTTGCAAGTGGCTCAGGAATATCACAATGGAACGTCCTTGGAACCACTGTCAACTGGCTTAGTTTTCCAAATGGCTTAATACCAGGAATGATGGGAATGGTGATGCCCATTTCACGCGCCTTCTCTACAAAAGAGAAATACTTTTCATTGCCATAGAACAACTGTGTCACAGCATATTGTGCACCAAGCTGCTGTTTCTGTAACAGATACTCCATGTCACGCTGAAGATTTGGTGCCTCCTCATGTTTCTCTGGATAGCATGCCACGCCAATATCGAAACGCTGACCAGGACACTTTATAGGAGTGCCATCGGCAAAGAAACCATCGTTAAAGCGCTGCACCTGACGTATCAAGTCTGTTGTATGTGCATGTCCCCCAGGTGTAGGACGAAACACCGCGTCATCCTTTGCCTTATCGCCACGAAGCAGCAACAGGTCTGTTATTCCAAGGAACTGTAGGTCAAGCAGTTCATATTCAATGTCCTCTATCGTAGCACCGCTACAGATGACATGCGGTTGTACTGGAACCCTAAATCGCTGCTGTATTGCAGCAGCCACTGCTATCGTCCCTGGACGACGGCGCACGCTCTGACGTTCATAGCGCCCGTCAGGCATCTCATTATATACATACTCACTATGATGAGTTGTGATATTAATGAAAGCTGGATTCAGCTCACAGAGTTTAGCTATATCTGCGAACAGGCGTTCTGTGCCCGTTCCTTTCAGCGGCGGAAGTACCTCAAATGAGAACTGTCGCTCGTCTTTACTTTGGTTTATAAGGTTTGCTACAGCCATAATTGGGTGCGAAGTTACGAAAAAACGAGAGAAATGCCAAATTTTTTACCGCTAAATGCTAGCGAACACATAATTATAATCACCGCCACTGTTGCTGCTACAACGGTGGCGGTGAGCATTCTATTGAAAAAAAGCGAATTATTACTTCTTTATACGATAGAGGCGGAACGACATGGCTGGAACCACGTCATTAAGTACAGTCTGCTGTTTCTTTCCTGTTACGCCACACTGCACAGTTCCGTCAACAGGACGGATCTTCAAAGGCTGGTCAAGAGTGTTCTCATCATCCATAGAACCTTTATGCTGGAGGGTAATGGTCTCGGCTGTTCGCTCACCCTTCATATCAAGGAGGTTCACGCAAACGGCTTGTGCCTTTTTAGACGTGTTCACGATTTTAATGATAACCTCACCTGTGGTCTTGTCGAATACTGACGATGCGAACAGGCCGTCCATACCGTCCTGACCAGCTACAGGAATCTGTTTCTTACCCTTTGCATCGGCAGGATCCTTGGTTGTGAGCTTCAGCACATTAGTACCCTTATACATGGCATACATCTGCTGAACATAGTATGAGACAGACTTGAACATACGCATATTGTCGTACCATATCATATCAGGACGCCACTGCCATCCCTCAACATGTGCAAACAGTGGTGCGTAAGTTGCCATCTCAACGATGTCGGCATTGCGCTCGATACCTGTCATGAAAGCAGCCTCGTAGAGAGAAGTCTCGTAGTGGTTCCATTTCTTTCCTGCTCCGTGGCAAGCATACTCACCAGCAAACACCTTCGGTCCCTTACGGTCATAGCTATCATAGCGCAGTGCGCCACAGTTGCCATAACGCTTCTTACCATCGGCAGTACCGAGGAAGAAGTTCTCTGGACGATAGAAGTGTTCGTCAACCAGGTCTGCCTTCTGAGCCTTCATAGCCTCCCATCCTTTCTCAAACATCTTACCTTCTGAGTCAGGACCGCTAGTACCAACAATCTTTATGTTAGGATACTTCGCACGCACAGCTGTCACGAACGGCTTCAAACGCTCGAAATAAGGAGTATCCCACTGTTCGTTACCTATGCCAATATACTTCATATTGAATGGCTCAGGATGTCCCATGTCTGCACGCAGCTTACCCCACTTAGAGTCAACAGGACCATTAGCGAACTCTATTAGGTCGAGACAGTCATCGATATATGGCTGCAACGCATCCATTGCGACATGGTCGCTCTCCCTGCGGTTCTGGAACTGGCATGACAAGCCTACGCTAAGCACTGGCAGAGGCTCTGCCTTTATATCTTCACAGAGCTGGAAGAACTCGAAGAATCCTAAGCCATAGGTCTGGAAATAGTCAGGAAAATAGCGATTAGTGAAAGTATAGTGCCAACGGTTCTCGTTAAGAGGACGGTTTTCTACTGGTCCTACAGTATTCTTCCACTGATAACGTGTAGCGAGATCAGTACCTTCAACGATACATCCGCCAGGGAAGCGGAACACACCTGGATGCACATCGGCCAACGCCTGAGCAAGATCCTCGCGCATGCCATTCTCACGTCCCTTGAAAGTCTTTACCGGGAAGAGACTCACGTGCTCAACATCTGTTGTCACCTTACTATCACCCCATACACGGAGATGAGCCTTTGCAAATGTTCTGTTCGGCTTAATAATAGCAGTATACTTCTTCCACTCCTTACCGCTAACCTCAACACTAGTATTTCCTAGCTTCTGGTCATCGCGCATTGTAGCATTGTCAACGAGGTCAATCCACAGTTTTGACTTGCCACCATCAGGTACACGTGCCCATACAGAGAAACGATACTCCTCACCAGCCTTAATACCCATGCCAAAGAATCCGTGGTTCTCAATCATGGTATGCTTGTCACTGTGTCCCGAAGGAGCCATACGCACATAGTGAGGATTCTTCTCGAAAGGACCATCATTTTTCAGTGTCACCTTACCGGAAATGTCCCATCCGGTAAAGGGATTAGGAAACTCAAACGAACGGTTCTTCACCAACTCAGCATAAAGGCCACCATCAGCGGCGTAGTTTATGTCCTCAAAGAACAGACCATACATTGTCGGAGACACCTCTGCCCCTACTTTCTTAGTCTGTACATCCATGACATGCTGAGCCTGAACAGCCATAGCCGTCACGAATACAAATGAGCATGAAATAAGTTTTAAATTCATGTGTTAGTATTATTAGTTAGTTAATTGATAATTATCTACTCATGCAAAATTAGTTAAAAAGTAATAGAATAACAAATGATTTCTGAAGAAAAGCATTACTTTTGTAACAAATTAACTAATACAACTGATTAAAGAAAGGAAACTTATGAAAACTATTCTTGTAGCAGAAGACAACGACAGCAACTACATTCTCATGACTTACATCTTGAAGCGTGACTATCAGTTCCAGCGTGCACAGAACGGTGTAGAAGCCGTAGAATTGGCAAACACAGGTAATTTCGACTTAGTTCTCATGGATATCAAGATGCCTCTCATGGATGGTTTGGAAGCTACTACAAAAATAAAAGAAGCCCATCCCGACCTTCCCATTATAGCCCTGACGGCAAATGCTTTCGACAGCGACCGCCAGCTTGCCATCAAAGCTGGATGCGATGATTTTCTGTCAAAGCCTGTAAATAGTGAGAAATGTCTGAGTACTATTGCAAAATTCATAGGTAAATAGCACTGGAGTTTCGCACATGACACTATATCCAAAACTTATCATGGACGCGCTGGCAACTGTAACCTATGCCGGCACGAAGAAAAACTTGGTAGAAAGCGAAATGGTGGCAGATCAACCTGCCATCAATGGCAATAAGGTAACTGTTGTACTGGAGTTCCCACGCGACACCGACCCTTTTCTGAAATCCACGGTTAAAGCTGCTGAGGCAGCCATCAAGTATCACTGCAAGAAGATTGCTGCAGAAGAAGGAGTATCAGAAGAGGCTGAAAACATAGAAGTTGAGATTGTCACTGAGTTCAAGTCAAAGCCACGTCCTGAGCTCGACAAGCTCCTGCCACAGGTAAAGAACATCATTGCAGTCAGTTCTGGCAAAGGTGGCGTGGGTAAGAGCACTGTCTCAGCCAACCTCGCCATAGCACTGGCTCGCTTAGGCTATAAGGTAGGACTTCTCGATTGTGACATCTTCGGCCCGTCAATGCCAAAGATGTTCCAGGTTGAAGACGAACGTCCCTACGCCGTGAAGGTCGATGGCCGTGACCTTATCTGTCCTATAGAGAAATACGGAGTAAAACTTCTTTCTATCGGATTTTTTGTTTCTCCCTCCACGGCAACACTTTGGCGAGGAGGTATGGCCACAAGTGCCTTGAAGCAACTCATTGCCGATGCTGACTGGGGCGAGCTGGACTATTTCATACTTGACACTCCTCCCGGTACCAGCGACATCCACCTCACCCTACTCCAGACGCTTGCCATCACAGGAGCCGTTATCGTGTCAACACCTCAGCAGGTGGCACTGGCCGATGCGCGTAAGGGTATCGACATGTATCGCAACGAGAAGGTCAATGTACCCATTCTCGGTCTCATAGAGAACATGGCATGGTTCACTCCTGCAGAACTGCCAGAGAACCGTTACTATATCTTCGGTAAGGAGGGATGCAAGAAGCTCGCCGAGGAGATGAGCGTACCTCTTCTTGCACAGATTCCTCTAGTACAAGGCATCTGTGAGAGCGGTGACAGCGGTGAGCCTGCTGCGACAAAAGTTGACACCATGACAGGTCAGGCATTCATCAATCTTGCCCAGGCTGTCGTCACTGTTGTTAACCGCCGCAACAAAGAACTGCCAAAGACCCAGATAGTTGGTGTAAACACGAACTCTTAGTTCATATCTAAGCGCCATAAAAGAAGCCTGTCGCGATTGTGTGACAGGCTTCTTTTATTATCGTACATATTATTATGTTAGTTTTCTTTCTTCTCTGAAAGACGCTTGCGTACCTCCTGATGCGCCTTATGAAGCTGGAAGCGATAAACAGCGCAAGCAAAAAGGAAGTATGCTCCTGCCTGTATCCACAGTATACGATACTCGCTAATGACGTCACTAAGCGATGCGCCCATTGAATTCAAACGGACATAAGCCCTAACACCAAATGTCGAGGGGAACAGCCAGCTTACTCCTTGCCATGCCCCTGGGATATTAGACTGTG
This sequence comes from Prevotella sp. E13-27, assembly GCF_023217965.1. Classification (NCBI taxonomy): domain Bacteria; kingdom Pseudomonadati; phylum Bacteroidota; class Bacteroidia; order Bacteroidales; family Prevotellaceae; genus Prevotella; species Prevotella sp. E13-27. The sequence goes on along the minus strand of NZ_JALPSC010000001.1, from coordinate 2,184,353 downwards.
GCCAGCTCACACCAGTGAGGAACAGCAATGGCACTGAGACGAACACCATGATAAGCATCACGTTCTCGCGATATTTCACGATACATGATACAGACATGCCAAAGAATATGCATGCAAGCAGATAAGGCAGCATGATGACAACCAAGTTCTGCCATGATGCCAGCTGTGGGAAATGGAATAGCCGTGGCACTCCTGCAACAAGCCATGCTCCCATGACAGCGAAAATCATGAAATAGCACATAAACTTACCAAGGATGACACGCGATACAGTATGATAACGTCTATCAATAGGTATAAGCATGCCGTAGCGATTTTCCTCTCGCGCTGTACCTGCCGATAGACCTATACCAAGCACCAGTGTCTGCTGCAGAATCAATACCAGCACTGCAGGAAGCACGAATGAGCCGTAACCACCCGATGGGTTGAAAATAGCTACCTCGGCAAAGTCGAGAGGCTTGGCTGCTATAGCTTCTTCGTTGGAAGTATATTTACCCGCAAGTTTCGTCTTCAGTTCCGCACCCATCTGCATAGTCACGAACTGAGCCGTCTGGAAAATGTCCTTATATGTTAGCATTAAACTCATGTCGCAATACACCTCCACGGTGGCCTGCTCCATGCGATTGACATTAAGGTCGAAGTCACTTGGTATGTAGTAGATACCCTTGACCAACTGTCGGCTGACTAACGACTTTGCCTCCTCCATGTCCTGAGCATAATATGCCACACGCACATCGGGCGAAGCATCACACATACGTATGAATTTTCGTGAGAGCGACGTGTGGCAGTTATCCACTACAACCACGGGAACTTCATGAATAGTCTCATTATTGTATATCCACGAATAGAGCAGCGGATAAACCAATGGAACCAAAAGGAAGAAAATTATAACACCTTCATCCTTAAGAACCTGTCTCATCTCCTGTCGCCAGACATAACAGGCATCTTGTATCACCTCGTATATGTTATGGAATATAGACATAGGTAAGCATTGCATTCTTTATTTTCTTCACCACGAACCATGGCAGCAGCATGAATGCCACCAGTGCAGCAAAGTGGAACCATGCCTCAATCAGCGGGAATCCGTTGAACACGGTTATCTGATACATCATATAATAGTGACGCAGAGGGAACAGCCACGACAACGACTGAAGTGGACCATCCATACCCATCACTGGGAAAGCGTTACCTGCCATTGAGAAGCTTAGCACCGCCCATAGCGAACAGACACTCATCGACATACGCAGTGAAGGCATCAGTCCGAAAGCAAAAATGCCGAAGCCCTGAGACGCTAATACCTGCATCAGTCCAATCAGCGCCAACATCCATGCACTTCCATTGTGTGGGAAGCCAAGATGCATGAACACATACCATTCATAGCCATAGACTATGGCAAGGAAGATAAGTGTATGAGGCAGGAACTTGCCTAATATAGCTACAAGGATGTTGCCATTAGCCATCTCCAACCACTCTTTACCTGTATCAAACTTCAGTTCCGTACCCAGCGAGTAGGCTGAGATAAGGAATATGAACAGCATTATCAGACCTGGGACGAAAACAGTTGACAGATAGACATTATAGCTCGTCCATGGATTTGCTATCTGGTGCAGATCCACCTTTATAGGCTGTAGCAGTGTCTGTATCTGCAGATCAGTAGCACCTTTTGCTTGCAGTGTTGCCTGGCCCACGGCGGCAGATCCAAGTGTTGATATTGTCTTCAGGTCTTTCATCAGTAGAGCACCTGAAGCAAGCGATGTCATGGAGTAATAGAACGAAATCTTCGGCTGTCTGCTTGACAACAGGTTGTCTGTCGTTCCTTTCGGTATATAGAGGAATGCATAAATCTCGTTCCTCTGAATAGCCTTTCGTGCATCCATGACGCTAGGATAGCGAGCCACGACATGTGACATCTGGAAAGCATCAAGACGGCGTGTCAGTGCTCGAGTTGTGGAGGTATTGTCCGAATCAACCACACCTACGGGCATACTCGTGGGCAGTCCGTCGTCCATCATAGAGGTGAAAAATACTATCACCAGTATTGGAAAGACAAACATACAGAAGAGATAGATGTGATTCCCTCGAAGAATCAGCAGCTCACGCAACACTATGTCAAAAAATCTCTTCACGACCTTTATTTATGAGCTTCTCAGTTTATTTTATAATGAGCGACATGCCTGGACGAAGACCCTCGATAGTCTCAACAGGACGAGCCTTCACTTCAAAAGTCTTCAGGTCATACTGTCCGTTGGCTTTTGTAGCCTTCCACACAGCATATGAGCCTTGGTCTTTCATATAGAAGACCTTCATCTTCATTTCCTTGTCAAAAGCAGGAACATACGCATTGAACTCTGTGCCAACCTGCATTCCTGCAAGCTGATCCTCACGAACATTGAATGCGCCCCACACATCGTTCATCATTGAAATGGTCATTATAGGACTGCCGGTACCAACGAGCTCACCCACCTTAGGATAGATGCTGCTCACCTCGCCGTCCATCTGAGCCACCTGTACCGTCTCGCCAATGTAGCTTGTCACCTCCTGCACTGCGCCCTTGGCACGCTCGAGCTGACCCTGTGCAGCCATCTTCTCTTCCTGACGGGCGCCATTGACAGCCATATCGTACTGGCTCTGTGCAGCCTTTACCGTTGCCTGCATAGCCTTATAGTTTGCATAAGCCTCGTCACGTTTCTGAGCACTCATCACACCTTCGTCATAAAGACGCTGTACACGGTTGTATGACTTTTCTGCAATTTCTAGACCCGCCTTTGCCTTCTCCAGGAGTTGGAATGCGCCCTGCACCTGTTCCTGTCGTGCGCCGTTGCGAGCCATCTGCTCCATAGCAGCAGCTCCAGCCTGTGCACCCTCTGCCTGCTGCATTTTGGCACGCACCTCAGGTGCATCAATGATGGCGAGAGTATCACCAGCCTTCACAAAATCGCCCTCCTGAACTCTAATCTCCAAGATACGTCCCGGCACCTTACTTGACACACGATACTCCGACACTTCCACTTGACCCTGTATCATTTCAGGGTCACGTCCCAAGGCAAAGAAGCCTATTAGAGCTACTAATATCACAACGCATGCAAAACCGAGTATTGCATACAGAATGTTTTTATGTTGAGTTGTTGCTGACATAATATTATATGTTTGTTTTTTAATTATTCACTTTAAGCGGTAGTCAATTTTCAAATCTCAATTCCAACTATTCCACATCGAGCGTACCTCCAACCTTCTTAAGGTCAATCTGAGTGAGACGTACGTCAATCTGTGCATCAATTTTCTGTGACTGTGCCTGCAGCCATGCTGTCTGAGCTTCCATCACCAGTGTTGGTGTTGCCACGCCTTCGCGGAAAGCAAGGTTTACTGAGCGTAGATTCTCGTTAGCCTTTTCCACGCTTGTCAGCGCCATGACCAGTCGTTTATTTGCCTCTTCTGCCTTGAACTTTACTTGGTTCACCTGAAGTTCCACCTTCTCCTGAACCTCAGCCAGCTCCAATCTTGCTATTGCAGCAGCGCTTTTTGTTGCGCGTACCTTATAGTAAGTGTCGCCCCAGTTCCAAAGAGGCACACGCATCAGTACGCCCACGTTCCAGAAACCGCCCCACTTCTTCTCAAAGCCGTTCAGCACGTTAGGGTTGCTCACAGCATATCCACCCATCAGTAGCACCTGTGGCATGTATCCTGCCTTCATGAGATTTGTGCTCTGACGTGCCATATCTACTGCATTGTCAAGCAGTTTCAGCTCCGGACGGTTCTCCATAGCCTGCTCAACGGTGAGTGTTGGTGTTGACGTAAGGATTGTCAGATCCTCAGCGTCCTCGTCAGCAAGAATGATGTTGCCATCCATTGGCATTCCTGTCATCTGACAGAGAAGCATCTTCGACAGCACCAGTCCGTCATTAACCTTCTGCACAGCCATCTCAGCCTCGTTGACCTTCACGCTTACACTCAGTCCGTCGCTACGTGTTGCCACTCCCTCGGCTATCATCTTCTGCACATCGCTGTCCAGTTTTTTCACTACGTCGAGGAAGCTCTCTGCCAATTTCTTCTTGTGCTTCAGCGAAACAACCTGCCAATAAGCCACATCTACAGAATAGATTACGGACTGTCGCTGTGCGCTTGCGGTGTTCTCCGTCATACGCTCAGCAATCGTAGCCATCTTATTCATGGCAATGATGCTACCGCCCATGAATATTGGCTGCAAGGCCATTATCGAGCCAGCCCACACATGACGTGTGTCGGTGCGGAAGGCATCAACAATCTTCTGTCCTTCAGCATTCAGATAACTCTCTGCCGTACCCATATCCTTGTTCATTGTCGCCATGAAGTCGGTATTCAACTTGGCGATGGCAGCAGCAGGTATGCCGAGCGATGCCAACAACGAGTTTGCCTGCGAGAGTCCTGAAGTCAAGCTTCCGCTTATACCACTCTTCACTCCGCCTACTACGCCAGTGCCCAGGTTCTGCAGCGATGTTTTCTGGTCGTTGTTCAGAATGGACACCTCTTCACTTGTGTACTGATATGTTCCAAGTGCTGAGATGTGAGGCAGATATTTAGTGCGCATAGACTTGCGGACGTTTTTCGCCACATCCTGTTTCAGACGTGACACATCCATCTGCTTGTTGTTGCGCAGAGCCATGGCACGACAGCTGTCAAGCGTCAGCACCTGCTGGGCGCTGGAAGGCAGTGCTAATGCCACGAGCAAAACACTTAAATACTTTCTCATTAGATTATATTATTATAAATCTTCGTCTTCTTTTTTATTTAAAAGTGAATGTCCTTGAGCCAATCATATTACCATCGGCAAAGATGCTAACGCGATATTCGCCTGCACCGAGGAACTCGTTAACATTCCAGTATGTTGTTACAGTAGTCTCCTCACCACCATATTCTATTGTCTTCTTCATAGAATATTCTATCTGGCGGTTCTCATAGTCAAACACTCCGCCGTTGAGCACGTCACCATTAGGCGTCTGTATTCTCACATAAAGAGTGCGGTTGCCATTAGAGGCAGTAACATTTTTTGCTATAGTGAAGCTCACCTGTATCTGCTTGCAGTCCTTCATCTTCTTCGCTGCCTTGTTGCGTTTGTTCAGCGGAGTCATTGTAATGCCTGTCGCGTCAAGCTGTGCGGCAATGGCGACCTTCTCGCTCAGGCTAGCCTTCTCTGTGGCAAGTCCTTCAATCTCACGGTTGCTGGCAGCCAACTCATTACGTATCTGTGAGTTCTCGTTACGCAGAGTCTCGTTCACCTGATTCAGAGAGTCCACCTGACGTATATATGAACGAAGCACCTCACGTACCGTTGCCAGTTCTTTCTTCAGTCGGGTAATCTCCCTTGCGTTTGTTGCTTTAACGTTTTTCAGCTCCTCAAGCAGCTGTTGTGTGCGCATCTGTTCCTGAGTAAGCTGTGCCACGAGTGAGTCATTGTTAATCTGAGTCATCATCTCGCTATACTGAAGCGTGAAGCGCTCATATTCGTTCTCCATTTCCTGCTTGTCAAGTTCGGCAAGCTCGGCCATCTCCTTATTTACAATCTTCTGTTCTTCCAGATTATAGAACAGCCATGCTACTAAAGCTACAAATATAGCGACAATTGCCACTATTAATGCTATCCATTGTTTTTTCATTTTTCTTTTATCGATAAAAATCGTGTGCAAAGATAGTCCTTTTAGAAAAAACGAACAATTATTTTTTACAAAAAAAAACAAAAACACCTATAATAAATACCAAAAGCCTACGAAACGACGTTTTTCGGGTCGCCACTTATGAAAGCACTCACATTATCCATGGCAATGCTCAGCAGTCGTGCACGAGCCTCCACTGTTGCCCATGCCACATGAGGTGTGATGAAAGCGTTCTGCTGACTTAGCAACTGATTATTAGCCTTTGGCGGCTCCTCAGTGAGCACATCGGCACAATAGGCGGCAATTCTGCTCTCCGATAAAGCCTCAGCCACGGCGTCATCGTCAACCAACGGTCCTCGACCGGTGTTTATCACTATTGCAGTAGGCTTCATCAGCGCGAGTGTCTCTGCGTTAACCATGTGTCGAGTCTTGTCTGTCAGGGGACAGTGCAACGACAGCACATCGGATGTTTCGAACAGCTCATGGACATCCACACTCTCTACGCCTACAGGCAACTCGCTGTTTTTCTTGCTTGTCAGCGCCTTAACCTTCATGCCGAAGGCAAGGGCTATCTGCGCCACACGCATGCCAATGTTTCCCAGCCCCACGATGCCAAAGGTTTTGCCTGCCAGTTCCATTAGGTTTGTGTCCCAGTAGCAGAAATCCTGGCTGGCGCTCCATCGTCCTCCCCTATTCTGCTTAGCATAATGCTCTGTACGGTTTGTAACAGTAAGCAGATGAGCAAACACCATCTGCGCCACACTCTCTGTACTGTATGCTGGAACGTTTGTCACAACAATGCCATGCTCACGAGCAGCCTTTATATCCACCACGTTATATCCCGTGGCAAGCACACCTATATATTTCAGACGCGGCAACTGCTCCATTTCCCTTCTGCCTATTACGACCTTGTTAGTTAGCAATATGTCTGCCTCGGCTGCTCTATCCACCGTCTGTTCCTTGTTCGTGCGGTCATAAACCGTCAAATCGCCCATCGACATCAGCTCTTGCCAAGCGTCATTACTTTCCTCGGCAGGTTTTCCTACGGCAGTGAAACCATCAAGCACAACAATCTTCGTATTCATCATTGATTTGCTAAAAAAAATTAGTAACATCATTATCATTCTGCAAAGATAATAAAAGAAAGAAGAATTCCAATTATTTGTCACAAAAAGTATAATAATTCCATACAAAATGAACAAATCACAATTACTTATTGTGTAAAATAGTCCATATACTTGCCATATTTTCTCCATATCTCTGATTAAAAAAACATTGTACCTTTGCACCACAAAACTAAAAACTTTTAAAGATATGCAAAGCTATAGCAAAGGTTTTCTGTATTTTATCTGCGCCGTGTCGGCCATGGGCGGACTGCTTTTTGGTTACGACTGGGTGGTGATAGGCGGTGCCAAACCGTTTTATGAGTTGTATTTTGCCATTAGCCATTCGCCTTTAATGCAAGGTGTAGCTATGACTACGGCCTTGATTGGTTGTCTGGTAGGTGCGATGGTGGCTGGTGCTGCTGCCGATAAGTACGGTCGCAAACCGCTGTTGATGACATCGGCAGTACTGTTTACGGTATCAGCTGTTGCAACGGGCTTGTTCAATGATTTCACCTTATTTAATATAGCCCGTTTTGTGGGTGGTATCGGCATTGGTGTGGCTTCGGCCTTGGCACCAATGTATATAGCCGAGGTGAGTCCGGCTGAGATTCGCGGTCGCATGGTGAGTCTGAACCAGATGACCATTGTGCTTGGCATACTTGGTGCGCAAATTGTAAATATGCTTTTGGCGCGCGATACGGCTGTAGCCGAGAGTCAGGCGTGGAATGTGGAGTGGGGCTGGCGCTGGATGTTCTGGGCCGAAACAGCTCCTGCAGCATTGTTCCTGCTGATGAGTTTTTTCATTCCTGAAAGTCCTGTGTATTTGTCAGAGGTTAGAGGTAAGAGGTTAGAGGCAAGAGATTACCCTCAGCCACAAAAGTATTCTCTCACCTCTCACCTCTCACTTCTCACCTCTAAAAAATACCGCAAGGTTTTGCTGTTGGGTTTGGTTATAGCCGTATTCCAGCAGTGGTGCGGTACCAACGTGATTTTTAACTACGCTCAGGAGATTTTTGTGGGTGCAGGCTTCGATGTGGATGGTATGTTTATCAATATTGTGATTACAGGTATCGCCAATGTGGTGTTTACGTTTGTGGCACTCTATACCATCGAGAAGTGGGGCCGCCGCACGCTCATCCTGATTGGTGCCGGCGGACTGGGACTGATTTACCTTACGCTTGGCACCTGCTACTTTATGGGTATGACCGGCATGCTGATGGTGGCCCTGGTAGTGGCAGCTATCTCTGTGTATGCCATGACGTTAGGCCCTGTTACGTGGACGCTGCTGGCCGAGATATTTCCACACCGTGTGCGTGGCATCGCCATGGCTACGTGTACTTTTGCCCTTTGGGTGGGCTGTTGCACGCTTACCTTCTCGTTCCCATCCATGAATGCGGCCTTAGGTAGTAGCGGTACGTTCTGGATTTATAGCGGCATCTGCGTGTGTGCCTTTATCTACCTGCTGCGTAACTGCCCCGAAACCAAAGGCAAGAGTCTGGAGGAACTTGAGAAAGAATTAGTAAAATCGTGATTATAATATTTCGAAATATCGAAATAACGAGATATCGAAAAAACGAAAAAACAAAAATATGGTAAAAGCTTGGAGAGAAATCGTGACTATTCCTACCTACGAAGTAGGAAAGCCCGAAAAGAACCCGATGTTCCTGGAAAAACGTGTTTATCAGGGTTCTAGTGGCGTGGTATATCCTTATCCCGTTATCGAGTCAATGAGCGACGAGAAAGTGGATAAAGAGTACAAGGCCGTTTATATCGAGAACGAGTATATCAAGGTGATGATACTGCCCGAACTGGGCGGACGTGTGCAGATGGCTTACGATAAGATTAAGCAGCGCCACTTTGTGTATTACAACCATGTTATTAAGCCCGCATTGGTAGGCTTGGCTGGTCCTTGGATTAGTGGCGGTATCGAGTTTAACTGGCCCCAGCACCATCGTCCATCCACCTACATGCCTGTTGATAGCACCATTGTCGAGAACGAGGATGGCTCTATCACCGTATGGGTAAACGAGATGGAGCGTATGTTCCACCAAAAGGGTATGGCAGGCTTTACCCTGCGCCCTGGCTGTGCTTATCTTGAGATTCAGGGTCGTGTAAGCAATCGCACCAATCTGCCTCAGACCTTCCTGTGGTGGGCCAACCCAGCCGTTGAGGTTAACGATGCCTACCAGAGTGTGTTTCCACCCGATATCAATGCCGTGTTCGATCATGGTAAGCGTGCCGTTAGCAGTTTTCCTATAGCCACAGGAACCTATTATAAGATGGACTATTCGGCTGGTGTAGATATCTCGAACTATAAGAATATCTTTGTGCCTACCAGCTATATGGGCGTCAACTCACGCTTTGATTTCGAGGGTGGTTACGAGAACGATACCCAGGCAGGCATGCTGCATGTGGCCAGTCACCACTACTCGCCAGGTAAAAAGCAATGGACATGGGGTAACGGCGACTTTGGTCGCGCCTGGGACCGCAACCTCACCGACGAGGCTACACCCGAGGAGATGGCTCAGTGGCATATCGATCGCGAGGGCTTCCGTCCTTACATCGAGCTGATGGCAGGTGTTTATACCGAGAACCAGCCCGACTTTACCTGGCTGATGCCATACGAGGAAAAACAGTTTGTGCAGTATTTTATGCCTTATCGCGAGGTGGGCATCGTTAAGCAGGCCTCGAAGGATTTCGTGATGAACATCGAGCAGCCCGACGCTACCCATACCACCTTTAAGATTCTGGCCACTTCGAAGAAAGAGGTAAGGATAGTGCTTGAGGATAAATATGGTCATGAGTATTATAATCAGGTGGTAACCCTCTCGCCCGAGGAGGTGCTCATAGAGACGGTGGATACCCAGGATGCGCAGTTTAGCGATATGTTCTTGACTATCGATCGTCCTGAGAATCCCCGTATGTATCCGCTGTTGGAGTGGCATGCCGAGGCTGACGAAATCCGTCCTATTCCCGATGCTGCCGAGGCTGCGCTCTCTCCACAGGATACCAAGACCATCGATCAGCTTTACCTCACAGGTTTGCACCTCGAGCAGTACCGTCACGCCACCTGGAGCGCACTCGATTATTACGAGGAGGCCCTGCGCCGCGATCCGCTGGATTACCGCTGCAACATGCAGATGGGCCTGTGGTACCTGCGCCGTGCCCGTTTCGATAAGGCTAAGGGCTATCTCGAAACAGCTGTAAAGGTTCAGAAAAAACGCAATCCCAACCCCTACGATGGCGAGGCGCTGTTTTATCTGGGTGTGGTTAATAAGCTGCTGGGGCAGTATGGTGTGGCCTACAATTACTTCTGGAAATCTACCTGGAACAAGGGTTGGGCCGATGCCGGCTATTTCGAGGCTGCCTGCATCAGCATCGCTGCTGAGAAATGGGAGGATGCGCTCGACGAACTCGAACGCGCCCTCATCAGCAACAGTCACAACCATAAGGCACGTGCCATGAAGGCTGCCGTGCTGCGCAAAATGGGTAGAAAGGACGAGGCTTTGGCTTGGATTCAAGAGTCGTACACCATCGATCCATTCAACTATGTGTGCATGGTCGAGGAGCACCTGCTCACGGGCGATAACGCGCCACTCGATCGTATGGTAGAACTCATGCACGGCAACATCTATAACTACCACGAAACAGCCCTCGATTATACGCAGGCCGGTTTGAACAGCGAGGCTGCGCTGGTGCTGCAAACCGCCATCAATCGTGGGGTGGAGGAGTCGCCACTCACCTATTATTATCTGGCAAATATTACAGGTATCGAAGATGCACAGGAGTTAGTAACCAAGGCCGAGGCTGTCGATTCAGCCTATTGTTTCCCCAACCGCCTAGAGGATGTCATAGCCCTCTCTAAGGCGGTAGCAAACTCTACGCTCTACGCTCTAAACTCTAAACTAAAGATATCCAAGGCACCTTATTATCTGGGCTGCTTGTACTACGATAAGCGCCAGTACGATTTAGCCATCGAGAATTGGGAAATCTCTGCCAAGATTGATCCTAACTTCCCAACCGTATGGCGCAACCTGGCTCTCGCTCGTTTTAACAAACAGGGTAATCATGAGCAGGCACTCGAATACATGGAGCGCGCCTTCCACCTGGATGAGAACGATGAGCGCATATTCATGGAGCTCGACCAGCTTTACAAGCGCCTGCACCGTCCGCATGCCCAGCGCCTGGCCTTCTACGAGCAGCATGCCGAGCTGATAGAGCGCCGCGACGACCTCGTACTCGAACATGCCACCCTGCTAAACATGCTGGGTCGCTACGAAGAGGCTAAGCAGCTCATCGATAACCGCATCTTCCATCCTTGGGAAGGTGGCGAAGGCAAGGTGAGCGGTCAATATCAGATGTGTCGTTTGGAGATTGCGAAGAGGAACCTCACCCCCAGCCCCTCTCCAAAGGGCGAGGGGAGTATTAAGACTGCCACTAGCTTACTTGAGGAGTGTCTTGTATTCCCACATCATCTTGGCGAGGGAAAACTATATGGTTCGCAGGATAATGATTTCTACTACTTCTTGGGCATTGCCCACGAGATGCTGGGCGAGAAAGAGAAGGCAAATGAGTATTTCTTGAAAGGCACCGTAGGCCCAACCGAGCCCGCAGCCGCTATGTACTACAACGATGCCAAGCCCGATAAAATCTTCTATGCCGCCCTGTGCTACCGCAAGCTCGGTCAGGAAGATAAGGCCCGCTCACTGTTCAATAAGCTCATCAACTACGGCAAGCAGCACATCTTCGACCATGTGGTGATGGACTACTTTGCCGTGTCGCTGCCCGACTTGCTGGTATGGGAGGGCAACCTCGACGAGCTTAACCGCATCCACTGCCTGTACATGCTCGCCCTGGGCTATTACGGCATTGGCGACAAAGAAAAGGCCATGAAGTACCTTGAAGAGGTCGAGGCTATGGACAACAATCACCTCGGCGCCCGTCAGTTCCGAACGCTGATTACTGCCTCTCTTTAAGGCGGTAGTCGGTAGGGCTCATGCCCATGAGTTTGGAGAACAGGCGCGAAAAATAGAGCGGATCTTCGATGCCTACTTTATAGCAAATCATATTTATTTTCATGTCTGTAGTGCGTAACAGCCTACAGGCATGTTCTATTTTAAGGCGGTTGAAATAGGTGATAGGGCTCATGCCCGCTTTCTTCTTAAAGAGGGTGTTGAAGTGGCTTTGCGAGTAGCCCACGTAGCGCAGCACATCGTCCATCATCATGCGGTTCTCGATATTCTCGCGCATGTAGTGTATGGCCTGATCTACGATGTCGGTTGGCGCTTCGGCCTTGGCGCGGCGGAACTGGCCAAGGTAGCGCATGGAGGCCAGGAAGTGGTGCAGCAGGCTGCTAGCGTAGCGCATATCCTCAAGCTCCTTGCCGGCATGCAGCGTGGTAAGTATCTCTTCGAAGATGTTCAACCGGTCGCCAATGCGCGAGTTGATGGTAACATTGATGCTTTGCGGTGTGGCAGCACCTTCGGCATATACATAAGCTGCCGAGCCTCCGAAGTGTACCCAGTAAATAGTCCAGCTGTGTTGGGTGCCGTAAGCGTGCGGTTTATGGGCAGGCAGAATAAAGTACTGGTTCTTAGTTACCTGATGCTTCTTTCCGTCAACCTCATACCAGCCATCGCCTTCTACGCAGTATATCAGCACATACTCATCAATCGCTTTTTGGCGTGTGCGCTGGTGGTGTTCGGCTTTGGGGTAATAGCCTATATCGGTGATATACAGGCTTTGGCAGAGCTCGTCGTGTTGCTCAACCTCAATCTGCGCCGGTGGCAGTACCACCATCCGTTCGCCTTGGAATCCGTCCCTCTTCTTAATCATGCCATATACCCATTTTTTGTTTTAGGATACAAAAATACTGTTTTGTATTAATATCCACAAGAATTTATCGCAAAATTATCCATTAATCCACATTGTATAGTCCATACAACAAATTACACGTCAGAGAAGCCATCAAGCACAACTATCTTCAAACACAACACTCCGACAAAACCTTGCTTCAGTTCTGGCGCAATTGCAATATAAGCCAGACTGAATTGTAACATAGCGAAAACTAAGTTGCAATGTAGTTCTGACTGTACTGTTTTACAAAGTCGACGACTTTGGTGACCAAACTCGTCGACTTTGGTCACCAAACTCGACGAGTTTGGTTTTCAGCTTAGTCAAAATTGGATTGCAGTACTGCCAGTAATGGATTACAAGATAGACAGAACTACATTTTGCAGCGGACAACAATATAATTCAATGCAAGTATCTCATTTGCTCAACATACCCTAAATTGCAAAAAAATAATTATTCTACTTCATTTTTTGGCTAAAATTTAGGAGAATACAATTATATTGTGTACATTTGCAGCGGAGTTTTCATAAAAGCGCCCAAACGAGGGACTTGCAGTAATGCACAGGGACTCCAAAATTTTCGCTGGAAAAAAGACGATAAGCGTTATGCTCGTTCTTGTTGACTGAAACCTAGGAAATTTCAATCGAAGGACAAGATGAACATAGTGTACTTATCCTACGCGATAGCGTGGGGTTGTTGTATCACTATATCTTTCCTTCATCGGTTTTCCTAGGACCGCAGTCAAAAGATGTAGGACATACGCAGTCTTACGCTCTTTTTATGTTTGAACATTTGGGGGCTTTCCTAGCACTAAAGACTAAGAAATCAGTATTATTTATTTAGTAGGTTGTGGCCATGAATCCGTGAGGACTGCAGGCCACAATAAAAAAGAATTATTATATGTGGCGACTGCTCCGTGAGGAACGGTCGCCACTCTTTTTATGCCGAAGCAAAAATGCCATTTTGTCGGCAAGCAGCGCCATTTTGTCAGCAGAGAAGAGATGGGCACGCTATTTGAGTGATGATAGGCAGAAATGAAAATAAAAGAAAGGAGACTATTATGACACTCGAGAAATTTACAATCAAAGCACAAGAGGCGGTGCAGGCTGCAGTGCAGACGGCACAGCGCAACGGGCAACAGACAATAGAGCCTGTACACCTGTTGGTGGGCCTCATGGACAAAGCAAAGGACGTAACGACATTCATCTTCCAGAAGCTTGGCATGAACACGCAGCAGATAGAGATGCTCTGCCAACAGGAGATGATGCATCTGGCTCGCGTGGAGGGCGGACAGCCCTACCTGAGCAACGATGCTAACAAGGTGCTGCAGAAGGCAGAGGACACGGCAAAGGAGATGAACGACGAGTACGTATCGTGTGAGCCTATTATGTTGGCTCTTCTCATGGTAAACAGCACCGTAAGCCGCATACTGAAAGATGCCGGTGCCACAGAGAAGGACATGCGTCAGGCTATACTGGAGCTGCGTCGCGGACAGAAGGTGCAGTCGCAGAGTGCCGATGACAACTATCAGTCGTTGGAGAAATATGCAAAGAACCTCGTTGACCTTGCTCGTCAGGGAAAGCTCGACCCTGTCATAGGACGCGATGACGAGATACGCCGCGTGTTGCAGATACTGAGCCGACGCACGAAGAACAATCCAATACTTATAGGTGAGCCAGGTACAGGTAAGACAGCCATAGTAGAAGGTCTGGCAGGACGAATAGTGCGCGGCGACGTGCCAGAGAACCTGAAAGACAAACAGCTCTACTCACTCGACATGGGTGCGCTGGTGGCTGGCGCGAAGTACAAGGGCGAGTTCGAGGAGCGTCTGAAGAGTGTCATCAACGAGGTAACACAAGCTGATGGGCGCATAATCCTCTTCATTGATGAGATACACACTCTAGTGGGTGCTGGCGGCGGAGAGGGCGCCATGGACGCAGCAAACATCTTGAAGCCTGCACTGGCACGTGGTGAGCTGAGAGCCATAGGTGCAACGACGCTCAACGAGTATCAGAAGTATTTCGAGAAGGACAAGGCTCTGGAGCGCCGCTTCCAGACAGTGATGGTTGATGAGCCCGACGAGCTGAGTGCCATCTCAATACTCCGCGGACTGAAAGAGCGCTACGAGAACCACCATAAGGTGCGCATCCAGGATGATGCCTGCATAGCTGCCGTACAACTGTCAGAGCGATATATCTCAGAGCGATTCCTACCTGACAAAGCCATAGACTTGATGGACGAGGCTGCAGCAAAACTTCGCATGGAGCGCGACTCGGTACCAGAAGAACTTGATGAGATTACGCGCCGACTGGCTCAGCTTGAGATTGAGAGGGAGGCCATCAAGCGCGAAGGCGACGAGCCGAAGATTGCCCAACTCGACAAGGACATCGCTGAACTGAAGGAGCAGGAGACGCAGTTCCGTGCAAAGTGGGAAGGAGAGCGACAACTGGTGAATCAGATTCAGCAGGACAAGCAGCAGATGGAGCAGTTGAAGTTCGAGGCAGAACGTGCCGAGCGCGAGGGCGACTATGGTAAGGTGGCCGAGATACGCTACTCGAAACTGAAGACACTGGAGGACAACATCAGACACATTCAGGCTCAGCTCGCATCAGCACAGGGAGGCAACTCGTTGGTGCGCGAGGAGGTGACTGCCGACGATATTGCCGAGGTGGTGAGCCGCTGGACTGGAATACCTGTAACACGAATGATGCAGAGCGAACGCGAGAAACTGCTCCATCTGGAGGACGAGCTCCACAAGAGAGTTATAGGTCAGAACGAAGCGATAACAGCTGTCAGCGATGCAGTACGCCGTTCACGTGCCGGACTGCAAGACCCGAAGCGACCAATAGCATCATTTATCTTCCTCGGCACGACAGGTGTGGGTAAGACTGAGCTGGCGAAGGCACTGGCAGAATATCTGTTCAACGACGAGACGATGATGACCCGCATAGACATGTCGGAGTATCAGGAGAAACATACCGTGAGCCGACTGATAGGTGCACCTCCGGGATATGTGGGCTACGACGAAGGCGGACAGCTGACAGAGGCGGTGAGACGCAAGCCATACTCTGTGATACTCTTCGACGAGATAGAGAAGGCGCATGCCGATGTGTTCAACATATTGCTGCAGGTGCTTGACGATGGCCGACTGACGGACAACAAGGGACGCACGGCAGACTTTAAGAACACGATAATCATTATGACGTCGAACGCCACTCGTGAACAACTACGTATGACAATGCGCCCTGAGTTCTTGAACCGCATAGACGAGATTATCACCTTCCAGCAGCTGTCACAGGAGGAGATAGCACAGGTGGTGAACCTGCAGCTTAACAGAGTAAAGCAGATGCTTGAGCCACAGGGCTTCCGTCTGGAGGCTACGGAGCATGCCGTTAAATGGCTGGCGAAGGAAGGCTACGACCCAGAGTTCGGTGCTCGTCCTGTGAAACGCGCCATACAGCAGTATGTGCTCAACGACCTGTCAAAGAAACTGCTTGCCGGACAGATAGACCGCGACAAACCGATTATCATAGATGAATTTGGCGACGGACTAGTGTTCAGAAACTAAATAATAGAGGTAAGAGGTGAGAGGTAAGAAGTAAGAGGTGAGAGGATAGTTTGCATGCTATCTTTCTTTGAGAGATTTCTGGATTTACCAGCATTTCTCTCACCTCTTACCTCTTACCTCTCACCTCTTACTTCTTACCTCTTACCTCTAACTTCTTACTTCACCACAGTCTTGCGACCATCGATGATGTAGATGCCCTTCTGGAGCTTCTGAGTATCATCGACACGAGTACCATCGAGACGATATACACCACGCTGACGAGCATTCTGGACACTTGATGCGAAGGTGTCGTCGATGCCGAGAAGCATCTCTTCCTCGCAGATGTACAGGTCATCGAAACAGATGACGAACTTCTCAGCAGCATCCATCTTGCTGACCATGGCAAACTTCACGATGATATAGTCGGAAGACTTGAACTCACTGAGATCGACCTTCACTTTCTTCCAAGTGGTAGAAGTCTCGTTCTGGAAATCAATCTGAGCAACAACCTTTGCCTTGCTGTCCTGATTGCTCTCTACAGCAACGCCGAGAGTAGCTATGTCATTGGCTTTCTGAGCCAGGTAACGGAAAGCGAGGACAGGTTTCTCAACACCTGCGAGAGTCATCTTACCAAGGTTATAGAAGCCATAGTCGGCACGGTTAGGCTCAAAGGCCATAGCATAATCCTGACTGAAGTCATCGTCGGAGAGCTTTGCCAAGCCCATGTTCCAGTCGGGATAGTCGCCCTCAAGCCATACGAACTTCTGGTTGGTCTTGTCGAAGTGGTCAACATAAGGCAAGGTGTAAGGTTCACCAATAACGAGGCTGTTAGTAGGAACAAGCTCGCTAAGGCCAGCTGTGTTCTGTGCGTCGATAGCATAGTAGAGCAGTTGCTGGTCTCCCTCAGCTGTCTTCACGCCAGTGTTATAAGGTGACTTGATATTCTTCTTCACCAGTGTAGGATAGCCATCGGCAGAGATGGTGTAGAGGTTATAGGTGAGGAGCTCAGGATTGAGTACCAAACCATTGTAGCCCTTTTCAGGCGCCTTCCATGTGAGCACAGCCTCTGTACCATTGTCGGTGAGAGCCACCTCAGTAGGCTCTGTGGGGTAGTCCTGACCAATGAAGAGAGAGAACGGAGCCTTTGCACCTGCATCGTCGCCCGCGTAAGCCACAACATAATATGTGTTTATGCCGTTCTTCATGTTCTCCGCTAAGATGGTGCACTCCTGACCAGGAGTAGGATTGTCTATACGACCACAAACGATGTCGTCTGTATCGATGACAACGATGCGGCTAATGGCTGTAAGAGGATCACCATGTAGGGTCTCAGTAGGAGCAGTGAACTTAACCGTTGCCTTCAGATAGCCCTGAGCATCAGCAGTTGCAACGATGTCTGTTACTACCTTTGGAGCAGAACTTGAAAGTGATGATGCGAGGTGAATCTCATCGAGATAGAGCTCGCCAGACTCAGCCTTACTGATGGCGTGGAAAGCAATCTGATAGATGCCGTCGGCCTTGATATTGATGTCGGCCATGAACTCCTCAAGGTTCACATCGGTGATATCGAAAGAATCCTTCACTACCTCATAGTCAGCGAGATCTTCGCCTGCAAGACCAACGAGCACACGCATGCGCTGGTCATACTTCGCGCCACTATAGCCCTTTCTGGCAGTGAACTTCAGCTCGTAGCTGCCACCTTTCTCAAGCTGGAGGGGAGGTGTGAGCAGATAGTCGTTGCTGGCGTTCTTGGAATAGATCATGGCATGATCAGCGACAGTGCCGGTATAGGTATATACCTTGTGATAGCGAACCCAGATGTTCTGCCAGTCTGAGTACTTAGGCTTAACGCCGTCGTTATCAGAATCGATAACTGTGAAGCGGTCGAAGCCCTGCTGTGTCGTGAAGTCTTCGTCGAATGGAGGTACAAGAGCCTGGCCAACGACAACCTTGTTAGATACGGCAGTATCGCCAACATGCTTGCCATTGACAGCAACGACACCATAGAAATAGCTCTTCAGATCGGCTGTCTTCTCTATCTTCTCAGAGAAGCCGATGAGCTTCAGGTCATGTGCAACGACGACGCTGTCAGGGTAGCGTATGACATCATAAGAGAGATTTGCCTGTGTAAGAGGCTTGCCATTGATGCCCTCTACAGGAGCATCCCATGAGAGACGCATGAACTCAGTGTCCATGTTATAGTTCAGCTTCAGGTTGGTGACAGCAAGCGGTGTGTCGCGACCGATATAGAGCTTTGCCGTCTTGGCAGCGCCTTCGCCGGCAGCATTCTTTGCCACCACCTTCACCTCAACGATGCGACCTTCAGAAGGCACGCTTACAACCTTTGCCACCTGTGCGCCAGCCTGTGCTGTGCTGGTAGCCACGAGAACGGAATCATCGACATAGATAGAGTATGTCAGCTCGCCAGAGAGGTCGTCACCAGAATAAGTTTTTGTAGGCATAGTGAACGCAACGATGCCAGTGGTCTGCTCGCCTTCGAAAGAGAGCTGCAAGTCGCTGACTGCAGCAGGAGCATCGTCGGCAGCCTCCATAGGAGCAATATACATGTTAACAAGGTAAGCATTGTCAGGAATCTGCATTAGCTTGGTAGCCTTCACCTGACCAATGTTATAATTTATCTCATAGAGATAGCTCTTGTTGTTCGTTGACACATAGCTCCAATAGAGCTTTTTGGTGCGTGGGTCGAAGGTCATTGAGCTTGGGTTGGTAGAGATATCCTCAATGCCGAGGTCGCCAATGGGTAATACGTTCACGGTAGTAGAGCCGAGTTCAATGGCCTCATCAGTCAACACCTTATCTATAATATAGAGATAGCCATCGCGACCAACGCCATAGAGAAAGCCGTTCTCAGCAGCTGCGATAGCAGCAAAAGGAGTATCCACGATGCCTATGATATTCTTCTTAGGAGCACCAGAGGCCTCAGTATTGATGAAGTCGATGGTAGCGAGCTTGAGGTTGATGACCTCATAGTTCATATTGAAGTTATAGAAGATGCCATAGTTAAGACCTGTCACAGGGTCGTGGGTAATGCCTGACGACGAGATGAGGTTACCATACATGTTACTTAGCGCCAGTCCCTTTGTACGATTCCAGGTCTGCATGTCGTAAGCAACATTGTAGATGGTGTAGGTCTGAGCCTGCTCATAGGGGTCCCATTCGGCCTTGAAGTGGATGCCGTGCATGGTTCCGTCCTGATAGACGGCACCACCGAGGGGCGCCATGTAGGGGTCAGCTTTGTCAACAAGCATAGTCAGCTGTCCGTCTTCCTTGACCTCAAGCTGATAGATGCCTTCCTTGTTGTTACCCATCGTCCACGAATCGGCTTTCACCACACCCGTAATAATCTTTGGAACATAGTTTGCGGCATTAGCCGACAGCGACACCACGAAGAGTGCCATGATTCCCAAAATGGAAATACCAGTTTTTTTCATAGTTAAAGTTTATAATATATGTGTTTATGTGTGTTACTCAAAACTATTTTCTGTGTGTTACTCATATTCGTTTTTACCAGGTATTGCATCTACGTCGGCAAATGGCACTTCGAAGGTGAACGTTGCGCCCTGGCCAAGCTGCGAGTCGACTTTCACGTTACCACCCATGCTGTATGCCATAGTACGACAAGTGGTGAGGCCCAAGCCTGCGCCTGGGATGAACTCATCGACCTTGAAGAAGCGTTCGAAGATACGCTCGTGATACTCAGGCGCTATGCCCTTGCCAGTATCGCGCACCCATAGCTTTATCTTTCCCTTTACAGGAGTGTCGAAACCTACGGTCACCTCTCCCCTATCCGTGAACTTCACGGCGTTTGACACTAAGTGGCGCATGGTTTCCTGCATGCGGTTCCTGTCAGAGGTAATACTCAGAGATGACTGTGGGAACGATGTTGTCATCGTAACGCCCTTATTCAGCTGAGGCATGTACTGATCAACAACAGCTTTAAGCATGATAGGAAGATCAAAGGTAGTGAGCATCAGCTCCTCCTTGCCTGCCTCAACCTTAGATATGCTTACCACATCATCGACGATGCGCAGCAACTTCTGGGTGTTCTCCTGAATAAGATCGAGGATGGACTGTCGTTCTTCAGCATTCTGCAAATCGGGCAGCAAGCTGGTAAAGCCAACGATAGCATTCAGCGGAGTACGAATCTCGTGGCTTATATTCGCAAGGAAGGCTGTCTTCAGACGGTCGCTCTCCTCAGCCTTGTATTTTGCCTCAATGAGTGCAGCCTCCATAGCCTTGCGCTCATCGATACGCATTGACGTACCAACGATGCTTACAGGGTTGCCGTCAATATCGCGCTCAGCAACTGTAGCGAAGCTCTCTTCCCAATAAGTGGTGTTAGTGCCTGTTATCTTAACACGATACTCTTCATGATAGGTATCTGTGCGTCCCTGACAGATTTCTTCAATCGACTTGTACACTCGTGCCGCATCGCGCTCGTCAAGCATATTGGTACTGCCTTGAACATCGCTACCATCCTCCTCAGGTTTCCACTCGTTACCCTGACCACGGAAGTCATTGTCGAATGTAACAACAAAAGTCTTGGGATCGATATGCCATGTAGATAGCCTCATAGCCTTAAGCACGAACTCCGACTCGATATTGCTTTTCTTCACCTGGTCAAGCAATGACAAGTCGTAGGACAACTCGCGCCCTTTCTTACGCTGATAAAAGACGAGTACTATGGAGATGACCAGTGACAACAATAGCGCTATCCATAGAAGCACATTGGTAAACTGCGTATCCTGATACGAAAACAAAAGCAGGTTTGTCATTCGTCTAAAAATCGATTTTAGTTATTTTCGTGTGCAAAAGTACGAAATAAATTGCGAATTACATGTGCGTGCGCAACGTTTTTTTTATAAAAAACAAATATTAATGAGAATTATTTTGAGTTTCGTATCTTTTAGCGTAACTTTGCACCGATTTTTCATTCTGCCTAAACAGTCGCAGCGTTCTGCCTAAACAGACTTAGTGTTCTGCCTAAACACTCGCAGCGTTCTGCCTAAACAGAATATTTCTCTAATATATTCAATGGAACAAGAATTTGAACTGATCGCCAAGACGTTCATGGGACTGGAACCTGTGCTGGCGAAAGAACTGACCCAACTTGGGGCAAACAATGTACAGATTGGTAGACGAATGGTGTCGTTTACGGGTGACAAGGAAATGATGTATCGAGCAAACTTCTCGCTACATACAGCAATAAAGATTTTGAAGCCCATTGCTCGCTTCAAAGCCCAAAGCGCCGATGATGTTTACAACGAAATCAAGAAGATAGACTGGACTAAGTATCTGGACAACGACCACACGTTCGCTGTCGATGCAGTAGTGTTCTCAGAAGAGTTCCGACACTCAAAGTTCGTGAGCTATAAGGTCAAGGATGCCATCGTTGACCAGTTCCGCGAGAACACTGGCAGCCGTCCAAATATTTCTGTTGCTAATCCAGACCTCAGGCTGCACATCCACATAGCCGAGGCCGACTGCACCCTGTGTTTGGACTCAAGCGGTGAGAGTCTGCACCGTCGCGGCTATCGTCAGGAGAGCGTGGAAGCGCCTCTGAACGAGGTTCTTGCTGCTGGTATGATTCTCATGACAGGATGGAAGGGCGACACCGACTTCATAGACCCGATGTGTGGAAGCGGCACGCTGCTCGTAGAGGCAGCACTCATAGCACGCAACATGGCACCAGGACTGTTCCGCAAGGAATATGCCTTCGAGAAGTGGCCCGACTTCGATGCTGACCTCTTCGACAAGATTTACAATGACGATTCTCAAGAACGCGAGTTCACTCACCATATCTATGGCTACGACATCGACATGAAGGCAGTCAATACAGCCCGCATGAACGTGAAGGCAGCTGGACTTACTGCCGACATCACCGTAGAGCAGCAGGACTTCAAGAATTTCACTCAGCCAAAGGAGAAGAGCATACTCGTATCGAACCCGCCTTATGGCGAGCGCATCTCTACGCCAGACCTTCTCGGCACATACCGCATGATTGGTGAGCGATTGAAGCACCAGTTCGTTGGTGGCGAGGCTTGGATTCTGAGCTATCGTGAGGAATGCTTCGAGCAGATTGGACTGAAGCCAAGCATAAAGATTCCCGTATTCAACGGTTCTCTGGAGTGCGAGTTCCGCAAATACCAGATGTTCGATGGCAAGCTGAAGGAATTCAGAAGCGAAGGTGGCATCGTAAAGACCGAAGAAGAGAAGCGTCAGATGAGCGAGAAACACCGCTTCAAGAAGGAGCGTGAGTTCAAGAAGCGTCTCGACGAGCAGGAAGACAATGAGAGTAGCGACATTCGCTCATTCACATTCCACTCAAACAAGCCATCAGCATGGGGCTCAAAGGACGAGCGCCGCAGCGAAGGTGGCAGTCGGAAGAAATTCAGTCGCGACGACAGCGACTTCAAGGAGAAGAAAGGCTTTAGGGGCTCTAAGGATGGCCGCAAGCCCTTCAAGAGCGAGAACCGCGGCGGACACGAGAGCTTTGACCGTAGCGGTGGCAAGAAACCATTCAAGAAATTCAAGCGTTTCAACAATGACGAAGACTAACATAAGCATGGGGACCATCATGGTCCTTTGCTTTTTTCTTACGTGTCTCCCAATATCTATGACAGCCCAGCAGCGACTATTCACCCTCGAAGACTTGAACTTCGGAGGAACGAACTTCCACAACCTCCGTCCGAAGAATCTGTTTCTCACCTGGTGGGGCGATGAGCTGATGCGACAGGATGCAGAGACTGCCTACCGACTCGACAGCAAAAGCGGCAAGGAGACAGCAGTATTCACACTCAGCGACCTTGGCAACGACTTCCACTCGCTGATGTGGGTCAGATACCCATACGCTGACAAGCCATTGGCACTCGTAAAGAACAGCAAAGAGCGTGTGCTTTACGACTTCAAACAGAAGAAAGTAGAGTGGCGACAGACCTGTAGTGGCGAGAGCAATGCTGCGTGGAACAGCGAGTCACGCGCAGTGGCTTACACTCGCGATCATCAGCTCTATGTGCGTACTGCCGACAACGTGGAGCATCAGCTCAGCACCGATGGCTCTCGAGAGATAGTATATGGCGAAGCCGTTCACCGCAACGAATTCGGCATAAACAGCGGACTTTTCTGGAGTGCCGACGGACAGCGTCTGGCATTCTACCGCATGGATCAGAGCATGGTGACCGATTACCCACAGGTGAATATAGACCCACGTGTGGCAGAAGAAGAGCCTGACAAATACCCAATGGCAGGCATGAGCGCACATCATGTTACTATAGGTGTATATAACCTTCAGACGCAAAAGACTGTCTATCTGCATACTCCAGAAGCATCGACCGACGCCGACTGTCTCGAAGATTTCATCTATCTTACAAACGTCACGTTCTCGCCTGATGGAAAGACGGTTTACCTCTTCGAACTAAACCGCGATCAGAACGATTGTCGTCTTGTGACTTACGATGCAACGACAGGCGAACGACTGGAAGAGCTCTATCGCGAGACAAGCGAAAAATATGTGGAGCCCCTGAATCCAGTGACATTCCTGCCGTGGGACTCGCAGAAGTTCATAATGCAGAGCCAGAAAGACGGATATAACCATCTGTATCTTTTTGACACGTCAGGCAAACAGCTCTCACAGCTCACATCAGGAAAGTGGGTGGTTCTCAACGTTCTCGGATTCAACAAGGCAGAGAAATCCGTCATCTATTCTTCAAACGAGCTAAACCCATTGCAACGCAACATATTCAGCGTCAGCATCAAGACAGGCAAGCGCCAGTGTCTTAGCAACAGCGAGGGTGTACACCACGGTATGCTATCAGCAACAGGAAGTCAGGTGGCAGACTACTACTCAACACCAACAGAGCCACGTGTGATAGAACGCTATACGACAAGCGGCAAACAAGGGGCTGCGCGTAAGAGTGCAAAAGAGCTGCTACGAGCCGACAACCCATGGAAAGACTTCGTTGTTCCTATGTACGAGAATGGAAGCATAAAGGCTGCCGACGGTATTACCGACCTTTACTATCGTATGGTTAAGCCTGCCGACTTCGACCCACAGAAGAAATACCCCACAGTAGTCTATGTCTATGGCGGACCTCACGCCCACAATGTGGAAGCATCATGGCACTGGGCATCGCGCTCATGGGAGACATACATGGCCCAGAAAGGCTACATAGTGTTCATTCTCGACAACCGAGGCTCAGAGAATCGTGGCAGGGACTTCGAGCAAGCCACCTTCCGTCAGCTTGGACAGGTGGAGATGGCAGACCAGATGAAGGGCGTTGACTATCTGCGCACCCTACCCTATGTCGATATGTCGCGCCTTGGCGTTCACGGATGGTCGTTCGGTGGTTTCATGACTATCTCGCTAATGCTCAACCACCCCGATGTGTTCAAGGTTGGCGTGGCTGGCGGACCTGTCATTGACTGGCAGTGGTACGAGGTGATGTATGGCGAGCGATATATGGACACCCCACAGCAGAATCCTGATGGCTATGCCAAGACGTCACTCATTGACAAGGCCGGCAACCTGAAAGGAAAGCTACAGGTAATCATTGGCTACAACGACCCAACAGTAGTGCCACAACATGCCCTGTCATTCCTTAAGGCTTGTGCAGAGGCTGGCACACAGCCCGACTTCTTTGCCTACCCTGGCGAAGGTCATAACATGATGGGCCACAACAGCGTGCATCTCCATGAGCGTATAACTCAATATTTCGAAGATTATCTAAAATAGTACCCATCCTCCCATTAACCCAATTTAGCCCATTAACCCCATTAACCCCATAAAACAACAATGAAAATTCTTCTTTTAGGCAGCGGCGGACGCGAACACGCCTTAGCATGGAAAATCGCTCAGAGCGAGCAAGTAGAGAAACTGTATATTGCGCCAGGCAATGCCGGCACAGCTAACTGCGGCATCAACATTCCCATGAAGGCCGATGACTTCGAAGTCATAAAGGAGTTTGTTGTTGCTGAAGAAATAGATATGGTGGTGGTAGGTCCTGAAGACCCATTGGTGAAAGGAATCTACGACGATATGAAGAACGACGAGCGTACGAAGGACGTTCCCGTCATCGGTCCGTCGAAGGCTGGTGCTGTGCTCGAAGGCTCAAAAGACTTCGCAAAGGCATTCATGCAGCGCCATAACATCCCCACAGCACGCTATCAGACTTTCGATGGTGAGCACCTGCAGGAGGGATTGGCATTCCTCGAAACGCTTAAAGCGCCCTACGTTCTGAAGGCCGATGGTCTCTGCGCTGGTAAGGGTGTGCTCATTCTTCCAACTCTTGACGAAGCAAAGAAAGAACTGAAAGAGATGTTAGGCGGCATGTTTGGCAACGCCTCATCACGCGTAGTAATTGAAGAGTTCCTCAGCGGAATAGAGTGCTCAGTATTTGTTCTCACAGACGGCGAGCACTATAAGATTCTGCCAGAGGCAAAGGACTACAAGCGTATTGGCGAGGGTGACACAGGTCTGAACACTGGCGGCATGGGTAGCGTATCGCCTGTTCCATTCGCAACAAAGGAATGGATGAAGAAGGTGGAAGACCGTATCATCCGTCCTACGGTTGAGGGACTGAAAAAGGAAGGCATCAGTTATAAAGGATTCATCTTCTTCGGACTCATCAATGTAGAGGGTGAGCCAATGGTCATAGAATACAACTGCCGCATGGGCGACCCAGAGACAGAGAGCGTCATGCTGCGTCTTAAGACCGATATTGTTGACCTGTTCCAAGGCGTTGCCGATGGCAATCTCGACCAGCACGCTATTGAGTTTGACGAGCGTGCCGCTGTATGCGTCATGCTTGTATCAGGAGGATATCCCGAAGCCTACAAGAAGGGCTACCCCATCACAGGTATTGACGAGGTGGAAGGCAGCATTGTTTTCCATGCCGGCACTGCCATGAAAGACGGACAGGTGGTTACCAACGGTGGACGCGTCATTGCAGTCTCTTCTTATGGCAAAGACAAGGACGAGGCACTACGCAAGTCATTCACTGAGGCACAAAAGATATCATTCACAGACCGATACTTCCGCCGCGATATTGGCAAAGACCTTTGAATGTGAGACGAATGGTCATGGATTAAGATTTAATGGAATTAAAACGCCTACATACCCGAATTGCTGAGAGCAGCCTTCTGCTGCCCTCAGCATCGGCAGTATATCTGCTCGTATGGCTATTTGCAGGCATACGCGAATACTGGTGGCTTAATCTCGCCCTCACGGCTGCAACGGTATATATCATTGTCGAGCTAAGCAACGCCAATGCTCTCATACGTGTGCGCAGCCGCATGGTATCATCAACATTCCTCGTCTTATCATCGCTCTGTCTCCCATTACACTATTCACTGCAGAACACTTTCGTGATGCTGTGTCTCACGCTCAGCTTCTTTCTGCTTTTCAGCAGCTATCAAGATAAGAGAGCTGTACGTCTGCACTATTACGCCAGTTTTCTCATTGGCATAGCCAGTCTCTGTCATACGGAGATACTTCTATTCATGCCCCTGTTCTGGATTCTTGCTCTGACAAACATTCAGTCACTCACTTTCCGAACATGGATAGCCTCTATCCTAGGAATCCTCACGCCTTATTGGCTTCTGATTCCATGGTTATTCATTAACCAAGAACCAGGACTTGTTGCCACACATTTTTCAAAATTGTTCCCAAAAGAACACGTTTTCGATACGACCATGATAAATGTAAGCCAATGGATAACGCTATCATTAGTCATGGTTTTAGGCATCATAGCAGCAATAAACTTTTGGCGATTCAACTACGAAGACCGCATACGCACACGACAGTTATATGGTTTTTTCGCATGGACAGCCATCTATTCCATATTCCTGATTTTCTTGCAGCCACAGCTTTTTGATCCGCTTATACGCATCATCACACTTTCCATGAGCACTTTCATAGCCCACTATTTCTCGCTGTCACGCACCCGCATGACACAGATAGTGTTCTATGCAGGAAGTGTTGCAGTAGTCATCGCCATCATCTATAATCTTGTCACATGGAGTGGATTATCGACTTTTTGACAGGTTACGGCTATATAGGCATGCTCATTGCGGCCTTTATTGCAGGTAGTTTCTTCCCATTTTCCAGCGAAGCTGTAATGGTGGGCCTCATAGCAACAGGTCTCGACCCCGTTCAGCTAATGGTCTATGGCACCATAGGCAACACCTTAGGCAGTTACTTTAATTATGGCGTAGGACACATGGGAAAAACCGAGTGGATAGAACGCTACCTACATGTAAAACAAGAATCGCTCGACAGAGCCGAGCGATTCATGGCAGGTCGTGGTGCATGGATGGGATTCTTTGCCTTTGTACCACTTCTGGGTACAGCCATAACCATTGTCCTTGGGCTCATGAGAGCCAATATCTTTATCTGCTTCTTCAGCATAGCCATAGGTAAGCTATTGCGTTACCTGCTGGTTATGTACGGCGCAGGACTTTTCTTTTAGAATATTTTTTTAGAACCAGAAGCCGAAGCTCAACTGCTGCATCTTTGGACCACGATTGTTCTTGAAGACCTTCATTGGCGAATATTTACAGTAGATGCTTGAGAAACCTGGTATATTAATGGCTCCCATGAAGTCAACAGTTATTGGACGCTGTCCTATCTTATAGGTCTTAACCTCATATTCGAGTTCATCCTCAGTATAGTCTTTGTTCGTGTGAGCACCGGTATTGATGTTGAAGAGAGCGCCAAGTGTAATGCCCCACCCTTTTTCCTTACCAAAATAGTGAGTGTAAGTAAACGGGAACTGCAAACTAAAGAACTCCATAGACGTTTTTCTGTCACTCTGCTTTGAGCTATAGTCAGCCAAAGACATCACTCCCTGTGAATCCTTAACCCAATATTTATCACTTGACATGCGGTAGTATCTACAGTTAATGCCGAAGCCAAGACTCCACACGTTAAGCTTACCAAACGGACGATACTCATAACAAATGCCTAATCCTAATTCAAATGAAGGCCACAGTTTAAAGTTATAACCATTAGGAGCGCCAATCATTGTTCCTAAGCCAACAAATCCATAAGCATCAGAATCAAACTTCTTATGTTTTGTGTCACCATCTATTACTTTAATCTTCTTCGCATCATCCAGATTCTTAATCTTCTTCCAAATGGCATTCCCGTTTTCAACAGCTACTTTCTGCGTGTAGATGAAATCGTAGTTACCCTTCATACCCTTTACTTCAATGCTCTGCATTGTGTCGTTAGTCTCAATCTTCACGCTACGTGGTCCTTCGATCAATAGCGTGTCATTAACTGCCTCTGCAGTAGCACTTAATGAGAAACCAGCAAACATCAACATGCCGGCAAATGTCTGTTTAAAGTTCATAGTGTTAATAATTAATAGTACAAAATTATATAAAAACGAGACAAAAGTAGTACTTTTTACACTTATAACCAAACTTTTTAAAAAAGAAAATGGTGAAACACAAAAAAATACTTAACTTTGCACCGACTGATCACGACTAACTAAGTTTTACCATTAAAACTATAACGCAACACATATCGATATGAAGAAAATCTTATTATTAGCAACTATGCTGCTGACACTTGCTACAGATGCTAACGCTCAACGCACTATGGACAAGCTGGATCGCGGACTTGTGGCAGTACCATCAGGAGGTGGAACATTCGTCAGTTGGCGTATTTTCGGAGAGGAATACTACGACACGGAGTATAACCTCTATCGTGACGGAGTAAAGATTAACGACAAGCCACTACATGTATCAAACTTCACCGATGCAGGAGGAAAAGCCTCGTCGCAGTATCAGGTAGCTGCTGTTGTGCGTGGCGTTGAACAGGCCAAGTGCAATGCCGTAAGCCGGAGTTCAGTTCAATACAAGCAGTTTGCTGTAAAATCCCTGTACTCGCGCCGCGGAACAAACATCACCAGTGACTATAATATCAATGACATTGCACTTGCCGACGTTGACGGCGACGGCGTGTCGGAGTTCATCCTCAAGCGTAACTACACACCCGACAAGATGTCGCCGGCCAACGACTCGGCCTACAACTGTCTGGACTGCTACAAGCTCAATGGCGAGCGCCTGTGGTGGATAGACCTCGGTCCGAACATGGTCTCAGGTCCCGATGAACAGTACGATGCCGTGGGCTACGACTGGGACGGCGACGGCAAGGCCGAAGTGCTGATGCGCGGTGCCGACAACATGATTATCCACCATGCCGACGGCACGACCACCAACATCGGCGACATGAAGGTGAACACTCGCGGCTCGGTGCTGCAGGATGGCAACATGGCCTACACCAATCAGGGAGCCGAATACCTGCTTTATCTCGAAGGTGCTACGGGCAAGCCCTACTCTATCGGCAGCGGAACCACCCCATTGTGGATAGCCTACCCCCTGCCTCGCGGCGATGCCAATGACTGGGGCGACGGCTATGGTCACCGTTCCACCAAGCACTATTTCGGCGCGCCCTTCCTTGACGGCCGCAAGCCCTACATCTTCCTGGGTCGCGGCTGCTACACCAAGCACCACATGAAGGCATTCTCGGTGAATCCCACCACCCACAAGCTGACCCTGTACTGGGAGTGGTCGAACAATGGCGGTTGGGGTGATCCCTGGTATGGCAACGGATATCATAACTTCGGCATCGCCGATGTAGACTGGGACGGACGCGATGAGATCTGCTTCGGCTCGATGGTCATCGATGACAACGGAAAGGGCCTGCATACCACGGGGTTGGGCCACGGCGATGCCCAGCATTGCAGCGACTTCGACCCCTATCGCCACGGTCAGGAAATCTTCGCCTGCAACGAGGATGAGCCGGCAATGAACTACCGCAACGCCACGACGGGAAAGATATACTATCGTCTGCAATCGACGGGCGACGACGGGCGTGCTCTCTGCGGCAATTTCTCCAACGACTATCCCGGAGCCATGGGTCATTCAAGTCAGTCGGGCACTATTTCTTGTGTTGCCGACAAGGTGATATCTGGCGGCCCTGGTGGCTTCACAAACAATTTCCGCATTTATTGGGACGGTGACCTGCTTGAAGAAGGTCTTGACGGTGCAAACTCACGTGAGGGTGCTGCCCGTGTGTTCAAGGCTGACGGCTCGATAGTGTTCACTGCCGACGGTACAGCAAACTGTAACTGGACGAAGAACACTCCATCGGCAACAGGCGATGTGCTTGGCGACTGGCGCGAAGAAATCATTGTCCGCACGTCAGACAACAATTATGTCAGAATATATACGACAAACATACCAACGCAGTGGCGCAACTACACACTATGGCACGACCATCAGTACCGTCAGGGAATGGTATGGGAGTCTATGGGTTACAACCAGCCTCCTCATGCCAGTTACTTCCTCGGCGAGTTGGAAGGCATTACCATTGCTCCTCCCCCACTCACTATGACCGGACGTAACGAGGTCGCAAATAATGGAACCATCGGCTCTGCAAACGATGACCAGCACGTGATAGTATGCGAGACTAACGACACGAAGATCAACGTTGCTGAAGGTGCAAAGCCCTACATGGTGACCTTCAACGTGCCATCATGGGTGCAGGGAACGAACAGCACGAAGACCGACGGCACAGGTACAATAAACCGCAAATACTATAAGTGTGATGTAAGTGGCGCTGCCTTCACAGGTTCCATGAGACTGGTGAAACAGGGCGATGGCACGCTGAACCTGCCTAACACAAATAACACATATACTGGCGAGACAAACATCTGGGCCGGCACAGTGAACTTCGACGGCAAGTTGCCTAACTCTCCTGTATGGCTTAACCGTTTCGCAGAGCTGAACTCTGACGGTGGCGAATTCCTTAGCATCAAGATGGAATACGATGCGAAGCTGCGTCCTGGACGTGCCGACAACAAAGGCACGCTGACTGTTGACACGTTGAAGCTTGGCTTTGGCTCACGCGTTGTGTTTGACATCTACAACGACCTCTCTGCCGACCAGATTATAACAAAGGTGCTTACCATAGAGACAAAGTCATGGAAGTATGGCCCAGCTTATAAGACTCCCGTGTTCGAGTTCAAGACTCATCTAAACACTGGCGAGGAGATAGCACTCGGGCGCTACCACCTTGGCAAGATAGAGAAGATGGATGATGACATCAGCAATATCCGTATTGAGGGCATTGACAATAAGAAGAAATCAATGCTCACGGTGGAAAATGGCGAGCTCTATTTGGATATCTCTGGCATGCGTGATGCAAGCGAGATTGTTTGGAATGGTGACAAGAATAATAACTGGGACCTTGGTGAGACGGAGAACTTCATCAATGCAAACGACGTTCATGGTGGCAGCGACATCTTCGTGACAGGCGACAAGGTTAGATTCGATGATACTGCAAGTTCTTTCACAGTGAACATGAAGGGTGAGCTTGAGGCTGACACTATCCTTGTGGACAACACAAAGAACTACACCTTCGGCGGAACAGGTAAGATTATTGGCAAGACTGCCCTCGTCAAACAAGGTACTGGTTTGCTTACCATTAACAATGAACACACCTTCACCGGCAATATAAGAATATCTGGTGGTGCCGTAGAGATAAGCTCACTTGCCAATGACAACAAGGCAAACGGTAATCTTGGTGGAGTAAGGGCTGCAGCAACATACTTTTTATTC
Source organism: Prevotella sp. E13-27 (assembly GCF_023217965.1). Taxonomy (NCBI): domain Bacteria; kingdom Pseudomonadati; phylum Bacteroidota; class Bacteroidia; order Bacteroidales; family Prevotellaceae; genus Prevotella; species Prevotella sp. E13-27. Next base: position 2,152,575 of record NZ_JALPSC010000001.1, on the reverse strand, counting down.
GAGAACGGCGGCGAACTGCGCACAACTGCAGCTGTCACTAACGGTTCACCAATAAGAATGGAGGGTGAAATCGGCGGTGCCATCAATAACTCAGCAGACTTCATTGTCGATAAGGCCATCTATGGTACTAGATTGGTGAAACGTGGCAATGGATGGATGAAGCTGAACACCAGCAACCCATCACTGGAAAAAATGGTCATTGCCAGTGGTACCGTTCAATGTATCAACGCCAGTGTTCCTGCCAAGACCATTGAATATGCTGGCGGTGTGTTACGTGAGAACGCAGGTACCAGCTATGCCATTAATGTGCCAAAGGGCAAGACAGGAAGTTGGTATATGGCAAACCGTGCCGGCTACACAAACAAGATTACCGGTGAGGGAACGCTGACCATATACTGCACTACAGAGAAAGGCACTAACTACTATGCGACGCGCACACCTGTCGAGTGTAACTTCAGCGACTTCGAGGGTACCATCATTCCAGAATCAAGCCTCGACGACTCACCACGTCGCTTTACCATGAACATGAGCGGTGCCATGCCAAAGGGAACTATGAACATTCCTGAGGGTGTAGAAGTGCAGAATAACGGCCGCGTCTATCACATAGGCAAGTTGGCTGGCAAAGGTTCTCTTGGCGGAAGCTGCGCATTTAGCAACGGCGGCTCTGTCGGAGCGAACACATGGAGAGTTGGTAACGATGAGAGCTTTAGCACCACTGCAACAGTTGTCTCTAATGCCAACTTTGAGAAGATGGGCAGTGGAAAGGTAATATGGAGCGGTGCAAACACCAATACTGGCTACACCTCCATACGCGAAGGCGAGCTGGCAATACAATCTTCTTCTGTTCTCGGAACAGGTGTACTGACTGTAGAGGAAGGTGCAACGCTTGGCGGAACAAATATAAGCTCAAAGCCATTGAAAAACTCATCGTTCACCATCAACGGCACCTTGCGCCCAGGTCTCTTAGAGACTGCCAAGACTGGTACAATCTTCTTCAACGACAAGAATGTTACCATCGGCACTACTGGAGCGTTGGTAATCAGTGCTACACAGAACGCTACAAGCATTAACAACGGCTGCACAGCTATTGGCGGCATAAACCGTCTTACCATCAACGGTAAGATTATTGTAAATCCGAACCCAGCAAATACGCTGAAGGTTGGTGACAAGATTCGTATCTTCACGGCAACAACGTTTGCTGGTACTCCAACACTGGAGTTTGCTGATGGCATTGAGTGGGACGACAGCCAACTAAGTGAGGGTATCCTCACGGTGAAAGCCGTGTCACTGGGCGTTAAACAGATAGGCACAAAAGAAAGTGCCGAAGACAACATCTACGACATTCGTGGTCGATTGGTGCGTCGTTCGGCACGTAGCTTGGACGGACTGCCCGCAGGCATCTATGTCAAGGGTGGAAAGAAGTTCGTTATTTCAGAATCTTCTTCCCATCGATAATCTTTACACCTCGCTTAGAGGTTGACAGACGACCGTCGAGACCATAGGCTGCTGAAGCAGCAGAGGCCTCGGCGGTTTTCATTTGTGGTATTGCGTTAACAGTGTTGTCCATAGCCTGAGCTATCTCCTCGGCAGAGAGAGCGTAGTTATAGATGCGCACATCGTCTAAATAGGCAGTAAGCATAGGATCAGAAGTGAACTGGCTACGGCCTAAGTAGTTAAGCACAGGACAAATGTCGCTCGGACGTATGGTGATGCTCTCTGTTGATGCTGCCAGCTGACCATCGATATATATTGACACTTTGTCCTTACCGATGGTGACAGCTACATACTTCCATGAATAACCATTGAGCTTTGAATTGCAGTCAAGCGTCTGCTCGTTACCTCCGTTCTTTATGGCAAAGCGCATTGCACTGCCAGAGTTTGGAGTGAGGAACATATAGTGGTCTGTGTCGTTACCGAAGTCAAAGATGCGTTGCCATGTCTGGGTGCCGCTGTTGTTCCAATAAACCCATGCAGCGAAAGTCAGCTCTTCGCTATTTGCAACAGAATAAGGCAGCTGAATAAAACCGCCGTTACTAAGCGAAACAGATTTGCTACCCGACTTATGTGTTGCATTGTAATAGATAGTACCTCCGGCAACAGCATCCATCATGTTCGTTGTTGCATCAATGAGATTATCATCAAAATGCCAACGAGCCACAAGACCCTTCTCGCCCGTTGTAGCACTCTCTACCTCTGAAGAGAACGTCGAGAGGTTGTCGCTACGGTCAATAGCTCTTACCTTATAAATATACTCCCTACCCTGTGTGCAAGTGTTGTCAACAAAATAGGTAGTCTTCAGTTTACGGGCAATGGTGCTCCACTTGCCAGTAGCCTTATCCTTACGGGCAATCATATAGCCGTCAAGGTCTGATTCAGTATTCTTATCCCAATACAGCAGTACCGATGCCGTCTGTGGTGTAGCAACGAGTCCTGTAGGTGCCTTTGGTGCAGAGTTCTCACAAGCAGCATCAACAGGAATGATATGCCACAGAATGCGGTCTTTGTCTGTACCTGTGATAAGTGTTGACTGAACGACGTTTATGTTATTATCAAAAGTGTTCTTCTCTGTAGCTAAATAGAGGGCCGACAGACGGTTGCGGATATAGTAGTAGCCCTTACCTGCATACTCAAGATACCATTGCTCGTTCGCATCACCATTGGCATCATAGCTGATGATATTAGTACCTGATGAGGTTGAGTGGTTAAGCAGATTGAGACGCATGGAGCCACTCTTTGAAACGAAGTCAAAGAAACTGAAATCACCGCCTACCCTACTACTCACTGGGGTTATGCTCCATTGCTGGTTTGCCTGTTTTGAGTAGGTGGTCATTTGTATATTGGTGCCTTGGCTGCCACTTGTAACAACTTTGCTGCTATATTTGTTCACAATGATATAGTCGCCGTTGATAACACTTGGAGCCACATCCTCATCCTGGGTTATGTCGATGACGCGCTCACCATTCGTGTGTTTCTCAGTTCCATAGGTGTTAGGATCGCCACTCGGAAGTTCAATAACAAACTCACGCATAGGTCCATGTCCATCAAAATAGACAGGCTCATCAAGAGCGAGGAAACGGAACGTTGTAGTGTTTGCCTGACGCTCAGAACCGCCTATAAAGGCCTTAACCTGCTTTGTCTTGTCATTACGATAGACACATCCTGCCGTCCACTTCGAACGGTTCTCTGCATAGGCCAGACGCGGACCATTGCGGCTGATGTTACAGAACTCACCACGAGCACGGCTGTCAAAGCCCCACCATATGCCTTTCGTCAAGCCATACTCAAGACCGATGAATGCCTCGGCCACATTGTGCATCTCGTCATTAAAGCCCACCTTGCCATCTTGTTGCAACTGCTCATGGAAGCCGACATAATTGTCGAACGAACCGGCAAGCTGGTGCGTATTGCCCCAGTCAACATAGTTCTTACATGTGTTATACCACGACATCGCCTTATCATCGTTAAGCGTATTTGGACCAGTAATCACTATTCCATCGAAAGTGTCGGCATAGTCTTCGCGAAGCTTCTTAGCAATGTCACGTATATCAGCGGCTGTTCCCTGGATAAGCTCATTTTCATTTCCATTAAAGTCAGGCTCGTTCATTATCGACACACCTATGACTTGATGTTTTGAAGCATTTCGTTTCATCCATGCCACATGAGCATTGAGCATAGCTGCCCAGTGGTCAATGTTTGCACGTTTGTTTGTTGTGTAGTATGCATCAATGTTTGTGCCAGTTGTCGTCGAAGGCGAATAGCCATTGTCGCAGTTAAGGATAACAGGCAACGTCTCGCTGATCTTATTGAAGAGCTGGTTACGCTGGTACATTCCTTGCCACTGCTCCTTGACCAAACTGACATCATTCGTTAACGGAGCGCATACACGATAGGACGAACGTCCGAATGACACATTCGCTCGCCCCATGTGGTTCATACCGCTCATGAGGTTGCGTTCGTTCATCCATGCCAGGTCGAGACCCCATTCAGGATCAAAGCGTTTGCCCTCAGCACTGACAGAGAACGGCAGGAACACATCGGTCTTTACCGTAGGCTGTAAATACATGCTCGATGACGAGCGTTCCTCTTGCGAAAATGCCATGGAAGCTACTGAGAGAGCTGCCACTGCTAATGAAATTCTAAGGTTCTTCATCATATTTTCGGGTTTTCTTGTTATGGCTTGTAAAAAAACATAGTTTCCTATTTGCTGCAAAAATAGTAAAATAAGTAGAGAAACACCATTTTTTTTATAACATTAACTTTTTTAGAGACATATATTCCACAAATACAGACAATAATAACATATCCAAATACGTTATAGAACAAAGCATTATGGATAATAACTGGACAAAGTTTGATTTTCGCAAGGGTGCCGCGCAATCACCTAAAATGGTGTCAACCCATGCAGGCATAATACCCGACATTGTTGCTGATAGTCAAGAACTGTCGGCTCTGTCTCGCATGGGATTCTTTGCCGATGAAATGGCACAGAACATTATCACTCGTGTGGTGAACTATAAGCTCGATGCAGTAGTCCTCGACGGAACAGAGTCACCCACGATGATTCGCAATCTCAGAAAGACAATTGTACCAGACCTGCGCAAGGCAGTCAAATTTGCAAAAGTCATCCATAAACACGAATCTGAAGACGAGGAACTTCGTAAGCGCTACGAAGAGTGCACAGACTTCCTCATCTTTGAATAACTATTGGTAATCTTATAGTATTAAAGCTATATCGCGCAGGCCATTGACAACGAATGTAACGTTTTGTGGGATATCTTCTTTTTTCACGTCCCAACGATTCACAAGCATAGCGTTGATACCAGCATTCAAGGCTCCGATAACATCGGTATTTAAGTTATCGCCAATCATCAGCGTGGTCTGCCTATCCGCACCAGAAACTTTTAACGCATAGTCAAAATACTGTGGTGAAGGCTTATTTACTCCTGCATCTTCACTTAGGATAATGGTGTCAAAATAGTCCCTCAGTCCACATGCTGCCAGTTTCTTATACTGCACTTCGTGGAAACCATTGCTCGTCATGTGCATCCTATAACCTCGGCTACGAAGATAGTCCATCAGTTCATGGGCACCATCTATTACGCCAGGCTTCGAGGAACAGAAATCGAGAAACACGTCGCTCATCTCCAGACAAAGAGGTTCTGTAACTTCAAGTCCTACGCCCAAGGACAAAGGACGGCGAAAACGCTCAACGATGAGATATGGGCGATCAATCTCTCCTTTCGAATAGCGTGACCACAGGTCTATATTTGCAGCCCAATAGGCATCATAGAACACATTCGGGTCTTCGAAATAACGTTCCAAATGAAACACCTCGAACGTTTCCTTCAAGGCTATGACGGCATTGCCATGTGTATCATACAGGGTGTCGTCGAAGTCGATAAACAAATCTTTATAGCGCATAACATTTCGCTCACAAATCACATTAAAGGGGCTCTGTTATTAAACATACGGAAACGTTGCAAAGATAAGACTTTATTTGTTATATGCCAAATATTTCGATACTATTTTCCTTTATTACATCACAGGAGTTTAGTAAGAACGCCCGAAGCGTTTGGTAAGAACGCTCCGAGCGTTTAGGCCTAACGCTTCTGGCAGAGACAGCTAAGGTAGTAGTCGCTGTAGTTTATCGTTTGCTGTCGTTTATGACAAATTACAAATGACAGTAAGAAAAATGCGTGGTATCCACCAACATCACCCCACATTAAGGGACTGTTAAGATGATAAGAATTATCTCTCTATATAAATATATATATTAGAAAAATTCTCTTTATTATTTTTTATATACTATTATCTATAGAAAAAAAATAAGGTATAGAGTCCATCATCAAGCCAAGGGTAATGAACACCCCCATGTTTTTCTTACTGTCATCTGTAATCTGTCATAAACCACTAATATAAAAGAAAAACTGGCATTTCTTTTGTTCTTCACTCGACTTTTCGTAACTTTGCACACAATAAACCAATTAACGCATCTACTAAAATTATTTTATACAAACTTTTATGACTACAAAAATCTTAAGACTTTTGCTCTTGGTCCTTCTGTTTCCTGCATTAGAGAGCCAAGCCCGTGAATGGGACGAAGCGCTCTACAGACAGATTGAGCAGAGCATCAAGGCACCGTCTATTCCAGAAGGTGACGTAAGCATCATGAAATATGGTGCAAAGCCGACAAACTCGGCAGAGAAGAACCAGAAAGCCATTCAGAAGGCTATTGACAAATGCTCGAAGAAAGGCGGCGGACGTGTTATAGTGCCTGCCGGCATGACCTTCAAGACAGGTGCCATAGTCCTGAAAAGCCATGTCAACCTGCACGTTGAGGAAGGTGCTGTGCTCGAGTTTGTGTTCCAGCCTGAGCTCTATCCCATCGTTGAGACATCGTGGGAAGGTCTGGAGTGTTTCAACCTGTCTCCATGTATCTATGCATTCAACGAGACCGACATAGCTCTTACAGGCAAGGGTACTGTGGATGGCGGTGGCTCCAAAGATACATGGTGGCCATGGTGCGGTGCTCCCAAGTTCGGATGGAAGGAGGGCATGATAAGCCAGAAGATTGAGGCGCGTCCACGTCTGCTGAAGAACGGTGAGGACGGCATTCCCATGTATAACGAGAAAGGACAACGCACGCCAGAGCGCGTCTTTGGTCCGAAGGACGGTTTGCGCCCACAGCTTGTAAACTTCAACAAGTGCCAGCGCATACTCCTTGAGGATATAACCCTTCTGCGCTCGCCATTCTGGGTCATCCACCCACTCCACTCTACCGACATCACCGTGCGCCGCGTGAAGATGATTAACGACGGACCTAACGGCGACGGCTGCGACCCTGAGTGCTGCGACCGTGTGCTCATAGAGGACTGTTTCTTCAACACTGGCGATGACTGCATAGCCATCAAGAGCGGACGCAATCGCGACGGCCGAGAGCGCAACATGCCATCGAAGAACATCATCATTCGCCGTTGCGAGATGAAGAACGGCCATGGTGGCGTGGTCATCGGTTCTGAGATCTCAGGCGGATGTCAGAACGTGTTTGCCCACGACTGTGTGATGGACTCTCCAGAACTTGAGCGCGTGGTACGCATAAAGACGAACTCATGCCGAGGCGGTATCATTGAGAATATCAACGCGCGTAATATTAAGGTAGGCGTGTGCAAGGAGTCTGTACTGAAGATAAACCTTGACTATGAGCACAACGAGGTTTGCTGCCGTGGCTACTACCCAATAGTGCGCAACGTGAACATTGAAAACATAACCAGTGAGAAGTCGAAATACGGCGTTCAGATAATTGGTCTCGACGAAGATACTTACGTCTATGACATCAACGTGAAGAACTGCCATTTCAACGGTGTGACTGACGATAACTTCATGAGTGGAAAGACACGCGACATACGTTTCGACAACCTCTATATCAATGGAAGTCTATCTCTTCAAGAGAAGCCATACAAAAGCTATGCTCAATGGATGACATACTCTGAGATGCAGCGCACGCCGCAATCATACATGCTCGATTTCTCTAACCGTCCGAAGTGGAGCTATGTCATGGGCATTGAACTTGAAGGCATGCTTGACACATATCTGCGCTATGGTGACCAGAAGATTCTGGATTACTGCAAGCTCTATACTGACACCATGATTAATGCCAAGGGCGAGATACGCGGCTACAACATACTCGACTACAACCTCGACAACTGTCGCACGGGCCATTTCGTTACTCGCATGTATCAGCAACTGCCCGAGGCAAAGAACCTTGAGGCAATGAAAACACTCATGAAGCAGTTGCAGGACCAGCCTCGCACCGTGGCAGACAAGGTATATTGGCACAAAGCCATCTATGCCTACCAGGTGTGGCTCGACGGAATATTCATGGGTCTGCCTTTTCGCTGTCTGACTGCCCCAATCATGGACCAAGCAGTCAAAGACAACAAAAAATCGAAAAGGAACAAGACAAAATCTAATAATAATTCTCAGCTCATCTACGACGATGCTGTGAACCAGCTTCTCATCACCTATCAGCGTACACTCGACCCCAAGACGGGACTGAACCGTCATGCTTATGACGAGAACAGAAACATGTTCTGGGCAGACAAGAACACAGGACTGTCGCAGCATTGCTGGGGACGTGCTCAGGGATGGTTCACCATGGCACTCATCGAGGTGCTTGACGCCCTGCCAGAGGATTATGCACGTCGTGGCGAGCTCATTGATTTGCTGAAGAAAGACCTCGATGCTGTTATCAAGTGGCAGGACAAGAAGTCTGGCGTATGGTATCAGGTCATGGACTCACCTGAACGCGAAGGCAATTACCTGGAGAGCACCTGTTCGTCAATGTTTGCCTATGCTCTGTTGAAGGCATATCGCAAGGGCTATGTTGGCACGAAATATCGTGAAGCTGGCATCAAGGCATACCGTGGCATCGTTAAGAACTTCATCCGCGTCAATGCCGACAAGACGATTTCACTTACCAAGGGCTGTGCTGTTGCAGGCCTTGGCCCAGGACTGAGCACACAGGTTGAGGAAGCTATGAAGAAGATAAACCCCAAGGCTAAGGTAAAGGAGAACCTCCGTCGCGATGGTTCATATAAGTACTATCTCTCAGAGCCCATCCGCGACAACGACGCCAAGGGCATTGGTCCGTTCATTTGGGCTTCACTCGAAATGGAGCAGATGGGATTCACCACTGACGACGTAATGAAGAAGATTGACCGCAAGAGTGTTACCTCACGAAACAATCCCATCGTCACCAAGGCAGATCCTTTAGCCTCTCTCACCGTTGGCAATGGACATTTCGCAACAACAGTTGACGTTACAGGTCTTCAGTCGTTCCCTTTTGATTATGAGGCAGGTGTGCCTCTGACAGCCATGTCCGACTGGGGATGGCATAAGTTCGAAAACACCGGCGCCCTCACGCCGTCTATGACTGAGAAGACATTTGACCTCGGTCACGGACATAAGGAAATATACGCAGTGGAATACAAGAAGGCAGAAAACTCCTCCGAGGCAAAGAGAGTGGCTTCCACCCAGTATTTCCGCGTCAACCCCCATCGCCTTAACCTTGGTGCCATAGGCCTCAACATGAAGACCAGCGACGGAAAGGCGATTAACTTAAGTGATCTCAAGGACATCCGTCAGGAGCTGAAGCTCTTCGACGGTGTCATTGAGTCGCACTTCACTGCCGACGGAACACCCGTCGATGTCATCACAGCTGCGCTGCAAGACCGTAGTGCCACGATCTATCGCATAAAGAGTGAGCTATTGAAAGATGGACGCGCCACCGTTGCCGTACGCTTCCCCTACCCCACAGGCAAACATGCCGACGCTGCTTCCGACTGGTCGAAAGCTGACCGTCACACATCACGCATAGTCAAAGCCAATGACCACGCTGCCGTCATAGAACATGTCGTTGACTCAACCCGCTATTTCCTCACACTCAGCTGGCAGGGCGACGCAACAATAAAAGAGTGCGGCAACCACCAGTTCATACTATCTACAACCAGCGATATCTTAGCCTTCGAGGCAAACTATTCACAAGCGGCTCCCTCTGAACAAGGCGCTGCTTTCGTCTTCGACCAGAAACTGCGTGCCGTACTGAAGTCATGGAACCAGTGGTGGAACGAAGGCGCTATCGTTGACTTCAGCCAGTGTACCGACCCACGAGCCAAAGAGCTTGAGCGTCGTGTAGTACTGTCACAATATCTCACACAGATAAACTGTGCCAACAGCTGTCCTCCACAGGAGACAGGACTCACCTATAACTCATGGTTCGGACGTCCGCACCTTGAGATGACATGGTGGCACATGATTGACTTTGCCCTATGGAACCGTCCGCAGGTAGTTGCCCAAGTGCTCGACTGGTATAACAAAGTGGCCTATCCCGTGGCGAAGCAGATAGCTGAGCGCCAGGGATTCAAGGGCATCCGCTGGATGAAGATGACCGACCCATGGGCTGGCGAGGCGCCATCGAACACAGGATCGTTCCTCATTTGGCAGCAGCCACATTATATATATATGGCTGAAGAGCTCTATAGAGCCGACCCCACAAAGGAGACCCTCGAAAGATATGGCCGTCAGGTGGAAGAGACTGCTGAGTTCATGGCAGACTTCGTCAGTTATAACGCGAAAAGTAAGGAATACTTCCTTCAGGGTGCCACAGCAATGCAAGAAAGCATGTCGAAAGACTTCTCCTATAACCATCCTTTCGAGCTGGCTTACTGGCAGTATGGCCTTAGCGTAGCCCAACAATGGCGCGAGCGTCAGGGTAAGGAGCGAATTGCCGAATGGGACAACATCATTAGCCACCTGTCTCCTCTGCCGAAGAAGAAAGACATCTACACGGCTGGTCTGCCCAAAGGCAAGACCACAGATCTGAAAAGCTTCGATCCCTTCGATGCAGTAGCCAGTGGTGCCAAGCCTGTTGTCTCAACAGAGACCTTCGATGAGAAATGCCGCAACGACCATCCTGCTGTGCTCGGAGCGTGCAGTATGCTGCCCTACCAAACTGGCATGCTTAGTAAAACCAGTCGAGATAGCTTTTCCTGCCTTTACTCCAAGGAAAACATGACCGCTACCCTCAACTGGGTGATGCAAAATTGGAACTGGGCCACCACATGGGGTTGGGACTACGGCATGACTGCTATGGCAGCCGCCCGTCTTGGTCAGCCAGAAACAGCTCTGAAAGCCCTGCTCATTGACACGCAAAAGAACACTTACCTTAAAAACGGACATAATTTCCAGACCGCAGACCGACTGCGCATCTATCTGCCAGGCAACGGAGCACTGCTCACTGCCATCGCCATGATGTGTGCAGGCTGGGACGGTTGCCAATACGGCAATAACCCAGGCTTTCCAAAGGACGGCTCATGGAACGTTAAATGGGAAGGTCTAAAACAAATGCAATAAAAATGTGTGGTGCAATTTTGTTGCACCTACCCAAACAAAAAGAATATGAAGAAACTACTTACAACCATCGCTATTGCGGCAATTGCCCTTACCGCACAGGCACAGGCACCGGCATTCCCTGGTGCAGAAGGTCACGGACGCTACACCGCTGGCGGACGTGGCGGAAAGATTGTACATGTAACAAACCTTAACGACTCTGGCACAGGCTCGTTCCGTCAAGCCGTGAAAGGCACCGACAAGAAGATTGTAGTCTTCGATGTTGCTGGTGTCATTGCCTTGGAGAGTGATGTTAACATTGGTGCCAACACCACCATTCTGGGACAGACGGCTCCTGCTCCCGGCATTACCCTGCGCTACTATACCGTTAACCCTAACGGCAATAATATCGTTATGCGCTTCATCCGCATCCGTCGCGGACAGGAGAAAGACGTAAACGACGGTGCCGATGCCTCAACAGCACGCCACTATACTGGGATGATGCTCGACCATTGTTCTTTCTCGTGGAGTATCGACGAGGTTGCTTCTTTCTATGACAACAACAACTTCACCCTGCAATGGTGCACCATAGGTGAGAGCCTCAACGAAGCCGGTCACGGCAAAGGTGCTCATGGCTATGGCGGCATCTGGGGCGGCAAACTGGCATCATTCCACCACAACCTAATCTGTCATGTGAACAACCGTTCACCACGTTTCAACGGTGCGCGCTATGACTGGACGGGCTATACCGGCAACAAGCTCTACAGCCAATATAACTGGGAGAATGCTGTTCAGGCCGAGAATGTTGACTTCCGCAACTGTGTCATTTACAACTGCGCCAACGGATGCTACGGTGGTCCTGGTGGCGGCTACGTGAACATGATTAACAACTATTACAAGACGGGACCTGCAGGCAGCACTTCGCGCGTTACTCAGATCTCAATAGCTAACAGCACCTCGGCTTCAGGCTATGAGAAATACTGGGACATGACTAGCCGTTACTATATCAAGGGCAACCGTGTGAACAACAGTGAAAGCTATGACTGGTCGAACATTGCCTATGACTCGGGCGTGCAGACCATCAATGGCGAGCGCTATACGCAGGACCCCAACCATTACTATGGTTCAAATGTCACCTATGTAAAGAACGGTTCAGGCACCGACTGCGTGAAAATTAAGCTCGACAATCCTATTGACGCCGGAATAGTAACCACACATACAGCAAACCAGGCTTTCAACAAGGTACTGGCTTACGCAGGTGCATCGCTGAATCGCGATGATGTAGACTCGCGCTACATGACCGAGGCCAAGAACGGCACAGCCACCTATACAGGCTCTGTAACGGGCAAGAAAGGCCGCATAGACAAGGTGAGCGATGTGAATGGTTACACTGAGGCGAATTTTGGCACTGGCAGCCGTGAAACAGGCTTTGATACAGATAACGACGGTATCCCCGATGCATGGGAAACAGCCAACGGCTTGGACCCCAACAGTGCTGCCGATGCTCAGCTCTACACCCTCGACGCAAAGAAGTACTACACCAATATCGAGGTCTATGCCAACTCGCTTGTGCAGGACATCATGCTCGGTGGCAATGCTGATGCTACCGATGACGTTGAAGAATACTATCCTGCCTATACTAAAGAAGACGGCACCAAGGTTGACGCTATCAACGGCCCCAGTTCCGATGATGACACACCCGTGGTAGGCCAAGAAGGAGATATCAGCTGGCCTCTCTCAGAAGGCACCAACCAGCCAGCCTATGCTTTCTCTTCAGCCATTGGTGACTATCTGGAGACGCCTGTCATGACTGTAGGTTCGCACCTGCAGGTAAACGGCAAGAAAAACGTAGGCTTCGACATGACCGCCTTCACCATCACCGACGAGAGTTCAGACGCGAATGCTACTGATGGAAATGCCGTAACATTCAGCATCACCCCCAAAAGCGGCTACCGTTTTCAGCCCACTGGTGTATCGTTCAATGCCACTCGTTTCGGCACCGACCACGGAAAGTTTCAGGCCTATTGGCTCTACAGCGACGGAACCCGTGTAGAGATTGCCGAAGACCAACTGGCAAACCGTGACAACGCCACTCCAAAATATACTACAATAAACAATACTTTTCAAGGCAAAGCCACTACGGCTACGAGTTCGCTCGTCATTCACCTCTACGACATTCCCTATAACACCAACACGAAGACCATGGGACTAGCTAATGTGGTAATTTCGGGCAAGGCAGGCTCTTCATCGACAGGCATCAAAAGCCTTGACAACACCACTGTATCAACCACTTACTACACCCTACAGGGCATGCATATCAGCAGTCCCAAGCAAGGAGTATTCATCCGCATAGACCGTCTTCCCAACGGACAGATGAAAAGCAGCAAGGTGATGCTGAAATAATAGCATCCTACATCAATAAACAATGAACCCCAGAAGTTTTCAAGGCTTCTGGGGTTCACTTTATAATAAAAATAAAGATGTATATCTTTTCTTAGAGAAATTATAGAACTATTTAGCGTATGCTACTGAACGAGTCTCACGGATAACAGTGATCTTCACCTGACCAGGATAGGTCATCTCGTTCTGAATCTTAGTTGCAATCTCACCGCTGAGTGCCTCAGTCTCAGCATCATCCATCTTGTCAGCACCAACGATAACACGCAGCTCACGACCAGCCTGAATAGCATAAGTCTTTGTCACACCAGGATAGCTCATAGCTATTGCCTCGAGGTCGTTAAGACGCTTGATGTAAGCCTCAACGATCTCACGGCGTGCACCTGGACGGGCACCACTTATGGCATCGCAGACCTGCACGATAGGAGCCAGCAGAGTCTGCATCTCCATCTCATCGTGGTGAGCACCAATGGCATTGCAGATATCAGGTTTCTCCTTATATTTCTCTGCAATCTTTGCGCCATAGAGTGCGTGTGGCAACTCGCTCTCCTCATCGGGCACCTTACCAATATCGTGGAGCAGTCCGGCACGCTTTGCTTTCTTGGGATTCAAGCCAAGCTCTGAAGCCATAACAGCACAGAGATTGGCGGTCTCACGAGCATGCTGCAACAGGTTCTGACCATAGCTGCTACGATATTTCATCTTACCAACGATGCGTACGAGCTCTGGATGGAGTCCATGGATACCGAGGTCTATGGTTGTGCGCTTACCTGTCTCGATAATCTCGTTCTCGAGCTGCTTCTTAACCTTTGTAACAACTTCTTCGATACGTGCCGGGTGTATGCGACCATCGCTGACAAGCTGATGCAGAGCCAAACGGCACACCTCGCGGCGAACGGGATCGAACGCAGAGATGACAATAGCCTCTGGAGTGTCATCGACAACAATCTCAACGCCACAAGCTGCTTCAAGTGCACGTATATTACGTCCTTCACGTCCGATGATGCGTCCCTTAACCTCGTCATTGTCAATATGGAACACGCTGACTGAGTTCTCGACAGCAGTCTCAGTAGCTACGCGCTGTATGGTCTGAATGACAATCTTCTTGGCCTGAGCATTGGCATTGAGTTTTGCCTCGTCCATTATCTCGTTGATATAGCTTGCAGCCTGAGTCTTAGCCTCATCCTTGAGTGATTCTACAAGGCGATTGCGAGCCTCTTCAGCGCTAAGGCCTGAGAGTTCTTCGAGCTTCTCACGCTCCTTTTGCTGCATCTTGCCAAGTTCTTCCTGCTTCAGTGCAAGGGTTTTCTTCTCATTGTCTATGCGCTGCTGCTGATTGTCAAGATCGTTCTTGCGACGTCCGAGTTCTTCCTGACGCTGATTAAGAGAAATCTCGCGCTGCTTCAGACGGTTCTCATTCTGTTGGATGTGCTGGTTGCGCTGCTGCACCTCTTTCTCAAGTTCAGCCTTTTTATTAATGAACTTCTCCTTAACCTCAAGCAGTTTCTTTTCCTTTATGACTTCAGCCTCTTTCTCGGCTGCGTCAACCATTTCCTTGTATTTGCCTTTCAGGACATAGCGAAAAACAAGGTATCCACAGACTCCTCCCAAAGCGAGAGCGCCTGCGGCAATCAATAACACAAAAATTAGATCCATAATATATATATAATGTTAATATTCTCTATTTCAGCACTTCCTCAATCTCAGAAGTAAGCTGCGAGAGAATATTTTCATAGGGAGACGTATCATTCTTGGCAAGCTCGCGCTCATAGCGCAGGGCTATCTCAATAAGCGTCATCAAGGCAATAGTATGGTCGCTCTTACGTCCCTTATAAACCTGGGCATAAGCGCCATATCGCTCAGAGATGAGCTTGGCTGCAGCACGATAGTACTCTTCGTCTTCACGATTGTGAAGCACGGTCAAGATGTCTTCGTCATAGACATGCAACCTGATATTTAGTGTCTCCTTATTTTTTTCTTCTGCCATCGCTTTTTACCTACTCTTCGTTGCTGAGGATAGCAATGCATTTATTAACGTCGCGAATAAGCTTTGCCAACCGGTCCTTGGCACCCTGAAGGTCGCTATCGGTAATCTCGATCATCTTAGCCATTTTCAGCGACTGATAGTCACGCTCGTCTTGCTGAATCTTTGCCTGCAGGCTTTTTATGTCCTGTTCGTTCTTTTCGACCATGGCATACAAGTCACTGTTCTCCTTTTTCAATTCTTGAAAACGGAGGAGCAACTGCCGCACACGGGTCTGAAACGTAGCTAAAGCTTTCTCGCTTTCGGTCATGACTATTATGTTTTAGTGTTACAAAGGTAATATTTTAAGTCAAATAATTGGAATTACGGAAAAATACTTTGCACCCCGTTAACAGGTTTTAATCTTACAAACCTATAATTCACAATTATTAACTTGCAATATTGAACAATACCTTCTAGTCGTTTGTATTCTGTGGTTGTTTTTCCTTCTTAGACAGCATAACAACACGATACACAAAGTCGGTAGTCCACTGCTGAGAGAATCCAAGGCGTTTGTTCATTTCCCTTACCTCAACAACGGTCTTGATGACACTTGCATCAGTGAAGTCATTTTTATTAAATATGTCATTGACAGTCTTTTCCGTGATTTGGTAAAGCATTTTCTTCATGAATCCAGGAAGACGCATCTTGTAGCTCATAAGATTTCCTGTAAGCATCATTATGCCCTGCACATAACCTTGGAACTGATACATATATGGCTGCACATCCTGAAGTTTCTTACAGCGGCGACGGATACTTTGGTCAATCTCCTTAAAGAACTGGTCATCCATCTCATACATTTCCTTCAGCATGCTCTTACAACGAGTACGCTCAGCTATTCCGAGCTTACCCTGGGTAGGCACACGAAGCGTAGTTTTGAACACGCGAAGGTCGGGCAGAGAGGCAAGGTTGGAAATATTGAGTTCTGAAGCCAGAACAGCCTGGAAGTAAACTCTGATGAGTGTCATGAAATCCTCAATGCCACCTGTTTTCGATTTTGTATCGTCGGCAGTCTTTTTGCCGAATAATTTTGAAAAAAAGTTCATAATTGCTTAAAATTTTGTGCAAAGTTAGTCTTTTTTCTGCATATTCGGGCATTTTTTAATTAAAAACACGCATAACAACATTTTTTTTCGTATCTTTGCACACAAAAATAACGTTATTTGAAATAATATGAAAGGTATTGTACTAGCAGGTGGCAGCGGCACACGTCTCTACCCCATCACGAAAGGAATCAGCAAACAGCTCATACCTATTTTCGACAAACCGATGATTTACTATCCCATCTCGGTATTGATGCTTGCTGGAATACGTGAGATACTTATAATATCGACGCCATTCGACTTGCCAGGATTCAAGCGTCTGCTTGGCGACGGCAGTGAGCTTGGCGTTCATTTTGAATATGCAGAACAGCCCTCGCCCGATGGTCTTGCCCAAGCATTCATCATTGGCGAGAAGTTCATCGGAAATGACTGCGCATGCCTCGTACTTGGCGACAACATCTTCTATGGTTCAGGCTTTACGGGCCTGCTGCGCCAGAGTGTTGAAAACGCAGAGAAAAACAATCAGGCTTCCGTGTTTGGATACTATGTCAACGATCCTGAGCGCTACGGAGTGGCAGAGTTCGACGAGCAGGGCAACTGTCTGAGTATTGAGGAGAAGCCAGAGCATCCAAAGTCAAACTATGCCGTGGTTGGACTCTATTTCTATCCTAACAGCGTCGTAGAGATAGCCAAGACCATCAAGCCAAGTGCACGTGGAGAGCTGGAGATAACAACTGTCAATCAGAAATACCTTGAAGAAAAGTCGCTTAAGGTGCAGACACTTCAGCGCGGCTTCGCATGGCTCGACACTGGCACCCACGACTCTCTGGCAGAGGCAAGTACATTCATTGAGGTAATAGAAAAGCGCCAAGGTCTTAAGGTAGCGTGTTTGGAAGAAATTGCATTTAAGAAAGGATGGATTACCAAAGACCAACTTGAAGAGTTGGCAAAACCGATGATAAAGAACAGCTACGGACAGTATCTGTTACAATTAGTCAAAGAAAAGTAAAAACAAAAATAATAACAAACCCCATAAAAAATAGAAATGGAAGAAATACGTAACAACGCTCAAATCGATGAGAAAGAGTTGATTTCAAGAGAAGAAGAGTCTTCTTCTTTCGACATCCGTACCATTTTCGCAATCATTGTGCTCAACTGGCAATGGTTTCTCCTCTCAATGATTATTTTCGTATCTGGAGCGCTAATCTATCTGAGATATGCCACCCCCACATATCAGATGTCATTAAAGATGCTCATCAAGGAAGAGCAGAGCAATCGTAGAGGAGCCAACAGTCTTGCTAACATGCAGGACTTGGGCTTCATCACCAACTCGGCTGGTATAGAGAACGAGATGGAGATCCTGACATCAAAGCGTCTCGCTCTTGATGCCGTCAAAGACTTGAAACTCTACAATGAATATTCCACCAAAGGACGTGTCACGGAACAGCTCATGTATAAGACACAGTATGTGGATGTAGATCTTGACCCAGCAAGTCTTGACAGCCTCAGAATCCCCATTCTACTTAAGATTGAGCGCAAGGACGACACCTACTATCTATCTGACCGTGATATGCCGGTACCGTTCGAAGCCACGTTCAAATCTTTGCCTGCTACGGTTAAGACCAATTATGGCAGCTTCACTATCACCGTCAACCCCTACAATCTGCAAGGCATGGCGAATGGTCAAACCATGTACGTCAAGATAACGCAACCTAAGTTCAAGGCTGCGCAATATGCCGCAACGCTAAGTGTCGCTCCAACATCGAAGATGACATCTATAGCACAGCTGGTCATCACTGACCAAGATCCTGAGCGTGCCGCTGACTATCTGAAGCAGTTGGCCATCTGCTACAACCGCCAGGCTAATGCAGACAAAAACGAGATAGCCTACAAGACTGAGACATTCATCAACAGCCGTCTGGAGAAGATTAATGCCGAACTCGGACTCACTGAAGGAGAACTTGAGAGCTACAAGAAGCGTAACAACATTACACAGCTCCGCATTGATGCTACACAGGTGCTGACCCAGTCAAACCGCTATACCGAGGAGTTGGCCAAAGCAAATACTCAGCTTCAGCTTCTCGACTATCTGAGAGAATATGTTACTGAACCTCAGAACAAGTACCAGATTATTCCTTCAAACATTGGCCTTACCGACGGAGTGTCATCATCACTCATCGCCGCTTATAACCAAAATGTCCAGGACCGTAACCGCATGCTCGAGGGTGTATCACTCAACTCTCCACAGGTATTGACAATAACTAACACGCTCGATCGTCTGCAGGCCAGTATCAACGACGCCCTCATGCAGGCTCGCAAAGCTGCCGATATCCAGCGTCAGGGCATAGAGGATCAGTACAACATCTACCAGGAGAAGGTGGCAAACACTCCTGAACAGGAACGCATACTTACTCAGATTGGACGTCAGCAGGAAGTAAAGTCAGGACTTTACCTTATGTTGCTGCAGAAACGTGAGGAGAACTCCATCTCGCTCGCTGCTACAGCCGACAAGGGCCGTGTCATTGACGAGCCATCGTTTGGCGGTAAGGTAAGCCCAAAGAACAATATCATCCTGCTTGCCTCATTGGTACTCGGATTCGCGCTGCCTTTGCTCATCTTCTACCTCCTTCAGTTCCTGCGCTATAAGATTGAAGGTCACGAAGATGTGGCACGTCTAACCACGCTGCCTATCGTGGCCGATGTGGCAGTGGCAAACGAGAGTGCTAAGACAGCAGCGGGTATTGTGGTACACGAGAACAAGAACAACCAGACCGATGAGATATTCCGTTCAATGCGTACGAACATACAGTTCATGATGACGGAAGGACAGAAAGTAATTCTCTTCACATCATCAACGTCAGGTGAGGGTAAGACGTTCAACGCTTCAAACCTCGCAGTCAGCTTTGCACTGCTTGGCAAGAAGACCATACTCGTGGGTCTTGACATACGTAAGCCTGCCCTTGGAAGACTGTTCAACATCGCCGACCGCAGCAAAGGTATTACATCGCTGCTAGTGAAAGACAATATCACCATGAGCGATTTGGCTAATCAGATCGTAGAATCTGGCATAAACAATAACCTCGACCTGTTGCTGGCCGGTCCTACACCTCCAAACCCAACAGAGTTGCTGGCACGCGAAAGCCTGAAGGAAATTATAGATTTGCTTTATCAGAAGTACGACTATATCATCCTCGACACAGCGCCTGTAGGACTTGTTTCTGACACGCTGCAGATTGGCAAATATGCCGATGTCACTGCATTCGTCTGTCGTGCCGACTACACTCCGAAGACAAGCTTTGCCCTCATTAACACACTTGCCAGCGAGCAGAAGCTGAAGAATATGTGTATTGTCCTCAACGGCGTTGACATGTCTAAGAAGAAGTACGGTTACTATTACGGCTATGGCAAATACGGCAAGTACGGACGCTATGGATATGGCTACGGATATGGTCGTTATGGCTATGGACGATATGGTTACGGAAGCTATGGCAACCTCGGTGCATACGGCAACTACGCTGACAGCCACTATGGCAACAAGAGCGACGATTCGATAAAGAAATAACACACATAACACACCTTTGAAGGCATAGTGGCGCTAACTCCCTCTATGCCTTCTTATATGAAAAACTCAAGAAAACAAAAGGAAATGATTATCGGAGTTGATTTTGACGGTACCATTGTCGAAGACAGGTACCCAGACATTGGCGAAGAGATACCATTCGCAACAGACACACTGAAGATGCTGATAAAAGAGCATCACCGCATAATACTATGGACGGTTCGCGAAGGCAAATACCTGGAAGACGCTGTTAAATGGTGCCGCGACCGAGGCGTAGAGTTTTACGCCGTCAACCGCGACTACCCTGAAGAGACGACAGACAACAACCAGTACTTCAGTCGCAAACTGAAAGCTGACCTGTGGATTGACGACCGTAACCTTGGCGGCCTGCCCGACTGGGGCACCATATACCGCATGGTAACACGCCGCAAGTCTTGGCACGACCTTATCATAGAAGAAGTTCAAAGTGCCACACTCACACCATACGAGAGAATACACCCGAAGAAGAAGCCATGGTGGAAGTTTTAAAATACAAAAAGGCTGCGCGATGCGCAGCCTTTTTTGATCTTGCTTCTTTGCTCAGATTTACTTAACCTTAGCAACGATAGCCTTGAAAGCCTCAGGATTGTTCATTGCGAGGTCAGCGAGAACCTTACGGTTGATCTCGATGCCGGCCT
Source organism: Prevotella sp. E13-27 (assembly GCF_023217965.1). Taxonomy (NCBI): domain Bacteria; kingdom Pseudomonadati; phylum Bacteroidota; class Bacteroidia; order Bacteroidales; family Prevotellaceae; genus Prevotella; species Prevotella sp. E13-27. Next base: position 2,131,989 of record NZ_JALPSC010000001.1, on the reverse strand, counting down.
TGCTCAGAGCGCCCATCAACTTGCTGTAGCTCATACCCTCGAGGCGAGCAGCAGCGTTGATACGCTGAATCCACAGAGCGCGGAAGTTGCGCTTCTTATTGCGGCGATCACGATAGGCGTAGGTCAGACCCTTCTCCCATGTGTTCTTGGCTACTGTCCAAACATTCTTGCGGGCACCAAAGTAACCGCGAGTAAGCTTAAGAATTCTCTTACGTTTTGCTCTAGATGCAACGTGATTTACTGATCTTGGCATAATTTCTTTACTTTAAATGTTAGACAATAGGTTAATTAACGGAGACACAACAGGTCACGAACCTGCTTCATGTTTGAGTTGTCTACGATTGTGTAGCCAACCAAGTTACGCTTCTGCTTCTTGGTCTTCTTTGTCAGAATGTGGCTGTGGTAAGCGTGATGTCTCTTAACCTTACCTGTTCCAGTGAAAGCGAATCTCTTCTTTGCACCAGAGTTTGTCTTTACTTTTGGCATTTTTTTGTACTTTAAATTGTTATTAATAGCGGTGGCAACGCATATACCGGGCGCAGCGCACCTTGTTTCTTTCTTTTCTGTTGTCGCTATCGTGTCATCGCGACATTACTTTATTACGCCTCTTCCTCAGTCTCAGTAAGCTTCTTCAAAGCGTCAGCACTAATCTTCGCATTTGCGAAAAGGCCTCCATTTGCCGGAGTCTCCATGTCTGCCTCAACGCTCTTCTGCTGTTTGGCGTTCTCTTTCATCTCAGCCTCGCTAGCTTCGCGGTCACGAGCCTGCTGGCTCTTCTTAGCCACACCGGCCTTCTTAGGTGCGATATAGATGAACATCTTCTTTCCTTCGAGCGATGGCATTGACTCTACCTTGCCCACTTCTTCCAAGTCATTTGCAAAACGAAGCAACAGGACTTCTCCCTGTTCCTTGAACAGAATGCTTCGTCCGCGGAAGAATACATAAGCACGCACTTTATTACCCTCTTCAAGGAACTCCTTGGCGTGCTTGAGCTTGAACTGATAGTCATGCTCATCGGTCTGAGGTCCGAAACGGATTTCTTTCACCTCTACCTTAACCTGCTTGGCTTTCATTTCCTTCGCACGTTTCTTTTGCTGATAGAGGAACTTTGAATAGTCAATGAGTCGGCATACAGGAGGATTGGCATTAGGAGAAATCTCTACAAGATCTACGCCCTGATCACGAGCCATATCCAAAGCTTGTTTTGTAGGCATCACCGATGATCCGCTCTCACCTACGATGCGGACTTCGCGCACGCGTATCTGTTCATTTACGCGATACTGATTCTGTTTTTTGTCGGGTTTCATTAACTATTTTAAAAAATCGGCTGCAAAGTTACAATATTTTATATAATCAGCAAAGCATCCGACTATCATTTTTTACATTATTTACGATTATTTATGTTTTTCAATTCCTCATCATGAACATTTTTACTCACAAAGATGCGTGATAAGTATCTTGGCTCCTATGAACAAAAGGATTAGGCCGCCGAAAAGTTCAGGTTTGATTTTCCTGCGGATGCTATTACCAAAACGTGCGCCAAACAGGAAACCAGCTATGCTAAACCCAAAAGAGCCTAAACCAATGATGACAAGTGGCATAGTCAGTTGTGCCACCCGTTCATAGCCCGTCATTGCCATTGATATGCCAACCGCCAACGCGTCGATGCTTGTAGCTACAGACTGCACGAGCTGAGTCTTGAGACTGGCAGGATTAAAATGAGGAGCATCCTCAGGCTGGAAAGCGTTGCGTATCATGCCAACTCCAAGATAAGCCAGCAGAGTGAAGGCTATCCAATGGTCGAAAGACTCAATATAGTGTGCGAAGCTGCTCGTTGCCAGCCATCCTGCTAACGGCATGGCAGCCTGAAAAAAGCCGAAGAGTACGGCAGTCCTTAAAATGACTTGCCATACTCTTCGTTGCATAATGACACCTCCCACGATTGACACTGTGAAGCAATCCATTGCGAGTGCCACGGAAAGAAGCAATATATCTACAACGCTCATCATTGCTATTCTTGTATATACGGAAGGCTCATCACAAAGCGAGCACCTTTATCATAATGTGTATCAAGGAACACGTCTCCACCTATTCTACGACACAAGGAGCGTGCAACGGTAAGTCCGATGCCTGTTCCGTCATAATACTCATCTAACTGAACGAACTCTTCAAAGATATGTTCTGCCTCTTCAGGAGGAATACCTATACCCGTATCTTCCACGACAAAGAGAATATTATCGCCATCTTTTCTCACGAGGAGCGAAGCCTTAGCTTTCTTTTCAGTATGCTCTATGCCAAGTTTTGCTTCTGCCGGATGGGTAAACTTCTTAGCGTTATCGAGCACCAGGGTAAGAGCTCGTGTAGCAGCGTCGATATTGGTTTGAATCATTACGTTCTCCACATCGGGCATCACCTCAAGACTAAAAGTAAGATGATCGGCATTACCGATGTCCGACGCATCGACAGCTTGCGCTGCTATCTGAACAGCAGGAATGTTGTCCGCACGGTCAATAACAGTTTTGCTGTTCACATCGGAAAGCTCCAACATCTTATTCACCAATCCGGTAATACGATTAGTGTTTTCTGTTATCTGCCTATTTATATCACTCTTTGTATCATCATCGAGCTCCATACCTGGCGTGGTAACAATTTGAGTAAAACCAGAAAGGATATTGAGCGGAGTGCGTATCTCATGTGATATCTGCTGAATAAAGTTTGTCTTCATTCTTGCCGATTCTTCTGCACGTGCATTCGCTATAAGCAGCTGCTCGTTTTTCTTTTCCAATTCAGCATTTGCCTTAGACAGTCGGCGTTGCGCCTTATGACGTATAACGGTATAGACAGCGAAGAATACGCTAAGTGAAATGATAGCTGTGACAAGTCCCAAGACACGTGCTCGCGAGAGACGCTCCTGTTGATGTAGAATCTGTTCCTCTTTTTGGCGTATATACTCCTGTTCTTCCGAGTCTTCATATTGCGATTTAACAATAGCGGAGTCAAGGCGCTGACATATCTGGTTTGCAACAACATTGGCAGAATCCGCATAGCCAGCCTTAAGGTTGGCATTATACTTCTTCAGCATATTCTTCTGAATGTCTTCCAACGACGAGCCAGCTTGTTCCGACAGGAAAAGAAACTCAAGATTACTTAAGTTCTTAGCTGCTTTTTCCCAATGACCAGCCATCATGAGATAATCGCTGGCATCGAGCTGTCCTTCAAAGGTATGAGAGAACTTTGTTTGCTGATAGTTATCAAACGCTTTTGTTGCCTCACTCATGCGCCCAAGGCCTTCAAGTCCGATTGCCGAGAATATCTTATATCGAGCCCATTGCTTATCTATATACAACGAATCATCGGGATAAATAATCTTATAATTCTCTATCAGTTCACCAAACCTATTGGTCCACTCAAGTCCTTGTGCATATTTTTTTACACTAAGCCAGCCGTATGCAATATTTATAAAGCCAACCACTGCATCGCGATAGGACTCCATAGATTGGTTAGATTCGATATTCTTCATGTGACGGTCATAAGCACGTTCAAAAAGTTCGTTGACCTTAGTATCCTGAACATTGAAATGTGCCTGACAACAACCGGCAAAGATAAGCAAATTTGTATAGTCGGATGTATCAAGATTATACTTGTCAAGTTTTTCCAAAGCAATCTTAACCACTTTCATAGCACTTTGGAAATTCATATATCTAATGTAGGAGCCTGCAAGATAACTCGCCGAACGTGCATATACTGCAAGTTCTTCATTATCAGTCGCATTCTCCGTAGCATTCATTGATTCTTTCCAATAGAACTCGGCTGTACGGCGCTGAGACATTCTATAGCTTGCAAAACCTTGCCAATAATAGCCTTCGCCTTCACTTATTGCTCCCGCCTTTTCAAGACTGTCAGCAAGAAAAAGCATTCTTTTATAATCCTTTGCGGCAGACGATTGTTCTATTAATTGTAAAGCCTCATCGGAAGTTGCTTTATTGCCACTCCTGATACAGCCAGCAAACAAAAGAATCGCCATCCCAACAACGATTGTCTTAGTTAGATTTAAAAAAGTATTTGTCTGTTTCACTATTTAAAATATTTCTGGGATGCAAAATTAAACAAAATTGTTCATTATAGCAAGAAATAGGTCAGATTATCACTTTTTTTCTAATAAACAGCAAAAGATCAGGAAAAACACTAAGAGCGTTCTTACTAAACACATTCAACGAAAAGCCCTTCATCGTAGAACACTCTGACGATAAAGGGCTTATCTTATCAATTAAAAAGAATTAGAATTCTTTTGTTTGTTCCTTAACCTCGGCATTTACCTTGTCAATGAACTGCTGAATGGTCATGGTAGCCTGTTCGCCACCACCCTGCTGACGCATAGAAACCATTCCCTCAGCCTCTTCCTTCTCACCGACGATGACCATGTAAGGAATACGCTTCAACTCGTTATCGCGGATCTTACGACCCAGCTTCTCGTTACGGTCATCGATAGTAGCACGAACACCCTGCAGGTCGAATTCCTTGGCAACCTTGCGTGCATAGTCGTTATACTTCTCCGACAAAGGAAGAATTGCCACCTGGTCGGGAGTAAGCCACAATGGGAAGTGACCACTGGTATGCTCAATAAGCACTGCAGTAAAGCGCTCCAATGAACCGAATGGTGCACGGTGAATCATAACAGGAGTCTTCTTCTGGTTGTCCTCATCGGTATATTCCAGTTGGAAACGCTTAGGAAGGTTATAGTCAACCTGAATAGTACCCAACTGCCAACGGCGACCAATAGCATCCTTAATCATGAAGTCGAGCTTAGGACCATAGAAAGCTGCCTCGCCATATTCTACCTTTGCTGGCAGTCCCTTCTCCTGACAAGCCTCCTGGATTGCCTTTTCAGCCAATGCCCAGTCTTCATCGGTACCAACATACTTGTCGTGATCGTTAGGGTCACGGAGGGAAATCTGTGCCTCGAACTCAAAGCCGAATGCCTTCAGCACGATGTTGATGATATCCATAACGTTGAGGAACTCCTGCTTCACCTGGTCAGGACGGCAGAAGATATGAGCATCGTCCTGAGTGAACGAGCGCACACGAGTGAATCCGTGGAGCTCACCCGACTGCTCATAACGGTAAACGGTGCCGAACTCTGCTATACGCAGTGGCAGGTCACGGTAAGAACGTGGCTTCCATGCGAAGATCTCACAGTGATGAGGGCAGTTCATTGGCTTCAGCATGTAAACCTCTCCCTCCTCAGGTGTGGTGATAGGCTGGAACGAGTCCTTGCCATAGTGATCCCAGTGACCAGAGGTGATATAAAGGTTCTTTGAGCCAATGTGCGGAGTGATAACCTCCTGATAGCCGAAACGCTTCTGAATCTTGCGCAGGTGATCCTGCAGGCGGATGCGAAGCTCTGTTCCCTTTGGTAGCCAGATGGGAAGTCCCTTACCTACCTTGTCAGAGAACATGAACAGCTCCATCTCCTTACCTATCTTACGGTGGTCGCGCTTCTTTGCCTCTTCAAGCATCACGAGATACTCATCGAGCATCTTCTTCTTTGGGAACGAGATGCCATAGAGACGCTGCATCTGCTCACGTGTAGCATCGCCACGCCAGAAGGCGCCAGCCACTGAAGTAAGCTTGATTGCCTTGATTTCGCCTGTATCAACAAGGTGCGGACCACGGCAGAGGTCAGTAAATGCGCCCTGTGTATAGGTGGTGATGGTACCATCTTCCAAGTCCTGCTCAATGTGCTCGCACTTGTAAGTCTGACCGTCGGCAGCAAACTCCTTAAGAGCATCGGCCTTGGCAACCTCCTTACGGACAACAGGTTCTTTCTTTGAAGACAGTTCCTTCATCTTCTGTTCTATCTTTGCGAAGTCGCTCTCCTTGATGCTCTCGCCGTTAGGCAGCAGCACGTCATAGAAGAAGCCGTTCTCGATGGCAGGACCGAAACCGAACTGAATACCAGGATACAACTCCTGAAGTGCCTCTGCCAGCAGGTGGGCACTAGTGTGCCAGAAGGTATGTTTACCTTGCTCGTCTTCCCACTTGTAGAGTTCAATATTGGCATCCTCCATGATTGGGCGGTTCAACTCCACAGTCTCGCCATTCACTCCACAGCTAAGAACGCTGCGTGCCAAAGCAGGCGAAATGCTTTCGGCAATCTGAAGACCAGTTACGCCCTGTTCATACGAGCGAACAGATCCGTCTGGAAAAGTAATGTTGATCATATTTACAATATATGTTTAAATTTAGCGGTGCAAAGGTACTAATAAGCAGCGGAATCGCAAAAAGAAAACCATCTTTTCTTCACAAATTTGGCAGTTTGTATAAAATATTGTACTTTTGCATTCCACATTATTAATATATAAGACATGAGAACGACATTACTTCTTTTAGCCATATCCATAATCTCTATTAGCGCCCAAGCTCAGAAGAGTGCACGCGAAGAGATAGCCGAGAACCGCTACCTTAGCGGCAGTAACTACCTCGACTATGACCGTTATCCTGCAACAAAACCCCTTACGCCATCACCCAAAGGCTACGAACCATTCTACTTCAGTCACTATGGTCGTCACGGTTCTCGCTGGCTCATTGGCAAGAAGGACTACACCCGTGTGGCAGACTTGTTGCGCAAGGCTGACAAACAGGGCAAGCTGACCACCGAAGGCAAAGAGACACTGTCACTTATTGACAAGTTCATCCCATGTACTATAAAGCGTTTTGGCGACCTCACCACAGTTGGCGAGCGCCAGCATCACGGCATAGGCAAGCGCATGACTCAACACTTCCCTGAGATATTCAAGAAGAAGAACGTAGCCATAGACGCACGCTCAACAGTTGTTCCACGCTGCATTCTTTCCATGATAGCTGAATGCGAGGAGTTTACCGCAGCCAACCCCACGGCACGCATACACAACGATGTGAGTGAATCTCTACAATACTACCTTAACCAGCCAAGAAGTGAACAGTTGAAGGAATATGGCAAACGCGTAAAATGGGAAGAGAAGCGCGCCTATCAGGAGCGCGTCACCAAACCCGAGCGCCTAATGAAAGTGCTCTTCAACGACCAGAGATGGGTAAAGGACAGCATCAATGCCGTTAATCTCATGTACGATCTCTTCGAGGTGGCAGCAAACATGCAAAGCCACGACACCGACATTGACCTTCTGAAACTCTATACTGCCGACGAGATGTACAGTCAGTGGTGCATACGAAACTGGGGCTGGTATCTTGACTACGGTGCTGCTCCACAGACAGGTGGCTTGATGCCGTTCAGCCAGACGAACCTTCTGAAGAACATCATTGAGACTGCCGACACCGTCCTTGGCAGCTCTGTAGCAAAGGCCAACGTACAAGCCACCCTCCGTTTCGGTCATGAGGTATGCGTCATGCCACTTGCATGTCTGCTTGAGCTCGACTCATGTGGTATCAGTGTTGAGAACCCCGACAGTCTCGACCGCTATTGGCGCAACTACAATATCTTCCCCATGGCATGCAACATTCAGCTGGTGTTCTATCGTCCGAAGAAAAACAAGGATGGCGACGTGCTCATGAAAGCCCTGTTAAACGAGCGCGAGGCATCGCTGCCCATCGCCACGAAACAATGGCCATATTATAGCTGGAGCGACCTGCGTAGCTACTATATTGATAAAATCAAACAGTTTGAAACGCGAAAATAGGACTTTTTGACGACAAAAAGCCATCTATATCAACAAAAAGCATTACCTTTGTAGCTTAAAAGAGAACAATTACAATGATGATGAAACATTATTACAAGTTTTTCATAAGCCTCCTTACTGTCATTTTACTCTTCTCCTGCACGGAGAAAGACAAGTTTCCTTCACCACTTAAAGGACTAAAGATTGATGACGTCTATATGGATGCCGACGAGAAGAGTCGCACTATAGAAGTCAAAGCCGTCTTTGGCGGCCAGGTGTCATGGGAAGCTACTGACTCTGCCACTAACGACAAGCCCACATGGCTTAAAGACATCAAGCTGTCAAATGGCAAGATAGAAATACAAGTGGAGGAGAACGTTACCATAAACAATCGATGTGCCCAGATCGTTTTGTTCACTCCAGAGCAGAATGCAAACAATTACGAAGAGAACGTAAAGGTTTATTTTAAGATCATCCAGTCCAGGAACAAGATGTTCGATGGCCTTGACATGTCTGAAATAAGCATTCCCTATTCTGCATGCGACACTCTCATAAACCTTGGCTACGAGCTTAGTAAGGCAAAGATTGAGATTAAGGGCGTTGGCGAAGAAAACGCATCATGGTGCAAAGCATCACTTTCAAGCGGTCAGTTCCTGAAGATACATACTGACATGTACAAAGGCAACGAACTGCGTCAGGCGCTTGTCCGCATGATACCTACAGCAAGCACTTCTGAAGTTGCCGACAGCCTTATTGCACACAAGGCAATACTCATCACACAGCATCACAACGAGGTATTTGATTCTCTTACCATAGAAGACCGCGTTGTGGGGTACGATCAGAAAACAGACACGGTGCGCTTTGAACATGACCTGAAAGACATCAGCTGCCAGATTATTGATGACCAGACCACGCAAGTTGCCCGATGGATTAAGGCGAAACTAGTTGGTAAGGAACTGATATTCTATGATATCAGCATGAACAAGGCCCTAGAAAGTCGCAATGCGACCGTAACTCTCTACTTGCTTGATGGCAGTATTGAAAAGAGCGCCGTCAAGACAACCTTCAAAGTTACTCAGGAATACCAGTCTCTGATAATTTCTGAAGACAAGAAGATTGAGACAGACCATACTGCAAAGAGCATCGACCTACATGTCAAGAGTAATGCCAAGTACCAGATTGAAATGCCTGGCGACTGGGTTAAATGCATTCTCAAGCCAGCTGATGAATACAACGATACGCTTACGCTGAATTTCAGTGAGAACATCACCAACCAGAAGCGTGAAGGTGATATGCGACTGCTGTTCTCAGGTCAGGAGACTGCAAAGATTCACATCCTGCAGAAGACCAATCCTAAGATTGTAATCAACTTTGCCGACCAGCGCAAGGAGATGAGCTTCCAGAAGTCAGGTGGCGAGTTCAACCTGCCCATAAAGACTCTCACTCCCGACTTCAAAATTACGAAGAAGGCTTCGTGGATATCGCTGTCAAACAAGACCACGGAAGGCATAGACCAGTATTACTACAAGGTCAGCGTGCCATATTTTGCAGGCGATGCCTTCGAGCGTCTTGACACTATAGTCATCACCACCTTCGGCGACACAGTGCGTTTCCCCATAAAGCAGCATAAATATATCTATCTTACCGAGGCGAAGCACGAGTTGGAGGAAGGCGACTCGTTCAAGCTCGATGCCAAGACCAATCTGGAAAAGAGCATCAGCTGGTCAAGCAGCAATAGCGAAATACTACGCGTGTCAACTAACGGATTGGTAAAGAGTGTGAACAGAGGAACACGAATCAGAAACGTCAACGACAATCCTGCAAAGATAACCGTTAAGGCATCCATCGGCCAATATGACGGAGTGGCCGACTATTTCGACTATTGCGAGGTGACCGTCTTCATTCCTGCCGACAAGGTAGGCATAAAACGCGGTGGTGGTAACTATGAAAAAACAGACAACAAGGTTACGTCAGACTGTCCTGTGACTGTCACCAACAATTATTCTAAGACCATTACGCTACAAAGCCTTTATGTTGATGGCGTAGGAGCGCTCGACGTTAGCGACAAGGAGAACGAGACGTCAACCATCAAGCTCAAGGCGGGATTATCAATGACATTCAACCTGCCAAAGCAGATGAGCGGCGTAAGCAATCCACAGGTAACATTGACCTTCGCCGTGAACGGCAAAGAATATACTAAAAAAGTAAACTATTAAAAAAAGAATATGAGCAGAGTATTAATGATTGGCGCCGGTGGCGTCGCAACAGTAGCAGCATTCAAGATTGCGCAGAATGCTGACGTGTTTACAGAATTCATGATTGCCTCACGCCGCAAAGAGAAATGTGACGCGATTGTAAAAGCAATAGAGGCTAAAGGTCTTCTCTCTAACCACTCACCACTAAAGATCAAGACAGCACAGGTCGATGCTGACGATGTGGAGCAGCTGAAGGCGCTCTTCAACGACTTCAAACCCGAGTTGGTTATAAACCTTGCCCTCCCCTATCAGGACCTCACCATCATGGATGCCTGCCTGGCATGCGGCTGCAACTATCTCGACACAGCCAACTATGAGCCAAAGGACGAGGCACACTTCGAGTACTCTTGGCAGTGGGCCTATCGCGACCGCTTCCGCGAGGCAGGTCTGACAGCCATCCTCGGCTGCGGATTCGACCCGGGCGTGACAAGCATCTACACTGCCTATGCAGCAAAGCATCACTTCAAGGAGATTCAGTATCTCGACATCGTTGACTGCAACGCTGGCGACCACCACAAGGCCTTCGCAACAAACTTCAACCCTGAGATAAACATCCGTGAGATTACTCAGAAAGGTCTCTATTGGGAGAATGGCAAGTGGGTTGAGACAGAGCCACTGGAGATTCACAAGGATCTGAACTATCCTAACATTGGTCCACGCGACAGCTACCTGCTCCACCACGAGGAGATAGAGTCGCTTGTCATCAACTACCCCACCATCAAGCGTGCACGTTTCTGGATGACCTTCGGCCAGCAGTATCTTAAGCATCTCGATGTTATTCAGAACATCGGCATGAGCCGCATCGACGAGGTGGTTTACGAGGCACCTCTGGCCGACGGCTCAGGCGTGGCAAAAGTAAAGATTGTACCTCTGCAGTTCCTCAAGGCCGTGCTGCCCAACCCACAGGATCTCGGCGAGAACTATGAGGGCGAGACATCTATCGGCTGCCGCATCCGTGGTATCGGCAACGACGGCAAGGAGCACACCTATTATGTATATAACAACTGCAAGCACCAGGATGCCTACAAGGAGACTGGCATGCAGGGTGTGAGCTACACCACAGGCGTTCCTGCCATGATTGGTGCCATGATGTTCTGCAAGGGTCTGTGGAAGAAGCCAGGCGTGTTCAACGTTGAGGAGTTCGATCCCGATCCATTCATGGAGCAGCTGAACAAGCAGGGTCTGCCTTGGCATGAGATCCACGACGGCGACCTTGAGCTGTAAGAGACAAAAAAATCACAAACCATTAACCGTCATCTTTTAGTGCATGAAGTGGCTGTATCTCACACTCACGATGATTGCAACGATGGGACTCGTCTCATCGTGTGGCGGGTCAGGCGAACTGCCGGAGGCTGAGCAATCAGCCTTCGGCATCTTTGTTGATTCGCTCGATGCCGCCCTCATGCAAAAGCGCATTCAGCAATTGGTGAAAGATGACACAACACAATGGAAAGCCGACAAGGCTGTAAGAAAGCGCTATGAGGAGATGACCGACTTCGGCAGCAGTCCTCTGTGGTTCACCGCCATGGGCATGTCGGCAGGTGCAGACTCGCTGCTTGCCACGTTGAGACGTGAGCTGCCCCTTGCCGGACTTGACAGCACAGCATTCTTTGTCCCTCAGATAGCTTCTGACCTAAGCATCATTCATCAGCTTGCTTTCGACTCCCTCCACATAGACATCAACGACGTTCTTCCACATCTCGACTATTATCTGTCGAAAGCCTATGTGCGCTATTGCGCCGGACAGCGCTATGGTTTCATGCGCCCTCAACAGGTGTTCAACAAACTGGAGTATAAGCCGAACACCGAGAAAAAAGTATTTGCACAACTGTTCGCCTATGACGTTGAGACGCCTGAATATACGGAGAGCGTTGAGATGCTGTCGTCTGACAATCGTCTCAACCATCTCATAACATCTCTGCCACAAGACGCAGTAAGCAAGGCGCTACGCCAACAGATGGCAAAGACAAAAGATCCGAAGGTGCGCCAGAAACTCGCTGTCAACATGGAGCGTTGCCGTTGGAGAATGAAGCGTCCTTCTGACACGTCAGGCAAGCACATCATAGTCAACATCCCTGCACAGCAGCTGTGGGCAGTCTGTTCCGACTCTGTACTAAACATGCGTATATGCTGTGGCGCAGTAACCAACAAAACGCCTCTGCTGTGCAGCGAGATTAGCCACATGCAGGTTAACCCCGACTGGATAGTGCCACAAACCATCGTCAAGACCGACTTTCTGCGCCATGCCGGCGACTCCGCCTATTTTGCACGTAACAACTACTACATCTTAGAGAAGAGTTCCGGCGACACGCTCCGCGTAGCCGATGTCACTGCTGAAGAGCTTGAGGAAGGTCATCTGCGTGTAGGACAGCTTGGTGGTGCAGACAACTCCCTTGGACGTATAGTGTTTCGCTTCGCCAATGACTTCGGCATCTATCTGCACGACACAAACAACCGCCGTGCTTTCACCCGAGAGAAGCGCACACTATCCCACGGCTGCATACGCGTAGAGAAACCTTTCGAGCTCGCATGCTTCATGCTTCCCGAAGCCGACGAATGGCTGCTTGACCGTCTGCGCATATCAATGGACATTCCACCAGTGGGCGACAAAGGCAAGAAATTCTTAAAGGAACATAAGGACGATGAAAAACGTCCGTTCCGTCTGCTCACCTATCAACAGGTATCACCCCACCTTCCTCTATACATTATTTATTATACAGCCTACCCCAACCCCGAAACTGGTAAAGTGGAACTTCTTCCCGACCTATATGGCTATGATGAAGTAATCTATAGAGAGATAAAACCATTCTGCGAGCATCTTTCCCAGCAAAATGTTGAAAAAAGGTCAAAATAGCAAAAAAACAGCATTTGTGGCGGTTTTGTTTGGAAAGAAGAAAAAATATGCCTATTTTTGTAGTCAAATTGCAAGATGTGTCTTGATACACACATCAGCATATCCTATTTCTACGAAACATTACAACTAAGAAACAAAATAATTTATGGCAAAGAAAGAGACAGAGGGCGAAGCATTGACCCCTCAGCAGGAGAAACTGAAAGCCTTGCAGGCTGCCATGTCGAAGATTGAGAAGGACTTCGGCAAAGGAAGCATCATGCGCATGGGCGATGAGAAGATAGAACAAGTTGATGTCATCCCTACCGGTTCAATAGCACTTAACGCTGCACTTGGCGTTGGCGGCTACCCCAAGGGACGCATCATCGAGATATACGGTCCTGAGTCAAGTGGTAAGACCACGTTGGCCATCCATGCCATTGCAGAGTGCCAGAAGGCTGGCGGCATTGCAGCATTCATCGATGCTGAGCATGCCTTCGACCGCTTCTACGCACAGAAGCTGGGTGTCGATGTTAACAACCTCTATATCTCTCAGCCCGACAATGGTGAGCAGGCACTTGAGATTGCCGACCAGCTCATCCGCTCGGCAGCCATCGACATCATCGTCATTGACTCTGTAGCTGCGCTGACTCCGAAGAAAGAGATTGAGGGCGACATGGGCGACTCGGCTGTAGGTCTGCATGCACGACTGATGAGCCAGGCTCTGCGCAAGGTCACCTCTACCATATCAAAGACCAACACCACCTGCATATTCATCAACCAGCTACGCGAGAAGATTGGCGTTATGTTCGGCAATCCAGAGACAACCACTGGCGGTAACGCCCTGAAGTTCTATGCTTCCGTGCGTCTCGACATACGCAAGGTGACAGCCATCAAGGATGGTGACAACGTCATTGGCAATCAGGTGCGTGTCAAGGTAGTAAAGAACAAGGTGGCTCCTCCATTCCGAAAGGCAGAGTTCGAGATAACCTTTGGCGAGGGCATCTCACGCGTTGGCGAGATTGTTGATCTTGGTGTTGACCTTGAGATCATCAAGAAGAGCGGCTCATGGTTCAGCTATGGTGAATCGAAGCTGGGCCAGGGACGCGACGCTACAAAGGCGCTGCTTAAGGACAATCCCGAGCTGTGCGAAGAGCTCGAAGCAAAGATCATGGAGAAAATCAACGAACAGAACGCGTAAAGCGTTTAAGCCAAACGCTCAGAGCAAACAAGCTCAAATCACAAATAATAGGGCGTATCGTAATTACTACAACGGATTACACGGATTTAACGGATTCACTAAGTTGCTGATTCAGCAGGGCTTACCTCCGTAAAATCCGTGTAATCCGTTGTTTTTAAAAGGAATCCTGTGTTTTGACACACTCTCTTTCTATTATTGCAGTTTCACATAATCGCAAATATTTTCAGGTTCTGGCAGTTATTGATTATGATATAGTCAGGTATTCTCACCAAGACAGACTGCAATTCTTAAATCTGCGACACAGATTATTTAAACCATGACGTAGATTATTAAATCTGCGACGCAGATTTAATAATCCGTGTCACAGATTCAACTATTTCAATCTAACTTACAACTATTTTCAGTCACTATTCACTACTACTCCAGACTCGCTTTTCAGAAATGAGTGAATGAAAAATAACTTATTTCGTTCTTCTTTAAGTCGGCTATAGAACGAATGAAAAGTGAAATGGCCCAGAAAAAGAAAAGCGTATTACCTTTAGTATTCTTTTAGAAAAACCGAAATCTCCATCGGTTCCACGCTGATTCGGATGTATAGGGGACTGAGAAATCCTAATAATTACTAAATTACACAAGTTTGTGATTCACAAACTTGTGTAATTTGTTTGTTTTATGTAGTTTTGCATTTAAAATCAACGTGTTATGGAAAAAAGTTTTGTTTATGGAGTGGCCGTAAATGACTTTAATTTTACGGGAAGAACGGAAGAAAGTCAACGTTTGCGAAAGGACTTCGAAGGTGGATTGAATAGCATCCTCATCTCACCACGTCGGTGGGGAAAAACCTCCTTGGTAAAACATGTATGCCGACAATTACAAAATAATGAAAGAATAATAACCGTCTACTTAGACATTTTTGGCTGTAAAACAGAATACGAGTTCTACAATGCCTTTGTTTCTGCCCTGCTCCAGCAAACTGCTTCAAAAACACAACTGTGGATGGAAGAAGCACGCGACTTCCTGTTGCGCTTGACACCAAAGCTATCCCTTTCTCCTGATCCATCCTCAGAATTTAGCGTATCGCTGGGCATCACACCTGAGACTCATACACCAGATCAAGTGTTGAATATGGCCGAAGAGATTGCCATACGTAAGGGGAAATACATCACAATCTGTATCGATGAGTTTCAGCAGGTGGGCGAATGGACTGACAGCCGCAGCATTCAGGCTCGCATGCGTGCTGCTTGGCAGCATCACCAGCATGCCAGTTACTGTCTCTTTGGTAGTAAACAGCACATGATGAGTGCAATTTTTCTGAATCGGAGCATGCCTTTCTATCAGTTTGGCGATCTCATCTGGCTTCAGAAGATACCTGTCAGCGACTGGCTGCCCTATATCATCAGCCATTTCAAGCATGGCAATCGCTGCATCAGCAATGACCTTGCCACACGCATCTGCGAAGAAGTTGAATGCTACCCGTCTTATGTTCAGCATCTTGCTTCCATTATTTACAATATGACCGCTGAAGGCAACACGGTCACAGAAGACATGATTGCCCCAGCTATCAGTCAACTGATTAGCACTAACGAGATGCTTTATATGCAGCAGGTCGAGCCGCTATCAGCATACCAGATGAATCTTCTTCGTGCCATTGTTTCAGGCATACACATAGGTTTCAATGAGAAAAAGGTACGTAAGTCTTTTGATCTTGGCTCCCCCTCGAACTTTGTCCGTCTACGCGATGCTCTCATTCATGCTGACCTGATCTATTCCGAGATGAAGCAGCTTTACATCACCGACCCAGTATTCTCCCTTTGGTTCAGAAGAAGGTTCAGTTGAAATATATCGCTTGACATATAATCACTTACGATACAACGCAACAATCGGTTTGAGTTGACTCAAACCGATTGTTTTGTAGTTAAACTCTTTAGAATATGGCTCCGTCTTTATCGGAACACCTTCCGTGTAGTACCATCCTTCATTTTCAGCACATTCATGCCTCGCTTCATCTTCGATAACTTACGGCCTGTGCTGTCGAATATGGCTTTGATGCCATCGGTATCTGCATTGAGGCTGCCAATTCCTGTAATAATCATTGCATGGTACTCGATATCCTTTGCTGGCATTGTCTCGTACTTCTCACCGTCCCAACCAGCGAACGCATAACGGCTGGTATTCTCAGGCGTGTAATCACGCAGCGTCAGTTTCGCACCATATTCCACCTCGTCCTCGGCCCAAAGTTGTTGACCAACATAGTAGCGTACCTTGTACTTGTTGACAGTAAACGTTCCTGTAATCACTACATCATTCGCAGGCATAGTTGCAGGAATCTCACTCCATCCGCTGAAGGTATGACCTTCCTTCGTGGGTGCAGCCTCAGGAGTGATTGCTGTACCATAAGCAATGCTTGATGTCTTGTACACCTCACCATCAACCTTATAGGTTAAAGTATAGCTATTGACAGAGAATGAACCTGTAATCACAACATCGTTCGCAGGCATCGTAGCTGGAATCTCACTCCATCCGCTGAAGGTATGTCCTTCCTTCGTAGGAGCAGCCTCAGGAGTTATCGCTGTACCATAGGCAACAGTTGAGGTCTTGTACACCTCACCATCAACCTTATAGGTTAAAGTATAGCTATTGACAGAGAATGAACCTGTAATCACTACATCATTCGCAGGCATCGTTGCAGGAATCTCACTCCATCCGCTGAAGGTATGTCCTTCCTTAGTTGGAGCAGCCTCAGGAGTGATTGCTGTACCATAAGCAATGCTTGATGTCTTGTACACCTCACCATCAACCTTATAAGTCAAAGTATAGCTATTGACAGAGAACTGTGCAGTAAACGTCAGGTCGTTGGCAGGCATCGATGCAGGAATCTCCTTGTCCCAGCCTGTGAACGTATAGCCTTCCTTCACAGGATCGGAAGGTTTCACAACCGTAGCCTCATATTCCACTTCGTTCTCAGTGCTCTTACCGTCCACGATCCAAGTTATTATGTACTTGTTGCGATCCCACTGGGCAGTGAACGTCATGTCTGTTGCGGGAACCTTTGCAGGAACGGCAGGATTCCAGCCCTTGAAGGTAAACCCAGTCTTCACAGGATTCTCAGGAGCCGTCAGTTCACTTGCATAGTCCTGCTTCTTCACCACGTTCTCCTGACTATTATCAAGTACAAAAGTCATAGTATACTGGTTGATGCTGAACATACCTGTTACCACAACATCATTCGCAGGCATCGTAGCTGGAATCTCACTCCAACCTGAGAAGGTATAGCCTTCCTTAGTTGGTGCGGCCTCAGGAATGATTGCTGTACCATAATTAATGCTTGCTGTCTTGTAAACCTTGCCATCAACCTTGTAGGTCAAAGTATAAGGAACATTCACTCTGAAAGAGATATCAGAAGGATATAATTTCTGAGAGCTACTCGTAGCTAAAATGACATTCTTCAACGATGCAGTTCCACCTTTAGCAGCATTAGCTGCAGAAAGTGACAACTTAAGAATCTCACCACTTGTTTCTGTGATAGGAGTTAACGCAAAGGACGTGCTAGTCAACCGGATACTTCCATCAGGTTGTTTGCCAATTACAAGTTCTTGATCTTCGTCTGTAATTCTATTACCTAATGAACATCCAGCTTTGTTAATCGTTATACCATCAGGTAGCGACAGATCCATTTGGAAAGAGACGATATTCGTTTGCGTATTGTTCAGATCAATGCTTATTACCTTCGTTTCGCCAGGATTCAGTGTCGCATCAGCAATACTTATGGTTTGGGCATTGGCACTCATAAGACTGAGCACTATTGCCATAAAGAGAAAAATAAACTTCTTCATAACACCATGTTTTTATTATTTTACCATCATCTTCTTACCACCAACGATATACAGTCCTTTCGTCAGCGAACCAGCTTTCATCTTACGACCTTGAAAGTCATAGACATCTTTCTCGCCGTTAGAAAGTGATGAAGTGAGTTTTTCTATACCTGTCGTTTCGCTTAGGGCGATATCTGCAAACCTAAAGTCGTTGCCCTCTACATCGAAGAAGTGGATGTCGCGGATACCCATATCATTTCCGCTTATTCCGCTTACTGCTATATTCAGTAGTTCGCCTGCATTACCATTAAACACCTTGTTGCTAGTTGACAAAGCAGCCACACGATAATGACCATCTTCTATCTTATTATAAAGCAGCTGATGCTTATGTTTACGCAGCGTATTCAGCATCATCTTTTCTACATCCGTTTCCTCTGGAATATATAAATCAAATTGGAAGGCTGTGTATGCGCTGTTGTTTTTTAATGAGAATGATAGACTTTGGTCGGAATTCCTTGTCAAAGTCAGTATTCCATCGCTCACTGCTGGTGCATGCAAGGGTCTTGCCCAGTTTACATCACCAGCAATCTCGTTGACCAGCACCACAGCATCGCCCACATTCACCTCACCGCTACCGTTCAAGTCGGCCAATATCTTGTCAAACGATTCGCTGGGCGTACCAACCACGAAACGTGCTATGTCCACCACGTCCACAACATCCACAAATCCGTCCTGGTTCACATCTGGATCGGGGAACCCTTTGATATTTTGAAATTCCTTCCAGAATTCTGCTGCCATATATTTGTTCTTTCCATCTTTCGGACAGTAAAGAGTGTTGTAACTACGATTTGGGAACACATTACTATATATGGAGATGGGATTGGGACGTTCTACCGTTACATTCATCAATGTCCAACATCCATAGAAAGTACCATCGTCAAGTTTTGTAACCCCTTCGCCAAGTACAACATGATTGAACTTAGCCGTACTAAAGGGAGAAGAGAATACATTCGGGATATCTGGAAGATTGCCATTCAGACGGAGCGTACCCTGACAGCCATTGAAGTCATTACCTCCAATCTTCTGGAGTGTAGATGGAAGCGACACAGAAGTAACGCCTGAACATCCAAAGAAGGTTGAGCCTTCAAGCACCCTTACGCCCTCTTTCAGATGAATAGCATTGAGACTGCTGCATTTCTCAAAAGCACTATAGCCAAGACTGTCCAGACTACTTGGGAAATCAAAACTAGTCATCTTGCCACATTCACTGAAAGCATACTGGCCAATATACTTCATCTTGGTCACACCTTCAGGTACAGTAACAGTAGCCAGTTCAGTACAGCTACGGAAGGCATATTCACCAATGTTGCCAACCCCGTTGCCAAAAGTAACCGATGTGAGGCTGATACAACCATCGAATGCACTATTTCCAATCTCGCAAGAGAGCACAGAACCAGGCGCGAGGGTCAGTTTCCTACAAATCAGAAAGGCTCTATCCTCAATGCTCGTTACACTTGCAGGGATATAAACAGAGGCCAGGTTTTGGCAATCATAGAAAGCATTGCTTCCAATGGACTGCAAGCCTCTTGGCAACGTGAGCGAAAGCAGACTGGGGTTTCCTCTGAATGCATTACTGCCAATGCGAGTAACTCCCTCGCCAATGATAATTTCGGAAAACCTGCAATCATAACTGAAGGCTTCAGTATTATCAGGTATACTACAGTTGATTGTAGCCTTACCTGTACACCCACCTCCAAACGCATATTGTCCGATAGTGGTTACTGTCGACGGTATGGTAATCGACTGCAAGCCAGTACAACCGTAGAAAGCAGTTCGTCCGATGATGATCACACTACTAGGGATACTCACGACTTTCAGGCTGGAACAATATTCGAAAACAGCTCCTCCGTCAACATCGCCAATGCTGGTCACGCCATTACCCAAGGTAAGGTTTTCCAACTTGCTGCAATTCGCAAAGGCATTATTGCCAATTGCTCCTGTGGGTATCGCTACGGACTGCAAATTGCTACATTCAGCAAAAGCTGATGAGCCAATTGTCTGCATTCCGTTACCCAGTGTGGCAGAAGTAAGGCTTGTGCAACCACGGAACGCTGCGCCACCTATAGATGTCAAGGCATCAGGAATGATGATGGAGGTGAGGCCAGTACAGCCGTCAAAAGCATAATCACCAATGTTGGTAACATTCTGTCCGATAGTAACAGTAGTTAGCGTAGTACATCCGCCGAATGCATAGCGACCTATGCTCTTCACGCTATCGCCCATTACCACTTCTGTTATTTGGGAATCCCTGAACGTGCCGTGATCGTAGAACGTGGGATTAGGGATGGAACAATTTATAGTGACTTTACCCGTACAGCCCCTGAAAGCAGAAGATTCAATATATGTCACGCTCATAGGAATGGATAAGGAAACAAGACCAGTACAACCATCACAGAATCCGGCTTCTATCCTTTTTACGCCATTGGGTATAACGATGTTTTTCAAACTTGTACAGCCAGAGAACAAACCATTTGAAATCGTCTCTATACCACTTGGAATAGAGATTGAAGTCAAGCCTACACAATCTTTAAAAGCCTCAGAACCGATGGATGTCACATTGTCTGGTATATTAATAGAAGTCAGGCCTGCTCCTTCAAAAGTGCCATCACCTATAGTTGTTAAGCTACTGGGTAGATTGATGGACTTTAACTTAGTACATCCCTTAAAAGCAGATGATCCTATTTCCACCAACGTTGTAGGAGGTAGAGTTATCGTTGTAAGATTCGTACAACCTTCAAAGGCCGAAGTTCCAATGTAGGTTAAACCGTCAGGAAAGGATATGGATTTCAAAGTTGTCTTGTCTTTGAACACGTTTGCACTTATTCCTGTTACATTATACACAATCTCATCATGAATAATACTGGCTGGAACATCTATATGCTCTACATCCTGGGAACATGCCACTATCGACACATCACGTCCTATTACGCCGTAATAGGTAAAGCCTTCATGGTCAAAAGTATAGGGAGCTGCCCACGATAGCATAGGTATTACCATCATTAGCATGATAGCAAATATTTTTTTCGCTATCAATTCTTTGCTCGTTATCAAAAAGCATACATTTTTTATCATAACTTTGCAGTTTATATGGTTAAGTATTATTATTCAGTATAATGGTTAGTTATTTCAATATTAATAGGCTACACTCGCCCTTTACAGGTTATCATTGCTGGCTGCAAAAATAAGAATTATTTTCCAACAATCAAAATTATGGGAAGAAAATGTTTGAATATACGAAAAAGTCACCCTGCAAAGGTGACTTTATATTATTGGGGGATTATGTGATTGAACAATGTAGATTGGCAGAACAATCTCGATGTTTTCAAGTCTATTTCAGCATCGGCCACCCATCAGCTGTCCAGGTAATGGGGCGCTGGATGAGTAGAGCTGCTCCATTGTGAGCGGTGCTATAGCCGTGACAGATGAAGATGTCTTCGCCATCGAAGTTATAGGCGGCACAGTGGCCTGCTGCCTCCCATTGTTTTTTGTCGCCTTCAATGAAGAGCGTACCGCCACCTTGGGCCATATCTTTGCCATCACGGTCGAGATAGGGACCATCGACGGTCTTGCTTCGCCCCACTGCCACACGATAGTTACTCTTCGCTCCGCGACAACAGTAGTCCCACGACACAAAGAGATAATAGTATCCGCCATGCTTGAAGATGAATGGCGCTTCAATGGCGTTTGTTCCCGCATATTTCGACGTGGGATTTGGCTCTGTTGGCTTGTAGTTTGGATCGTAGCGACGGGCAATGGTGCGCGGCTGCTGACCCTTGGCGATGTGCATCGTTGAGTCAAGACGAGCTATCTGTATTCCATCCCAGAACGAGCCCCAGACCATCCAAGGAGTGTCGGTGGCATCGTCAATAATGAAGTTAGGGTCAATGGCGTTCCAGTTGTCACGTTTCTCACGAGAAGTCACTATGCATCCCTCATCCTTCCAACGGTTAGAAGCGAGCGAACGGCTGCTTAGCAGACCGATGGCAGAGCCGTTCTTGCCGAAGGTGGAACAGCTATAAGCCATCCACCAACGGTCATGCCACTTAATCACATCGGGCGCCCATACATGATTACGGAATCCTGGCACGGAGTCGGTGGTCCAGCCGGGGATAACGGTCATCACAGGCTGACGCTCTATGGTCCATGACTTGCGGTCCTTTGAAGTCATGCGCTGTATGCCCATGCCTGTGGAGTAGAGATAGTAAGTATCGCCCTCTTTAGCCATCACTGGGTCGTGCACTGTCACCCACAGGTAATCGCTCTTGTAGGGGTAGTTTTCAGCCTTCAGGATAACGCCCATCATGAGGCCTATAAATACTGCAAAAAACTTTTTCATACCGTTATTTATTTTACAAATGCCTTACGTCCGTTGATGATATAAAATCCCTTCTTCGCATTAACACTCACTCTGCGGCCCTGCAGGTCATAGATGGCATTATCATTTCTTATCTTGCCTTCATCATTTAGCGTAGCGCTGATTCCGGAAATCATTTCATCGGTGATTACGATACTCTTTGATGCAGCACTCAAGCCACCCATCTCATTAGCTGCGCGCACAGTGTATGTACCACTCTCCGTAGCAGTAAACGTTGGCTTGGTGGTGAAGGCCACAACGCTGTCGTTTTTGCATACAGCCCACAACATTGTGTAATCACTGTTGTCCCAAGTAAGAGTGACACCCTGCACAGAAATGGCTGCCGGAACAGGAGCCTGCTCGGTAAGCAGTGTGGGCTGCCAGTCGCCAAAGGTATTATTCATATCGCCAATCACATCTGCCTCCATATCGGTGAGTACAGGTTTGTTGGGCGTACCATTGATGGTGGTAGCACGAGAGCTCAAATCGATGGCGGCACCGTTGGCATTCATCGAGTTGTACTCAGCAAAACGCGTGGGACCGTTGTTCCACTCATGCCATCCCGCCTTGGCAGGCTTAGCCTTCATAGTCGTATTGATGAAGTAGGTCTCTGCTGCTGACGTCCATGCTCGTCCAAGATAGTAACTACCATCGACATCGCTTTTGCCGCCCTCAATAGTGCAGTCCTTGAACACATAGCCATATTTGCTGTTGCCCTGTGGAGCCACGATATAACCACCTTTCTCACACATGATGATGTTCACCTTATTGAAGAATACATCACCCGATCCACAGATAAAGTCGGTACGTCCGCGGATAACACCTCCCTCGAAATAGTATGCACCATCTTGTTTATTTGAAACGTATGTATCCTGATAAGCCCAAATGCAGGCATCCTTGAAGATGGTATGAGTAGAATAATCGTGGAGCACGATGTCACGACCATGGGCATCACCCATAGACGATTTCAGTGTCAGGTTCTGGAAATAGCTATTGGTTGCTGAGCCCTCAATAATGAGCACATCACCCTTGCCAATGCCTTCCAACGGACAAGCGTCTCCGTAGCCGTTGTTCCATGTAGCAGCAGGTGTCTTATTGGTGATGACCACACCGTCCATAGACTCACCGATGAAACTGGTATTGGCAGCCTTCAGATAAGAGCGTGGGTCGTCATATTCCTTATTGTCACCACCCGTGGTCTTGCCGTTGGTGTCGAAGACATAGTTGCCGTTCTTAATGAACACACGATAACGAGTGGTCTTGTCGGCACGGTTATTGGCAGCATTGAGCGCCTCGGTGATAGTACCATTGTCGGGCACGATAAAGTCGTAGAGTGCCTTCTCAACAGTAGGACGCTGCATCGTGGTGAAAATGATGCTTACAGGCTCTGCGAGCTTATTGCCAGAGCAATCCTGCACATAGTTTGCCGGCATGGTAAAGGTGTACTGTGTGCCATAGCTCAAACTGCTATAGTTGAACGATACCGAACGACTGTTCCATGTGGGATTCAGAGCCAAAGTCTTGCCACCGGCTTCAGCCAACGTAGCCTGTGCCTTGATGCCTGTCTCCTTGATACGCTCGTCGAACGAAATTGTTATCTTGCCCGTAGCGCTAATGCCTGTAGCATTATTAGCAGGAATGGTAGCCGTTACCGCAGGAGCCTGATCATCGTCTGTCACGATAGCCTCGCCAAGCACATATACGTTGCCCACTCCTGATTCCGAGTTGGTTGCATATTTCAGTCCACAGAACTCACCGGCAGTGAAAGCGTATTTGTCGCTAAGCAGCTCAGTGCCTGTACCCATGATGCGAACATATACTGTTTCCTTGCCAATAGCATCGGCAGGCAGCGAGAACGACAAGGGAGTAACAACGTTGGCTGTCATCTGCCAAGCCTCGCCAAGGGCGTTATATGTAGTGCCATCGACAGAGTATTGGGCCTTCCAGTTCTTAGTAGCAGCATTCTTGGCAGCCATATCAGCAGTGAAGGTAGCGGATGTAAAGCCTACAGTAGAGAACTGATACTGCCATGAGATTTCTGCAGTATTATATCCGTTCTGATAAAGACCATTGATGCTTGAGAGAACCACACTCTGGCGATTGCGTACTACAGGAGTGCCACCGTCCTTGGTATAGACCAAAGTGCCATCACTCTGCTTAACGATGCACGACTTGGCGTTACGATTATTATCCCACACCTCATCGGCAGCAAATGGCTTGCCTTCGTAGTCGTAGGCCGCAGTATTGCTGGCATCAAACACAGCAATGAAGTCCTGCACCTCGTAGTTGGCTACCAGTTCCATATCGCTATTCACCGTAATCTCGCGTTCCTTTAGAGCATTGGCATTCTCGTTACCATCAGTCCAAGATAGGAACTTCAGGATTTTCGACTCGTTGGCTGTTGCCTTTATCTTTGTTCCTGCCTCATACTGGCCTTCATGGTCGTTGGGCGACAAGGTGATGCTACCCAACTGACGCTCAGCATCGTTGGTTACTTTCGTTGTGACCTTATAGACAGGAACAGACTCGAAGACGGCTTTCATGGTCTTCTCGGAATCCATTGTGACAGTAGTCTCGGCATTTGTGCTCACCTGAGCTCCTGTAGCATCCTGCCACTCCTTGAACTTATATCCAAAGTTCTTTATGGCCTTCAATGTAACCTGAGTTCCTTCCTTATACTGTTCCAGCTCGGGTTCACGAGTGATAGTACCTGCTTCAGCAGGTTCCACAAGGGTGTTCAGCACATATTTCGTCACCTGCGCGGCGGCACCCACGAGCTGTCCCTCGATGACGACATCCGAGAGTCCCATCGACTTGGTTTTGCCCAAGCCGAGGAAATAGAAACTCAGCTCCAGCGGTTTGTCGGCAGTGGCGGTGATGCCGTCGACAGCCTCGCTGAACGCGGCAATATCAAGATTCTTACTACCACGGTTCACACCCTTGTTATCTACCAGCACCACCTCGTCAGTGCCAGCCTTGATGGCAGCACCGATGTTACCGCCGTCGGTGCCATAGCGGGCTGCCTTGAAACTCACCTTTGAGGGAACAAACGTAAAACCGTCCTCAGGAGTGAGGGTCAGCTTGAGTGCATTGTCGTCAACACGACTGCTGTTAAGACTGCCCGTAGTACCATTATAAATCTTCGTCTGATTCGTTTTCTCGTCGTTCTTGCCTACATACTGGATGGTGCCCTCGACGGTCAGCGTCGAGCCTGCCGACCACTTCTTGCCGGCAAAACCGGCGCTCAGCGTCTCGGGGTCGAACGTCACGTCGTCGCCCTGGTTCAGTCCGCCCTTGTCCAACTGATAGATAACAGAACCCGTGATGTTCACACCAGCAGCATTCTTCGACTGTCCACTAACAGCCACATCAGAGATACATATCCAGCGACCGTTATCCACCTGTCCAGACCAGGGATAGACGCGTATGAGCAGTTGCTCACCTTCTTCTACCTTTACAACATCCTCAGAGAGTATCTCGTTCCATGTGCTGGTAAGTACAGCCGAAGAGAATATTGTCTTGCGTGTTACGAATCCATCAGTAGAATAGTAAGTGTGGCACTGTAAGGCACCCCCACCCTGTGCCTTGATCTTCATGGCGATACTATTGATGTCGAGTTTCTTGCCCTCAGGAGCAGTCACAGCAAACTGCACATACTGGTTTGGCGAGTCGTCAATGCCAGCCGAAGGCCATGCACCTGTGCTGCCAGTGGGAGCAATCAGCGCACCATAGCCGTTTACATATCCGTATGTCTCAAGACCTTCATATTTCACGTCAGCGGCAGTGGCACCACCTGTTACGGTAGCCTTCTCCTTGTCAGTATTATTCATGGTCCAAGCGACAGTGAAGGGATCGCCACCGCCCAGTTCAACAACCTTAATAGTTACGGGCACACTGATGTTCTTGTCACCCTGTGTTGCGGTCACCGTTCCATTATACTGACCAACAGTAGTCAGATTAACCTTAGCATAAAAGGTCTTGATGAGTGAACCGTTCTGGTAGTCAATAGTGAGCGATGTGCTCCAGTTCTGTTTATCAGTAGAAAGCGCCATGCCTTCAGTAGTCGAAATGGTTACTGTGCCACTTGCCGGCTCCAGTCCCAAACCACTAAGAGTAAGTTCTTTCATGGCTGTCTTGCCAAGATAGCCCTCGCCTAAATCTACGGTAGCTGGAGTAATGGAGAGTTCTGTAGGAATAACGATATCATCAGCAAGGATGCCTTTCTCCTTCATCAGCTGTGCACACAGGCGGGCTGCTGTCAGGGCACCTGTCAGGTTATAGTGGGTATTGTCCTTCTCACCGCCTTTATCAAAGAGGGCTGCATAACATTTATCATAGGTTCCATAGCTCTCATAAAGATTCTTTGTCGCCGTGGTCATATCTATGAAGGCTACGTTGAGTTCAGTAGCCAACTGCTGCATCTGGTAACTGTAGTCCATCGTATGGTCAGTAGCGGCAATCTTCTGTCCAGTCTTCAGTTCGCCGTTGACGATGGCATCATACTTATCGCCCAAGTCATGACGACCTGGACGTGTAATCTTGTTGTCGCTGCCAAAATAGCAACGGCACACAGCAGAAACGAGGATAGGTGTTGCACCTTTCTCCTTCACTGCATCAACTATCTGCTTCAAGCAGTCTTTATAGGTGGTTGATGGTGTAGTGCCTCGTCCGTCGCTCTTCACGGCAGCAGCGTTCGTAGCATCACCCTTATCAGTGTAGTATTTCTGAAGTTCCAGATTATCCACACCATTATATTTACCATCGTTATGGGCAAACTGTATGAGCACGTAGTCGCCTTCCTGCACATTGTTCTTAGCGTTCTGCCACAATTCGTTGTAGCCGCCACGCGAGTCACGACCGCCCTTGGCATAGTTAACCGATGTCCATCCATTAGTGAGGAAGTTTCCGAAATACATACCCCAACCGCGCGTATTGGTGGCTGACTCATCATAAGGTGCCATCGTTGAGTCGCCCAACGTATGTACCTTCTTAGCACTACCTGCTACAGCACACAACATGAGCAGTAGTGTCATCAAAGCATAAAATTTTGATTTCATTGACTTTTTGTATTGTTAGTAATTAGTTTTCAGTTTGCGTGTGCAAAGATACAAATAATTGGTGAAACACACTAAAGTTTCACCGATTAAAATAAAACATGAATGGTTTAGTTACTATACGCAAAGAGCCGAGAATGCACATCCGCATTCTCGGCCCTCTTTATCTCTAAACTACACTCTTGATAGCGGTAGCCGATTCTTCATTCTTCTTGAGACCTTCGGAACAAGCGTCTCCTATCGTCGCCGAGCATTGGGGAAATATTAATCTTCATCAGTATCTTCTGGAAGTGCCTCCCATCTATCAGTAGGTGGCAAGTAATCAGAAGCCTTTTCTTTTGTCACAACAGAGCGTCCAATCTGTTTTTCCAACTTCTTACGGGCATCACCAGCTATCTCTCCTCCTTTTCTTGCAACTACAACGCTCTGCTTGTACCCTTTGGGGTTTTGAGCTTTGCTAATTTCTGCTGCAGAAGCCTCAGCCAGCGTATTTAAAGCCAATTCAATATTAGTCATATTATCACGCAGGCTTTCTTTCTTAAGACCTTTGTATTGTTTATACTGCCTAGTAGTTTTACCACTCCAGCCACGAGTAATAATATCTGTCAGCGAAGCATACTGCTGTCCATCCTTCACTCCGGCTCTATCCCATTCATCTGTCAATTCCTTACGGACCTCGATACTTTTAAGACGCTGGTTAATCCATCGGTCAGAGTAGCCCAATCTACGATAGTCTTCATACCCTTGTTCATAGTTCAACTCTGGATCTTGCATCTGATCGATACGCTTTGCAGCGACTTCTGCCATCCAGTTTTTGAATGGCTCTGCTTTCTTCGATGGGATCGACTGAATAAGTCGGAACAACTGTGACATGTCAGCAACATCTGTCAAGCGATTTTTACCATCGGGTGCAAGCATCTTCAAAGCGTGACAATTTGTCACGGTTTCATTGCCCTCTGCTTTGAGTCTCTGTTTTAGCTTGCGCCAATATGCAGCAGGATCTTTACTTTCTGCAAGTACTTCACATACATCTACAATGGAGAAAAACCACTTTTGCTGTTCGTCATCCCATACTGTACGAACCTTTTTATCTTCAAATATCTGTATTATATGCTTCTTTGTCATGTTGTTGTACTATCGTAATACCGTACAAAAGTAAGCATTTAATTAAGAATCACCAAAGTTCCTGTTAAATTTTGAATCAAATTCTGTACAATTTCCACGCGAAGAGTGTTTTTATAATAAATATGGAGTTTTGCCTAAACCTTCGGAACAAGCGTCTCCTATCGTCGCCGAGCGCACTCTTCACCGGCGAAGCCGATTCTTCATTCTTCACTTTCTATAGGTTCTCTTCCTATTCCCATCCATGAACGAACTTTCACTATTTATTATGAAAATATTTTGATATGTCGAAAGAATTGAGTAAATTTGCAGCGTAATTTGAGTAAAAGCATAAAGAGAATTGAGTAAAATATTATATCGATTTGAGCAATGGAATATATTCGTAAACAGTTCTATACACTAAAGGAACGGGTTCTGGAACCCAGAAAATTTATGCAGGTGCTGGCCGGTCCACGACAGGTAGGGAAGTCCACCCTGGTGAATCAGGTGCTGGCACAGGTGACCATTCCCCATACCATTGAGGTGGCGGATGCGGTTGACCCGAAGGATAGCGACTGGATACATCGCGTTTGGGAGTCTGCCCGCACCACGATGATGCTCAGAAAGTTGGATGAGTACCTGCTGGTGATAGACGAGATACAGAAGATTGAGAACTGGAGCGAGATGGTAAAACGGGAATGGGATGCCGACTCGCGCAATCACGTGAACCTGAAGGTGGTGCTGCTGGGGAGTAGCCGTCTGCTGCTGAAGAAGGGACTGACGGAATCGCTGGCGGGCAGGTTCGAACTGATCAGGATGCCACACTGGAGCCTGCAAGAGATGCGGGATGCCTTTGGAATATCGCTGGACGAGTATATCTACTTTGGCGGCTATCCCGGGCCTGCGCACATGATAAAGGACGAGCGCAGGTGGCGGAAATACATCAAGGACTCGCTGGTGGCTCCGGCCATCGAGAAGGACGTGATCATGACGTCGAACATCTATAAGCCAGCCTTGATGAAACAGCTGTTCGAGCTGGGGTGCAGCTATTCGGCAGAAATCCTGTCGCTCACCAAGATGATGGGGCAGTTGCAGGATGCGGGCAATGTGACCACACTGGCCGGCTATCTGGAGATTTTAGACCAGTGCGCCCTGTTGACGGGCTTGCAAAAATATGCCAACGACGAGGCGCGCAAGAGGGGCTCCATCCCCAAGTATCAGGTGTATAACAATGCCTTGCTGACGGCCTACAAGGGGCGTGGTTTTGTGACAGACAGAACGGATACAAAGACATGGGGCCGCTGGGTGGAGAGTGCCGTAGGAGCGCACCTGATGAGTATGGCCGACGAGCTGGACTATAAGGTGTACTACTGGCGTGAGCCGTCGAGAAATGCTTCTCTAGGCGACTTGGAGGTGGACTTTGTGATTGTGCGCGATGGTGAGGCGACAGCCATTGAGGTGAAGAGTGGCCGCAGGGGGATGAATTCCGGCTTGCCCGAGTTTGTAGAGGCCTTCCACCCTAAACGTTCGTTTGTGGTTGGAACCGGTGGCGTGAGTCTGGAGAATTTTCTGAATAGCAATATGGAGGCGATAATAGGATAACCAACCATCGAACATACGCAAAGAGCCGAGAATGCACATCGCATCCTCGGCTCTCATTATCTCTAGACTACACTCTTGATAGCGGTAGCCGATTCTTCATTCTTCACTTTCTATAGGTTCTGTATCACTCCTCTTCCTATTCCCGTCAGTTTCTCCATCTGGCGGATGGAGGCCCCGTTCTGCAGCAGCTGCTTAATGGTTTTCAGGCGCTCGTCTTTCGGGAAGGCATTAAACTCCGCCCAGTTCGTGGCTGTCGTCATCAGTCGCACCATGCTCAGCACCTGTGTCTCCGTTGGCTTCGGTGAGCGATATTCCTTCGGTTCCAAACACTTCGTGCCCTCAGGAAGCGGCTTACTCAATAAATCTCGCCACTGTTCTGCCGTCAAACCATGACAAGCGTCAGGCTTCTCGCATACGATTGGCAAGTCACTTCCCAGTCCCACATACTCATGCCAACTGCTCCAAGCCCATTCATCCAGTGCCTCCGTCATTCCACCATTTCGTGAAATCTGTGGTCTCAGTCTCAGCGGTTCCTGATGCACATACCGCATCACCACCTCCAGCCGCTCATCATCGTTGATTGGTTCACTATAGTAGCGTCTGCGGTACAAAGGCCCATAGCTATTATACTTACCAGAATAATATCGCGAGTACAACTGTGATATACTCTGCATGATTGCGCTCACCTGGTACTTCTCCTCCTTCACGATGAGTCGGAACTGCTTCGGTGTCAGACAGTAGGCATACGTATGGAAATACGGCCTGTCCGGCTCGTCATCCTCCGCCCATGCCTCTTTCATCAGCTTTGCCAGATACTCCACGAACACCTGATAATCCTCATCGTCGTGGAACAGCTCGTTGTTACCGGCACCCTGCACCAACACATGATACATGCCGATTCTCGATTTCTCACGTCTTATGATTGACATATCTTCTTATTATATTTTTGTTTTCATCACGGCAGCAGTCCTTGTTTTCGTAGTTCCTGAAGCCCCGCTTCGATCTCCTCTATCGAAACGCTGCCTCCCCACATCCTATAGACATAAAGAGGTGTTATACATCCAAAATCCATGGAGCCCGACCGAGCCTCATCCTCAATAAACTCTCGAAGTCTGTCTGTTATATTTTCCATTTGCATACTAACTCTAAACTTTATCGGAGGACATCGCAGTCCTGAATGGGTTCATACTTTCCGTTCTTCATCTCCAGAATCACGGTACCACTCTCCAACGCACGGACAGTATGCCACTGCCCCGCAGGAATGTTCAGCGCCACCACAGGGCCATTCGGTGATAGTTCTATCGCCTCTGTGCAAGTCCGTTCTAACTCATCATAGAACTCCTCCACTAACCTGCCCCGCAGACATACCACTGTCTCGCTGGTATGCCTATGCCTGTGTATAGGCAGAGGAGAGCCAGGCTCAATAGCGTTCAGCATCCTCTGCGACCCGTCATTCTCAGAATCCCTCAGATCCTGGTTCATCCTGAGCCTTGGCGAAGCTTTCGCCTGCTCTGTTAACTTATCTAATACAGCTTGCGTGATCTTCATTTCGCACCTTTTTAATAATTTCTCAATACCACCTCAAATGCCTCAGCATAGTTTACGCCCCATTGGCTTCCTCTCACTGCAGCCAAGCCAGAGATGTATTCAGCAGACCGTGGATGAGGATAGGGACGCATTACGCCTCTATACATCGACAGAGCCTTAATCTTCGCATCTACGCCATCCTTACCAACTTCCACATAACAGTTAGGCACAAAGTCCTGCATCGCATTGTTTATTTTCCACTCCGTACATGATGGAACCTCCATATACCAGAACTCCTTCAATCGCTTCACCTCCGGCCTGCGCTGGAACAAGCGGATAGCCTCCTGACAGGCCATCGAGGTCTGCAGGTGGTCGTTGTTCGTGTCTGCAGGATGATGTGTGATGATAATGTCCGGCTCACTCTCTTTGATGGCCGCCTCGATGTGCTGCACCAGTTTCAGGTGCGATACCGTATTCATCTCGATATTCGGGAACGTACCCTCATACTCCTTGTTCACGCCGATGTATGCCAGAGCCTTGT